>CALESE010000033.1 GCA_937907205.1 uncultured Romboutsia sp. | reverse complement strand
ATAACAATATTGAATCAATTGTAGAAAAAATAAAAGAGTATATAAAAAATTCAGATAAGTTAAGTAATGATGATAATATGTATAGAAATTTAGATAATATAGGTATGTTAAATATGTCTAAAATTGATGGATATAGCAACGCTAAAAGTTCAAATAATGATATTGATTATCTGGAAAATATAATATCTGATAATAGAAGTAATACGACTTTTCTAGGTTCAATTAACAACTCTCGTTTATACAGTAATGATACATCTTCTTATTTAGATAAACCTATTAGTGAAATAAGAGCAGATTTTGTTTCTGATGACATTGTTAAAGCTGCAAAGTATATTAAATCAAATAATTTAGAAGAGTTAAATATAAAGTTTAACCCACGAGAATTAGGTGAAATAAGTATAAAGTTATCTAAAAATGATGAAGATGTAAATCTATTAATAACAATTGATGATGATATGACATTTGATATGGTAAATAAAAATATAGATGATATAAAAAGGCATCTTAATGATATTAATATGAAAGTAAACAATGTTTTAATAACTGTGAAAGTAGAAAATGAAGATTTATTTTCAGGAAATTTGAGTCAAGAGTTCAACAAAGAAAGAAATTCTGAACAAAATAAAAATAATAAATATAAAAACAACAAGTCTGAGACAATAGATGAAGTTGATGATTATAACTCTACTGAGGAAAACTTAAATATATTAATCTAATGAAGGGGGACTAGTAATATGACAAATATAAATACTTCAGTAAAAGAGTATAGTGGTATAACATCTAGAAGTGTTAATAAAACAGAAAATGGTACTCCTATAATTGAGCCTGGTAAGGAAACTGATAAAGATTTGTTTCTAAAACTTCTTGTAGCTCAAATGAAAAATCAAGATCCATTTAATACACAGGATCCTACTCAGTATGTTACACAATTAGCACAATTTAATATGCTTGAGCAAACAATGGATTTGAATGAAAATATTGAATATATGCTAGGAATGACTAATGGTATTTTAGTTAACTCTGCTATGGGAACAGCATCTAACCTTATAGGTAAAGAAATAGAGGCCTATGCTCCTGCTATTGAAGGAACAGATACTTCAGAGGATAAACCAAAAACAGTGTCAGGAAAAGTTGAAGGTGTACACATCAAAGATGGAGTTGTATATATGAGTCTTAGAGAAAGTGGAGAACTTATTGATGTTGAGTATGGAGCTTTAAAGAAAGTAAATGGTTAAAAAGGAAATTATTGAAAGTTTAAATATATAATTAAAGGAGAAGAAATATGTTAAGATCTATGTATTCAGGTATAAGTGGTATGAAGGCTAATCAAACAAAGATGGATGTTGTAGGTAACAACGTAGCTAACGTTGGTACAACTGCATACAAAAAGACATCTACAAGATTTTCAGATGCCTTATATCAAGATTCAATATTCGCTAGTGCACCTAGTGCAACTCTTGGAGGGGTTAATCCTGGACAAATTGGTATAGGTACTAAGGTAAGTGGGATATTCAAAAATATGGTTCAAGGTGCAATACAGCCAACAGGAAGACCTTCAGATTTAGCTATAGATGGAGATGGTTTTTTTACTGTTGAAATAGCTCCGAATCAAAAAGCGTACACAAGAGATGGTTCATTTAGTATAGATATGAGTGGAAATTTAGTAACTGCAGAAGGTTATAAAGTATTAAATACAGAAGGAGATCCTATAGAGATACCAAAAGAAGTTACAGTAAAGGATGGAGGAAAAAAGAAAGTAATATCATTTAATTTTTCTAAAGATGGAAAACTTTCATATTTATTAGAGGATGGTACAAAATCGCCTGAAATAGGCCCGGATGGTAATGTAATAAATGGAACGCAACAAACTTTACAAATAGCAGTATTCCAAAACCCTGAAGGTTTAGAACAACTTGGAGGAAATTTATATAATGAAACAGCAAACTCTGGAACACCAATTAAAGATGCTGTTTATGGAAAAATAAATCAAGGAGCAATAGAAATGTCAAATGTAGACTTATCAGAAGAGTTTACAGAAATGATAGTAACAACAAGAGCATTCCAAGCTTCGAGCAAATTAATAACAACTAGTGATGAGTTACTTCAAGAAATAGTCAATCTTAAGAGATAATAGGGGAGGAATATAATGAAGAAACAAGATATTTTAACCCCTGTAGGATTATTATTAGCATTTGGTATGGTAATGTATGGGATAATATCAGGAGGAAAAGGAATAGGTATTTTTATTCACATACCATCTTTACTTATAACAATTGGTGGATCATTTGGAGCAGTATTAATAACTTTTGATTTAGAAACAATGAAAAAAATTCCAAGTGCTTTAAAGATAACTATAACATCAAATAATATAAATAAAATTGATTTAGTAAGTCAATTTAAAGAATTAGCAAGAATTATAAAAAAAGATGGAGTGTTGGCAATAGAACAGGAAGTTTCTGAGATGGAAGATAAATTCTTGAAAAAAGGTCTTGAGTTAATTGTTGATGGTGTAGACGCTGATGATGTAAAAGAAATACTAGAAACTGAGATAGCATCAAGAGAACAAGTATATAGTAGTGGAGCTAAAATATTTAAAATATGGGGTTCTTATGCTCCTGCATTTGGTATGGTAGGTACTTTAATAGGTCTTATACAGATGTTATCAGATATGGGATCACCAGATGATATAGCTTCAGGTATGAGTGTTGCTCTCATAACTACTCTTTATGGAGCTTTATTTACAAATATGATATTCAATCCATTAGGGTTTAATATAGAAAATAAAGGTGAAAAAGAAATTGAGTACCTTGAAATGGTAGTTTGTGGATTACAGTGTATACAAAATGGAGATAGTACAAGAACAATAGAAGAGAAGTTAGTAACTTATTTAGATGAAAAAGAAACTAATACTTATTATGAACAATTAGGAACTGAGGTAGCGTAAAATGGCTCGTAGGAAAAAAAAAGGTGACGATATAAATACTAATGGATGGATGGACACCTATGCTGATACGATAACTTTACTTTTAACATTTTTTATATTATTGTACTCTATATCTGCTGTAGATAGCGAAAAATTACAGGAACTATCAGAAGCATTACAATTTTCTTTAACAGGAAAACAATCAGTTAAACAACTAGAAAGCTTAGATGATATAAAAGTTGATATTGAAAAAGAAAGCAATAAATATGAAGATTTAGCTAAAAAATTAAATGAAATAATAGATAAAAACTCTCTTACAGAAGTTATAAAAATAAGAGAAGAGGATAGAGGTATAGTTCTTCAAGTAGATGAATCGATACTATTTGATCCAGGTAAATCAGAAATAAAGGAAAGTAGTGTTGATATTCTTGACACTATATCAAAAATAATAGAAGAAACTGACAACGATATAATTGCTGAAGGTCATACTGATAATGTTCCAATTAATAACGAAAAATATAAATCAAATTGGGAGTTGTCAACTGATAGGGCTCTGAACATAGTAAAGTACTTTATAGAAAATAAAAAGATTAATCCAGTTAGGCTTTCAGTAAAAGGATATGGAGAATATAATCCTATTGCTCCTAATGATACTCCTGAAAATAGGAGTAAAAATAGAAGAGTTGATATTTTAGTTGTTGAGCAGAAAGTTAAGAAATAGGGGAGGTTATGAATTACATGTTACAGTATATAATCAATTTAATAGTATTTATACCTATCACTATTATTTTAATAGTAGCTTCAATAAAGTTAAGTAAATTAAACTCAGATCGTATTGATAAATATAAGTATGTTAAAGTACTAGAAAGAGTTAGCTTAAATAAAGATAGCAGTGTATTTGTTTTAAAAATAGGTGATGAAGGTTGTGTATTAGCTTCATCACCTTCTAAAATAGAAACAATAAAACAATTAAGTAAAGATGAAATTATTGAAGTAGAAAATATGAAACCAGATTTTGGTTTAAATATGACAGATATAGATATGGAAAAATTTAATTTATTTAAGCATAAATGCACAGGTCAAAGAGGTATAAATTCTTTGACATTTAAAAAGAATAAGCCAAAGTTATTAAATTTCAATAGATTTAATAAACCTATGTTTAATAAAAAAAATAATAAATTTAACTTAAAGAGGAGTAGATATGGAAGATTTAGCTAGATTAATTTCGAATAATCAACAAGAATTTACTCCTTTAATAAAGATGTTTATAATATTGACTTTTATGATGTTTTTACCATTTGTAGTTTTTATGATGACAAGCTTTGTTAGAATAATTATTACATTTTCATTTATAAAGTCAGCTTTAGGAGCACAACAATCTATACCAAATCAAGTATTAACGGGTATAGCATTGGTATTAACAATATTTATAATGTCACCAGTAGTAAAAGAAATTGATGAAATAGCTATAAAGCCATATAGACAAGACGAGATAACATTTCAAGAAGGTTTAGAAAGAGCTCAAAGTCCTATAAGAGAATTCTTATTAAATCAGACTAGAGAAGAGGATATAAAGCTATTTATTGATAGTGCTAATATCGATAAAAAAGAACTTACAAGAGATAATATGCCTTTATATATTTTAGTTCCAGCATTTGCAATAAGCGAGCTTAAAACTGCTTTTCAAATTGGATTTTTAATATATTTACCATTTTTATTAATAGATTTAGTAGTATCTAGTGCATTGATGTCAATGGGGATGTTTATGCTACCGCCAGCTATGATTTCATTACCTTTTAAGCTTTTACTTTTTGTAATGGTAGATGGATGGAATTTATTAATTAAATCTTTACTTTTAAGCTTTAATTAGCGAGGAGATGATATTATGACTGAAAATATGGTTATGAGTGTAGTTAAAGAATCATTATATACAGCTTTAATTGTAGGAGGTCCAATACTTATACTATCCTTAGTAGTCGGATTATTAGTAAGTATATTCCAAGCAACGACTCAAATACAAGAACAAACATTAACATTTGTGCCAAAGCTTATAGCAATAGCAATAGCTTTAGTTGTTGGTGGTAATTGGATGCTTAATAAAATTGTAAGTTTGACATATGAAATTATAAATATGATAGGAAATATAAAGGGATAAAGAAAAATGATATTTATATTTATAAGAATGGTAACTTTCTTTGGATGTATAAATGTAATATTTCCATCTGGAACACCTAAAACCTTTAAAATAATATTTTCTGTATTTATATCCATTATTTTATCTCCTTTTATACCAATTGAAATTAATATTAATACATTTGAGCAACTTATATCGTATGCAGCAATGGAAGCTTTAACAGGATTGGTATTTGGATTTATAACAAATATATGCTTTAATAGTTTAAAAACAGCAGGGAGTTTAATAGATCAACAGTTAGGATTATCAATGGCTAATATATATGATCCAAATACCAACACTCAATCGACCTTAATAGAAAATATCCTTTATTGGATTGGAATAGTTATCTTTTTTAGCATGAATGGTCATCACAAATTGATTGAAGGTATACAGCATAGTTTTAATTTGGTTAGTATAGGTGAGCCAATACTAAGTGGAAATTTTGATTATATAATTAATGTATTTACTCAATGCTTTATAATTGGATTAAAAATAGCAGTTCCTATGATTTTATCATTAATAATTGCAGAATTAACTATAGGTTTTATATCTAAAAGTGTACCACAATTAAATGTAATGATAATAGGTATGCCATTGAAGTTATTAATAGGGGTTGTATTTTTAATAGTAGCACTACCTTTTATAATAACTAAAATTCATAATTTATTTAATGAAATACCATCTATTTTAGATGGTACTCTTAGCATGAATAATAATATATTTTCTAGTATAGGTCCAATTGGAATTATATTATCTATGGAAGGAGATAAAACAGAAGACCCTACACCTAAGAAAAAAAGAGATGCTAGGAAACAAGGTAACGTAGCAAAAAGTAGTGAGGTTAATACAGCTATGACTTTTTTAGCTATATTACTTATAGCATATACTATGCCAGATTTTATAAATGTAGAGTTAAAAAATTTTTTAGTTAATTCATTTAGAAATGATTTTAGCACTACAATGGATGAGAATATAATAAAGATGTTAATGATTAGATTTACTATTTCATTTATGAAAATTATTTTACCAATATGTTTAATAATTATGATATTTGGGATTTTAGGCAATCTAATTCAGACTGGTTTGATGTTTTCTGGAGAGAGTTTAAAACCTAAATTTTCAAAATTAAACCCTATAAGTGGATTTAAAAATATGTTTTCTCTAAAAGCTTTAGGGAATCTTGTAAAGAGTATCGTTGTTATTGTAGTATTATTAATTCTAGGATATTCATTTATGAATAAAAATTTTGAAGGTCTAATAAAAAGTGGGGATATATATACTCCATATTTGTTTGATACTATAATTGAGCTTATTAAAAAGCTATTAAGTAGTATATCTTTAGCGGTTGTTATTATTTCTATAATTGACTATGGGTATCAAAGATATACTCACAATAAAGAACTTAAAATGACAAAGCAAGAAGTAAAAGAAGAGTATAAACAGATGGAAGGAGATCCTCATATAAAAGGAAAAATAAAACAAAAACAAAGACAAATGGCAACTCAGAGAATGATGCAATCTGTTCCATCAGCCACAGTAATTGTAACAAATCCAACTCATATATCTATAGCTATAAGATATGAAAAAGGGAAAGATACAACGCCAGTAGTAGTAGCTAAAGGTGCTGATGTAATTGCATTTAAGATAAGAGAATTAGCCAAAAGTCATGATATACCAATTATCGAAAATAAACCTCTAGCAAGATTAATATACAAAGAGGTTGAGATAGATCAAGAAATACCAGAAGAAATGTATAAAGCAGTGGCTGAGGTATTAGTAGCTGTTTATAAAATAAAAAATAAATACAAGTAGTTATTAAAAAGAGGTTGAATATGGATAAGTTAAATTTAAAAAATAGATTTGATATATTGGCCGGATTTGGAATATTAGGAATAGTATTAATGATAATTATACCACTTCCGCCGTTTTTACTTGATGTAATGTTATCAGTAAATATAGCTTTATCAATACTTATATTATTACTTACTCTTTTTTCGACTAGTATATTACAACTATCTATATTTCCTACTATATTGCTTGTTACAACCTTATTTAGATTAGCATTAAATATATCGTCAACAAGGCTTATATTAGGACAAGGATATGCAGGTAATGTTATAGAGTCGTTTGGTAGCTTTGTTGTTGGTGGTAACTATGTAGTTGGGGTTATAATATTTTTAATTATAATGATAGTTCAGTTTGTAGTAATAACAAATGGTTCAGGTAGAGTATCTGAAGTATCAGCAAGATTTACTCTTGACGCTATGCCTGGAAAGCAAATGAGTATAGATGCAGACTTAAATGCGGGTATGATTGATGAAAAAACTGCTAGGAAAAAGAGAAAAGAATTACAGCAAGAGGCAGATTTCTATGGTGCTATGGATGGGGCTTCAAAGTTTGTAAAGGGAGATGCAATAGCAGGTATAGTAGTAACAATAATAAATGTCTTAGGAGGAATTATTATTGGTATTGTTATGTTGGATATGAGCTTTGGAGAATCTGTGCAGACTTATATAAGACTTACTATAGGTGATGGGCTAGTAAGTCAGATACCAGCATTGTTAATATCAACATCTGCAGGTATATTAGTTACAAGATCTGATAGTGATAATAATTTTGGGGATATGCTAGGACAGCAATTAACATCTATACCAACTACTATAGGTATGACAGGTGTAGTATTAATAATTTTAGGTTTTCTTCCTGGATTACCAAAATTATCTTTCTTTACGTTAGGAATAGGTAGTATATCTGTAGCATTTTTACTAAACAAAGAAGAAAAAGGAAAAATAGAAGAATTAGAAAATATACAAGATCAAAATGAAGATTCTAAACCTAGCTTAGATATGGCTGAAGATGTATCGAGCCTTATAAACGTTGAACCTATAGAAGTTGAAATTGGTTATGGATTAATACCTCTTGCAGATGAGTCTAGTGGAGGAGATTTACTTCAAAGAATAGTTTCTATTAGAAGACAATGTGCAATTGATATGGGGATATTAGTACAACCAATAAGGATAAGAGATAATCTTCAATTAAATCCAAATCAGTATAGTATAAAAATAAAAGGAAATGTAGTTTCAACTTATGATCTTATGCCTACTATGTTAATGTGTATGAATCCTATGGGAAACAGCGTAGAAATTGATGGTATAAGAGTTAAAGAGCCTACATTTGGATTAGAAGCTTTATGGATAACACCTGATAAAGCAGAAGAAGCAGAATTATATGGATTGACAGTTGTAGATCCAACAACAATATTAGTTACACATTTACTAGAAATAATAAAGTCAAAATCACATGAACTTATTGGAAGACAAGAAGTTAAGTTAATCATAGATTCAGCAAAAGAAAGATATAGTGCTGTAGTTGAAGAGTTAATACCAGATTTAATGACTATCGGAGAAGTTCAAAAAGTATTACAAAATTTATTAAGAGAAAATATACCAATAAAAGATAGAGTTACAATATTAGAAACATTAGCAGATAATTCAAGAAATACTAAAGATATAGAGCTTTTAACAGAGTATGTAAGAATGGCTATGAGCAGAAGTATTTGTTCGAACTTAGTTGACGAAGAAAATTCTATAACAGTAGCAACTTTATCTATGGAAATTGAAAATATAATAAGTAATAGTTTACAAAGATCAATTAATGGAACATATCCGGCTGTGGATCCAGATACAACAAATAAAATATTCGCAAGCATACAAAGTACAGTGGAAAGTATAAACTTTAATAATAATATAGCGATACTCTTAGTATCTCCAAAGATAAGAGCTCCTTTTAGGAAGTTAGTAGAAATGGTGTTTCCTAATATAACAGTTTTATCTTTAAATGAGATACCAAGTGATATTCAAATAAAAGCTCAAGGAATAGTTAATATATAATAGGAGGTGCAAAAATTGATAACTCAGAATCAGGATGAACTTATAATAAACAATATGAATATTGTTAAGAATATTGCATCAAAATATTATACCGACAAAATTGGATTAGAATATGAAGATTTAGTTAGTTATGGTGTTATGGGACTTATAGATGCAACAAAAAAGTTTGATGATAAAAGAGGCGTGAAATTTTCTACTTATGCATCTATAAGAATCTCTTCTTATATAATAGATGAAATAAGAAAGTACTCACCTATATCAAGAACATATGTTAGTAAAATAAAAGAATATAACAAATGTGTAGATGATTTACAAAATAAGTTTTTAAGGAAACCTAGTATAGATGAAATTGCAAATTACATGAATATATCAAAACAAGATGTAAGTGATATTAGAAATAAGATGGCAAATTCTAGCAATATACATATAGATAGTGTAATTTGTGAAGGTGAAAAGGAATTTAGTCTTATTGATACTATTGAAGATAAAGATGTACTTTGTCCTGAGGAAGTAATAGAGAAAAAAGAACTTCAAGATATAATGGCAAAAGCAATAGATAATCTAAAAGAGAAAGATAGATTGGTTTTATCTCTTTATTATTACGAAGAGTTAACATTAAAAGAAATAGGTAAAGTACTTGGAGTATCAGAATCTAGAGTTTCTCAATTAAATAATAGAGCTATTTCTAATTTGAGAGCTGCTATGAAAAAATTAAAATACATTGAATAAGGAGGAAATTTTATGCTTAGAGGCATGTATTCATCAGTGTCTTCAATGATAACATTACAAGCAAGACAAGGGGTTATAACAAACAATTTGGCTAATATAAATACAACAGGATATAAAGCTGAAACTTTAGTTGGAAAAAGCTTTGATGAAATTATGTTGTATAATAAAGATGACTATAAAAATGGAGTTCCTCGCGTTAATGAATTAGGAGCTTTGAGTTTTGGAGTTAGAATAGATGATACAATAACTAGTCATAAACAAGGGACTTTAATTTCTACTGAAAATAATACTGATTTTGCAATAGTTGGAAATGGATTTTTTCAGGTATTAGATAATAATAATAATGCTTTTTATACAAGGGATGGTTCGTTTAAAGTAAATCAGCAAGGTTATTTAGTAACAAACTCAGGTCATTATGTTACAGGAATAAATAATCAAACGGGTAATCCAGAAAGAATATATGTTGGATCGAGTTTGATTAATATTACTCCTGATAATAACATTATGATAAATGGTGAGAGTAGATATAAATTTAATATAATGGATTTTGAAAATTATGATGGCTTAATTAAATATGGAAATAATTTATATACAGGTGACGGAGGGTTTAACTCAAACAATTATAGTATTAAGCAAAAATATTTAGAAGGATCAAATTTAGATTATATAAATGAGATGGCATTGATGATGGAGACTGTAAAAGAATTTGAGGCAAATCAAAAAATTATTCAAACGATAGATTCAACTCTTAGTCAAATAGCAAATGAAATAGGTACTGTAAGATAATATTAAGTAGGAGGATATATCGATGTATAATATAATGAATACTAGCATAACTGGAATGTCGGCTAATCAAGGTAAAATTGATATTATTTCAAATAATATAGTAAATGCACAAACAGTAGGATATAAAAAATTAGACTCAGGTTTTTTAGACTTATATACAGAAAGTTTATCTAGAGATTCTTATCCAAGAAACTCAGATGATCTGATTATGGGTACAGGAATTAGGATATCAAATGCAATTAGAAATTTATCTCAAGGTGCTTTAAAAGAAACTGGTATAAATACTAATCTAGCAATAGATGGAGATGGTTTTTTTAGAGTTATATCACAAGATGGAACTTATAAATACACTAGAAATGGTGAGTTTAATCTTGATTTAAATGGTAGACTTGTTGATAGTTATGGAAATCATTTAGATATAGCTTATAATGATGGAATTAACCCAAAAGATTTGAACTTATCAAATGGGGAGTTAAGCACAAATAAAGGTGGAGATGTATTTTTTAATGGTCAAAATATAGGTAGTATAGTACTATATATGCCACAAGGTAATCATGATTTTATATCCGTAGGAGATAACTTATTTGCCCTTAATGAAGGATCTCAAGTTTATACTGTAAATAACCCTAAAATGTATCAAGGATATGTTGAAATGTCAAATGTAAGTATGCAGGTAGAAATGACTGATTTAATTATGGCTCAAAGGGCATATCAAGTCAATAGTAGAGGGGTTAAGGCTATAGATGAGATGTGGGGTATGATAAATAATCTTAAAGGTAGATAATCTTTAGAGAGGAGAGGTCATTAAATTATGGATCAGAATATAAAGATATATGATTTTAAAAAGCCACAGAGATATTCAAGTGACAATATGAGATTCTTATCTGTAGTTTCAGAGGAATTTTGTAAAAATATAAATTTATTTTTTATTTATGAACTAAAGAAACAAAATATATATTGCAAAATTGAAAAAGTTGAGCAAACAAATTATGATGAGTTTATGAGTATAATTGATAAAGATTCGATAATTGCGGAACATGCAATACAACCATTAGTACAAGATTTAATATATCAAATAGACAAACCTATAGCTTTAACATTAATTGACTTAGTTTTAGGCGGTGATGGATTAATAGATAATCACGATAGAGAGCTTACTGAAATTGATAAAAAATTATTATTTCAAACAATTAATGATTTTTTAAAGCGAATGTATGTTGTTGAGAGTTGTACACATAGAGAAGTATTAAGAATTCATACTAATGTAGGTGCTAGTAAAAAGTATCCTATTAGTGAATCTGTATTAATTGCTCATATGAAAGTAGTATTTGGAGATAAAGAAATTGGGAAAATGAGATTCTGTGAACCTTATAGTTGTATGGGTCCTATACTTGAGTTCTTAGAAACTAAAAAATTATTTAGGAGCAAAACTCAAGAATATGACTTTGAATTTACTAATTCGATTTATAACAATGTATGTGGGGCTAAAGTTGATTTAATTGCAAGACTAGGAAAATCAACTATAAAGGTAAATGATCTTCTTGATTTAAAGATAGGAGATGTAATAACTTTAGATAGTGAAGTCAATGGAGATATAGAGTTGGATGTATCAGAAGCTAGAGTATTTAAATGCAAACCAGGACTTATAAAAAATAAGAATGGTGTTATAATAACTGATAATGTTAAGAAAGGAATATAATTTAAATGTCTAAAAATTTTGATAGAGTACTAGATATAGAGCTTACAGTGAGTGTTATTCTTGGTAGAACAAAAATGACTTTAAAGGATATTTTTGAGTTAGGAAAAGGATCATTAATAGAATTAGATACTTTTGAAAATCAAGAAGTTGAAATATATGCAAATGGTAGAAAAATAGGATATGGTCAAATAGTTATAATAGATCAAAATTTTGGTGTTAGAATAACTAATATACTTGGAGAGGAAGAATTAGTAAAAACAATAAGTTAGATCTATATAGCTAAGGAAGGATTTGTAAATGACTAAGTTGTTGAAGAGTAAATACAATAGTACGGGGGAACGATGTGTAGATGCATGCTTAAGTTATGGAAGTTTGAGATACTTAAGTTATGATGGAACACCTATTAATATTGAGATACCTTATGATAAGTATGAAGAAGCCTGTGTTGATTTTAGTGCAAGAATTAAAGAAGGTTTAGCTGATAGCAATATATCTCCAAGAGAAGTTATGAAGATGGGGAATTTTACCTATAATCAAGTTAAAAATATAGCTATACTAAATAAAATAAAAGAAATAAAACTTTTTAATATAGATGGGAGCATAGAAATTAGTCATATATTAGGTATGTCTGGAGCAATAGAATTTGCTTTAGCTACATGGAATGGTGATACAAAAGAAAATGCTTTATCCAAGGCAATTGTTAGGTCTATAAAAATTCATGGCAGTAAATTTATAAAATCTTTGAATTTAGAAGAAAAAGACATAAACTATGATTTGTTATATGATAATATCAACAAATTAGATAGTTTATTAGGAAATGAACTATATAGATTTAAAGTTTGTAATATAGAAAATGAGGATGATAATAAAGTTATAGATATTAAAAGTAAATTAGCTAATAAAACTAATGTTGTAATTGGGCTTGTTGGATCTTTAATAGGGTTTATGTTAGTAGGGGGTATTACTAATTTTGGTAGAATAATAAATAATATATTTATTTATAGCTTAATTAGTATTATTTTTATGGCTATCTCAGGTATTATTTCTATAAAAATTATTGAATTAATAAGTAATAAGTATATACAACATCCTAATAACGCTATACTTGAAATGCTTAATGAAGAGCTAGAGCTTGCTAATTTTAATAATCTTCTTACTGAAAATGAATATAATACAATAATTCAAAATATAACTAAGGGAGAAGTTTCAAAGCTAATTATGGATATGAGCGGAAGTGTAAATAAAAAAATATCTATAAATAAAGTTGTATCAAAGGAAACTCAATTTGTATTAGAGTCTAGAGCAAGTATTTTTCTTCCAAATGAGAATGAGATAAAAGAAATTACCGAAAATCTTATAAAACATCATTATAGTGAATTCATAGCTGACTCAAAACTTAAAAGTACAACTTAATATTATTTAAAGTTACTCTGAATATATTGTAGATTATCAGAGTAACTTTTTGTTTTATAAATTTATATAAAAAAGTAAAACAATGATATATAAAGTTATAGGAATATTTATCCGTATAAATTATTATGAATTATGATAATGTATTGTATTTATAATTTAAGGAGGTATTAAAATGAATGTGTTCAAGAATTTAAAAATAGGCAAAAAACTTATGTTGTCTTTTTTTACAATATTAGTATTAACAATTAGTTTAATTATATATTTACTAGTAGAGCTAAAAGAAACAGATAAACTAAGTGATGAGTTATTTCGTGGACCATACAAGCTTACTGAAGAGTCTTTAAATGTTCGTATGGAGGTAATAGGTATATCAAGAAACTTAAATAGTGGATTTGTTGATAATAACCATGATGGAGAAAGACAAGAAATACTACAGTATTTTGATAATATAAATGATAGAATAGAAAGAATGCGTAAGCTTAATTTAAAAGATTTAACTATTGAATATGAGTTAGATAATCTTAAAAATATTATATCAAAGTACAAAAATGCTTATGATAATCTATATGCACAAACAAATAATAAAGGTTTCAACAATACAGTTGCTGAAATTGAACCATCAATTGTATCAGAATATTCTAAAGCTTATTCTGATGTATTAGCATCTGCAGATGCACTTTATAAGCATGCCGATAAAATTGGTAAACAGTTTATAGAACATGCACATGAAATTTCAAGAAGAGCGGATATAATTGGGATTTCATTAATAGTAGTATCTATATTACTTGTAGTATTTATAGGTATATATATAACAAAATCTTTAAGAGGTCCATTAGTTGAAATTGAAGAAGCAGCTAATAAAATGGCTAATGGAGATTTTAATGTATTTATATCTTATGAATCAAATGATGAATTAGGAAGTTTAGCAGAGAGTATGCGAACAATGGCAAACAATACAAATGAAGTTATAAACGATACTGTAAATGTATTAGAAGAAGTTGCTTTAGGAAACTTTAACATTAGTACAAATGTTGAATTCGTAGGTGTATTTAAGAGTATAGAAAATTCAATAGAAAAAATAACAAATGATTTAAGCAAAACTATGTCACAAATAAGTTCTGCAGCAGATGAAGTTGGAGCTGCATCAAATCAGGTATCAAGTGGAGCTCAAATGTTAGCTCAAGGAGCAACAGAACAATCAATTGCAGTTCAAGAATTATCTTATACATTATCTGAGATATCTAATAAGATAAAGAATACAGCTCAAAATGCTAAACATGCAAATTCTTTAACTATAAGCGCTGGAAGTGAAATTAAGAATGGAAATGAACAAATGAAACATATGGTCAAGGCTATGGAAGAAATATCATTTACATCTAATGAAATAGGTAGAATAATAAAGACAATTGATGATATAGCATTCCAAACTAATATATTAGCATTAAATGCTGCGGTTGAAGCAGCTAGAGCTGGATCTGCTGGTAAGGGATTTGCTGTTGTTGCTGATGAGGTTAGAAATCTTGCTTCTAAATCAGTTGAAGCTGCAAAAAATACAGCAGTACTTATTGAAAATTCAATAGAAGCAGTTGAAAATGGAACAAAAATTGTTAACAATACAGCTGAGTCTTTAAGTAATATAATAGAAATAACAAATCAAACTATGAACTCAGTTGAAATGATTGCAAAAGCATCAGAAGAACAAGCTACGGCAATTTCACAAATTACTTTAGGTGTAGAACAAATTTCAAGTGTTGTTCAAACAAACTCTGCAACATCAGAAGAAAGTGCAGCTGCGAGTGAAGAGTTAAGTGGACAAGCTCAAATGTTAAAATCTCTTATTGGAGGATTTACAGTAAAATGTGGAAGAAAGTCTCAAAGAAAATCAGAATTTATTAATGATAGTATGGATTACTTTGATATGTACTAAAAATATAATACAGTAAAGTCATATTAATATTTTATATAATAAAGGAGGCTTTTATGCTTCCTTTTTATATATTTATATATTTAGTTAAATAATAAAGGAGAAAAAAATGAGTGTAATAGATTCTATGACTGAGTTTTATGTATATGAAAATATGCAACTACTAGAGCAATTAGAAGAAATTTTACTTTCAGGTCAATCTGATACTGGAGAATTGAGCCAAGATGAAATAGAAGAAATCTTTAGAGTTATGCATACAATAAAAGGTTCATCTGCTATGATGGGGTATGATAGCTTAATGAATCTTACCCATAGCATTGAAGATGTTTTTGATGAGATAAGAGGTGGTCGTAAACTTTCTAAAGGTAAATGGGAGGAAGTTATTGACGTTGTACTTGCTACAATAGATTTTTTAAAAATTGAAATATCAAAGGTTCAAGAGGGCTTATTTCCACAAGCTAGTATAGATGAACTTCATAAAAGAGCACTTAATTTATTAAAAAATGATTCTGATGAAATAAAAATATCAATAGATTATGAAAATGATAGTAATACAGAGCTAATTGGTAAAAATATACTTAATATAAGAGTATTGTTCGAAGAAGATTGTAAAATGGAATCTTTAAGAGCTCTTAGTTTAGTTATGTCTCTTGAAGGTATGTATTCTTCTATAAAAACAATTCCAGAAGATTTAGAGGGAGATTGTGATGAAGAGATAGCTAAAAATGGACTTTCAATATACTTAGAGCCATCTAAAGAAATATCTGATATTGAAAAATGTATAAAAGAAACTATGTTCCTTAAGGAATTTGAAATAAATGAAGTTGGGGCTGGGAACGATAGTACAAAAAATACGTCAGAACCTGAAGTAGTGGAAGAAACAAATAATACTTATAAACAACCTACTGTATCTAGTGATAAGACAAAAAAAGTAGTAGTAAAAAATACAGCTACTGAGGGCAATAAAGCAACTACGGATAACAAAGCAAAAGAGAAGAACAATACGAAAAATGTAGAATTTAAGCCTAATCAGTCTTCTAATAGTAAAAATAATTTCATTTCGGTAAATATAAGTAAAATTGATATGTTAATGAATTTAGTTGGGGAAATTGTAACAACTGAATCAATGGTAGAAAAGTTAGCCCAATCGGAGAATTTTAATAGAGGTAATTTAGAAAAACAAGCAAGGAGATTACATCAATTAACTACAGATTTACAAGATATAGTTATGTCAATTCGTATGGTTCCTATATCATCTACATTTACCAAAATGCAAAGATTAGTAAGAGATATGAGCAAAAAAACTGGAAAAATAGTAGAGTTAGTTCTTATAGGAGAACAGACTGAAGTAGATAAAACCATATTAGAGAATATATCTGATCCTCTTATGCATATGATTAGAAATAGTATAGATCATGGTGTCGAAACGCCAGAGGAAAGAAAAAAAAATGGAAAGCCTGAAAAAGCTACAATAACTTTAGAAGTTAAAAATACTGGTGGAGATGTTGTTATAGTTATAAAAGATGATGGTAGAGGACTAAATAAAGATTGCATAATTAAGAAAGCTATACAAAAAGGAATAACAAATAAAAGCCCTGAAGATATATCTGATAAAGAAGCCTATAACTTTATATTAGAACCAGGATTCTCAACTAAAGAGTCTGTTACAGAATACTCTGGACGTGGTGTTGGTATGGATGTGGTTCATACTAATATAAAAAAACTAAGAGGATCAATAAATATTGATAGTAATATTGGAAAAGGTACAATAATAGTAATTCGTATACCACTAACATTAGCTATAATAGATGGAATGAAAGTCAAAATAGGAAGTGAAATTTATATAATACCATCTATTAATATAAAAGAAGTATTTAGAAGTGGATCTTATGAAATTATAAAAAATCCAAGAGGCGAAGAGTATAGTACAATTAGGGGTGCTTGTTACAAAATATATAGATTATCTGATATACTAGAAAAAAAAATGGAAAATGATAATGATAATAATAATGATAATGATGGAATAATGATATTAGTGGAATCTGAAATTGGGAATATTTGTGTAATTGTAGATGGAATAATAGGACAGCAAAATCTAGTTATTAAGCCTATGCCTAATCCTTTGACACAGTTTGAAAAAATGCAATCACATATATCAGGTTGTTCTATACTTGAAGATGGATCTATAAGTTTGATATTTGACGTTAACTCAATTATAAGTAGATAATATTTTTATAGGAGAGTAGGCTATGAATTTTAAACAAGATAAATTAAGTGTATTTCAGGAGATAAACAATATAGGAGCAGGAAATGCATCTACATCATTATCACAGATGTTAAATAAAATAGTCGATATTGGATTACCGAAAATCGATTTAATAAAGTTTTCAAATATAAAGAGTAGTTATACTTACCAAGAAGAATTATTTGTTGGAACTATATTTCAAATATCAGGAGATTTAGAAGGGTTTATAATGGTAGTAATGAATTTTGATTCAGCATTTAATTTATTATCAATGTTATTAGGAATAGAAATGGATTGGGATATAGATAACTATGAAGAGGTTTGTAAGGAATTAGGAACTTTTGGAGAAATTTGTAATATTATTTGTGGAACATATCTAACTGCAATATCAAATATGACTGGAATAACTATTAATCAATCGACACCATATTTCAGTACTAAAGTGATGATAGATATTATTAATTTGACATTACCACTATATGAAGATATATCAGATTTTCTTTTGTGTGTAGAAACTGAATTTTTTACTTTAAATAGAGAAATAGAAGGTAAATATTATTTTATACCAAATATGGAGTCTTTTAATAAATTACTATCAAAGTTAGGATTTGATATTTAAGATTATATAAATTAAACTATGATTTTATTATAATATGTAAAAAATGTAAAAGTTATATGCTATAAGTATAAATTTATTTAGAGGAGGTGTATAGTAATTATGAGTATAGATGATGAAGTTTTAGACAATAAAATTAATGATTTATACATGGTATTTATGATAAATGATAAAAAATATGCATTATCATCTAAGTATATTATAGAAATAATTGAAGTGATGCCTATTACAAAGGTACCGTTTTTACCTGAATATATGAAAGGAATAATAAATTTAAGAAGTACAATTATACCTGTAATGGATGTAAGAATGAGATTTGGTATTGAAGCAATTGATTATACTGAAAGAACATGTATAATTATAATAGAGAACAATATAAATAAGATGGGATTAATTGTTGATTCAGTAAATGAGTTTATAAGAATAAAAGATAATCAAATAATGAAGTTAACATCAGATAAAGATGATATAAAAGAAACATTTATAAATGGTATAAATCAAGTAAACAATGAGACGCAACTTATAGTAGATTGTGATTCATTGGTAAAAATTGCAGGAGATATGAATGATGAAATTAACAAATGATGATTTTTTATATCTTAAGACATTTATGCATAAGAACTATGGTATAAATCTTGAAAATAAAAGAACATTAATAGAAACTAGATTAGGGATAGTTATTAAAAAATTAGGTTTCAATGATTTTAAAAGTTATATAGATAAATTAATGGGAGATAAAACTGGAGAGTATGTGTCTATCATAGTTGGAAAACTTACAACAAACTATACTTATTTTATGCGTGAAGAAGCACATTTTGAGTTTCTAAGAAATGAAATATTTGTTCCAGCTTTAAAGAAATCACCAATTGGTGGAATTAAGATATGGTGTGCTGCGTCATCTACAGGAGAAGAACCATATTGTATATCTATGCTAGCAACATCTATATTTGGATCAACTGCAAAGTTTAAGGTTTCTATAACTGCATCTGATATATCAAATAATGTTTTAATACAAGCTAAAAATGGTATTTATACAGATGAGAAGATAGCTAAATTACCACAAAATTGGGTAAAAAACTATATGACAAAGGTAGATACTAAAAATTATGAAATAAATAGCAGTATAAAAAGTTTAGTTGATTTCAAATATTTTAATCTTAACCAAAATATTGGTTGGGAAGTAAGACGATATGATGTCATATTTTGTAGAAATGTTATGATATATTTTGATAATCCTACTAAACAAGCATTATGCAAGAGATTATATGATTCTTTAAAGCCAGGGGGTTATTTAATTATAGGTTTATCTGAGAATTTATCTAACTTAGAAACTAAATTTGAAAGAGTAAAACCATCTGTCTATAAGAAAAAATAATATAAATTTATTGGAGGAATAATTATGAAAAGAGTATTAATTGTTGACGATGCATCATTTATGCGTATGTCTATTCGTAATATGCTTGCTAATTATGAATTTGAAATAGTTGGTGAAGCTGAAAATGGAGTTATGGCCATTGAAAAATATAAGGAGTTACAACCTGATATTGTTACTATGGATATAACTATGCCAGAAATGGATGGTTTAGAGGCACTAAGAGAAATTAAAAAACTTGATCCTGGAGCATCAGTTGTAATGGTATCAGCATTAGGTCAAGAAGCTAGGATGAAAGAAGCTGTTATTTATGGTGCTAAGGGGTTTATTGTAAAGCCATTCAAAGAGGAAATGCTTATATCAGCATTATCAAAATTATAAAATAAAATATACTAATAAATATATTTTAACTAAAAAAGGAAGGCGTTTAAATGCCTTCCTTTTCAATTAAAATATATTTATACATATTATTAAATAATTTTTATTAGTTCCGTATATAAAAACATTAGAGTATGTGTTTAAATATTTATCAATTATAGGCAATAATTATATAAAATTTTAAAATGTACAAAAATATTATAAACGATATCGTAGTTTAGTTTTAAATAGAAATAAGCTAATAAAATAATATTTTATATAGGAGGATATATATGAGAACAACTATGGGATATTCAAATCAAACAAAAATACTTTTAGAATCAGGTACAAATGAACTTGAGATAATAGAATTTAAAGTAGGGGGAGAATTATTTGGAATAAACATAGCTAAAATACGTGAAATTATTAGAGCTCATGAAGTTAAACCTATGCCAAATTCACATAATGTTGTAGAAGGGATATTCAAACAAAGAGGAGATGTAATAACAGTAATAGATTTAGCTAAGTGTTTAGAATTATCTAGGGAAGAAGATGATAGAAGCTATGATATATTTCTTCTTACATACTTTAATAAATTAAATTTTGCATTTAGAGTTGAAAGAGTAGTTGGTATAGATAGAGTTTCTTGGGAAGATATAAGGAAACCTGATTCAGTTATTTATGGTGGAAAAGAGAGTATTGCAACAGGGATAGCTGAATATAAAGATAGGCTTATAACAATTTTAGATTTTGAGAAAATTATAGCAGATATAAGTCCAGAATCATTTATTGCATTTGAAAAGTTAGATAATCTTGGAGAACGAGAAGAAAGTGATAAGAAAATACTAGTAGTTGAAGATTCAGTTATGCTTTCTAATTTAATCATCAAAGCTTTACATAAGTCAGGGTATAAAAATACAATAAAGTTTAATAACGGAAAAGAAGCTTGGGAATATCTTACAGAAGCTAAAAATAGTGATTTACCAATAAGTGAGTTTGTATCATGTGTTATATCAGATATTGAAATGCCATTGATGGATGGCCATAGATTAACTAAACTTATAAAAGAGGATAGTGAGTTAAAAGTTTTACCTGTAATATTATTTTCTTCATTAATTAGTGATGAAATAAGAATTAAAGGTGAAGAAGTTGGAGCAGATGAACAGATAAATAAACCAGAAATCTGTGGATTAGTAAATATTATAGATAGATTAATATAGTCTTATTAGTATACTACAAATATGTATACACATAAATTAAAAAATATATAGGAGGTGTTAAAATTGATACTATTTGAAAAGAGAGAAAATGAAACTGGAAAATAATATGCATATCGTGTTTTAAAAGGAAAATATAATGTTTTTAGAATTAAAACTAGAAGAGTTAATAAGTGAAATAGAACTATAAGAAAAATTAAATTTATCAAGTACTCATACTGCAAAGACTTCATACCATAAAAATTAATATCCTCCATATATTTATTAAGTTTCAATCATGTAATTATTTAAGATTGAGAAAAAACAGTTTACTATTTAAATTAAATAATAAGAGTAGATATTTTAATTATTATATGAAAATGCTACTAATGATAAATTATCATATTAAGTGCAACACATAAAAATATATAAAAAAATAGTT
>CALESE010000032.1 GCA_937907205.1 uncultured Romboutsia sp. | reverse complement strand
TCATCAACTTTACCATAGATAGAAAATCAAAGAAACCATCTTCTGTCTTCTTAATTTCTACAATCATTTTAATAAATTTTAAACTTTTAAAAACTTCTTTAAATATTCTTTAGTTGATGGAACAAACTTACTAGTGTCACTAATTGCCCATGCAATATAACCTTGGTCAAATCCAGCTACAAATTCAACTCCTAATCCTCTGTATTTTCCTAATGTGAAACAAGGTACAACTTTACCATTGAATTCTTGCATAGCTACTACATTATCAATAGTAAGAATTTCTTCTGGTTCATAAGGATGCGCTTCTTGCTGTTTTACAAAGATAGCTGCAGTTGCTTTTACATCAGACAAAGCATCATGGGCATTCAAACCACATTCATCCATTGTCTTTCCGTAATAACGTTTAAATGTATCACCTAATCGATTTCCATTGATACGTTTCTCTTCATAGAAACAATCATAATTGTCACAAGTTCGTACATCAAATAAGATACCACATCTAGAAAATTCTTCTGTCAATATAGCATTGTCAAATGAACATCCGTTATATGTTACGATATCACATCCTGTAAAGAAATCAAAAATTTCACTTGCAACTTCTCTAAAATGCGGCTTATCCTTCAAGAATTCTGCATTAATATGATGTACCATATAAGCACCAATAGGAATAGAATAACTTCCTTCTGGTTGAATATAATAATTCTTACTATCAATGATTTTCTTTATATTCCAATCATATTTTACTAATGCAATTTGAATAATCTGATCTTTTGACTTGTCAAGACCAGTTGTCTCAACATCATAAATTACTAATGGTCTATCTCCTAACATGTTTAATTTTATTTATGTTTATATTCATCTAATTTCATGTACAAATCAATAATATCAAAATCATTCTTAATTTCAATATTTTGTGTTATAATATTTTGTTCAGATATAAGATAGAAATTTATTTAGAAATTTCAATTTTTAATTTGAATAATTCAAAAGTCTAAATTGCCTATAAGCAATTTTTATATAACAGAAGTTGTATTTTTTAATTCAAATGAAAAGAAAAACTAATCTATTTTATAAGTCAGCTAGCCAAGATTCTAGTTTCTTGACTTTCTCTAACTATACAGAATCTTTGACTGCTAATTTGATGTCTACTGATAACAAGATATATCCTTCTACTTTCTTATGTATCAGTATGCCAAAGCTTAATTCAAGAGATTTTGCAATAGAATCCTACAATAAGTGGAAAGCAACTATATTAGATACAAAGAATGTCTCTTATACTCTTAAGACAAATGTATTTGAAAACTATGTAATTAAAGATAGCACAAACATAAATAAGATATATGTTGATAGTCTTGGAACTGAATATAAAGCTGGTATGTCGATCAAAGAAAGCCAAATGGAATTCTTAATGAGTACAACACTTTCTAAGACAACATTGATAACATATAGAAATGATACTAAGCATACTAAGCTTTCTGAAAAGTCAAACAATGTAAATTCTCCTTATTCTATTACTATAGAAAAAGTTTTGCTTGACTATAAAGATGATCCAGTATTTATCAATAAAGAAGATGAATTGAGTACATTCATTTGGAATAAGCAACAGTTGATAAATAAGCTAATAACTTACTATGAGAATAAATTAGCTTCTTTAAGAGATTTTTGTTTGGAAAAAGATATGAATCAGGAATCTGTATTGCTTCCATTAAATTACTTATTAGAAACTTTACAGTCATTTGATTCATCTATTAAGATAAACTATGTGGGAGATATCACAGAACAAGATTGGAATGGAACATTTTCTGACACTATCTGTGTAGTAGATACTAGATCATTCAAATCTGGTACTATAGTAAGTGACAACAACTATATAATGTCTTTAGCTCCAGTTGATGGTGATGATACTAAAGAAAATATGTTGAACAATTATAATAGTGAGAGATATTTGTATGGTTGGTTTACTACAAAATCAGAATATATAAGAGAATTAGATTTTGATAAAGATGAAAAGAATACAGTTTCTGTAAATCCTGTTGCTACTAACAATCTATATACTAATCTATATAGTAAGCTCAGTACAGAAGAACAAATAAAATTTAAGAGAACCCACAATATCTCCACTGGTGATACTGATGATTACAATACTTATATCATGATGGTACCAGAAGCAGATAAGCAAATTCCAGAATATGTAAAGACTTTGGAAGATATAATAGAAGCATCTGAAATAAAAGAAGAATATATAGGTCCACATTATGTAGAAGATTTGAAACCGGAATATGACAATTATGAAAATGGTACTCATTATTATGAATTGACTTCACCTTTAAAAGAAATATCTTTTACAACACATAATGATGTGAAAGAATGGAATGAAGTATCATTCAACTTACTTATTCCATTATTTGACTTAGTAGATATGAACTACAATACAAATTCTACCAATGTTGAATCTTCAGATCATTTGAATTTGACTAATGAAGATGAAGACAAAGAAATGTGTGTTAAGAATATGCCATTAGGTATTTGGTTCTCTGGCCCACAATCTGTAACATTGAAGTCTGATTTGTCAACTGGATTCTCTCCATCTTGGTCTTTATCATTATCTAGTCAGTTTAAGCCATTTCCTACTTCTGACTACATGCCTAGCGAGATAACAAATGATGCTAAGAAAGAAGCTTATTGTACATTTGCTCAGATATTATCTAGACAAAATGAAGTATTAGATAAGTTTGTTGATATGTCAAAGATAATTAATAAGCTAAGTGAAAGAGTAACTTCATTAGAATCTGCTGTTGGTTCAGTTTTGACAGCTTACAATCTTGATACATTCCGAACCGACATAATGGATTTTAAAAACCAAATAACATATCAAGTATCTTATCTCGAAGCCTCTATTGAAGGTCTGCAGCTTCAGTGGGTTCAACGTGAAGGTTAAGCAGATAAAAGTATTTTTAAGTATAAGGATATATTAAAGAAGAAATCAACGGATGATAACTAACAATTCTATAAAAGAGTACTATACAAAACTCCATGGCATGTATATTCAATGCTATGATATGATAAAAGCAATGACCCAGAGTTTGTCTACTAGAGATAGTCAAATATCTTTAGTAGTCACAAACCCTCAGGGTGAAAGGGAAACTTTAAGAATACCATCATTCCTATATCTTGACAATAAGATAGAGCAGTTGGATTCTTCATTATCTTCATTAATAGAACTTCCAAATTCTGGTGAAGCTTGGTTAGAGTCAACAAATGATTTGTATAAGATAAAGATGGTTAAGAATGGAATTTCTCCTTCTACACCTAAATTAGAATCTGCAAATCCTATTGCATTATTTAAAGACAACAATTTCTTAAAAGACTTAGTTTCACCTAAGACTTATCTTAAAGTAAATATACCAAACATGTCAGATATCATATCTTCAATGATGATGAAAAAGATCGTGATATATGATTATGATATGTATAATGCTTTATCTGGATATTCTTCTTATGAAGATATAAAGGCTGCTTTATATGGGTATACAAAAGGAAATGATTATGAAGAATATGATAGTGAACTTGATATTCCTATTAAGCAGGAAAGATATAGAAGTGCATTCAGAATAGAATCTATTCCAACAAAAGAAGAATTAGGAAATGACAATCCACATACCGTTTCTATTGGTTCAAAGCTTTCTTATATTTTAAATTTAAATACATTTGAATATTTCAATTCAGAAGATTCAACCATTTCTTATCAGTTGAAAGCCGGTGATTTCTTATGTATGAAAGGACAATCTACTACATGGAAAGTAAAGGATGTAGATTATTCAAATATGCGGATAGAGATAGAAGAAACTTCCGGGCATACGGCATTGCAAACTACAGAAGAAAATAATGATATGGTTTTCTCTATATACAACAGTAATTATTCTGACTATCATTATG
This sequence comes from uncultured Romboutsia sp., assembly GCA_937907205.1. Lineage (GTDB taxonomy): Bacteria > Bacillota > Clostridia > Peptostreptococcales > Peptostreptococcaceae > Faecalimicrobium. The sequence goes on along the minus strand of CALESE010000032.1, from coordinate 12,311 downwards.
TAGAGATACCATTAGAGGAAAACCAATATATTATAGTATTCTTATCTGCTGTATCAAACAATACTAGATCTTCCTGGTCTACTCCATTGTTTTGTGATCTAAATTCTATCTATGTAAAAGATGCTGGTGGTAATTTTGTACAGGATAAATATGGTAATAATCTTTCTTATTTGAAATATTATAAGAAATATTGTACAAACATTGGTGATTTGATCCTTGGTATAACAAATACGGCTTATCCACAAATAAGCAACTTTACTATGTCACAATTAGAATCATTACAAGATTCTGATGATATGCAAATTGCAGTATCTAATACATTTGATACTGAAAACATATTGCAAGTTGTACCAATCAATAAGCATTTAGTAGATGATACAAGTAATGAAGAAATAAAGAGCTTACATGCTTCTAAGAATGATTTTCAACAGCAAATATCTGCTAAGCAATCAGAAATCAATGAGGTGACAAACAAGCTTATGACTACTGATTTCTCTAAAGAGATAACAGTAACTCAAAACTCTCTTAAAACCCAACTTAATTATCTTTATACTGAAAAGATACATTTACAGTCCCAGTTGAATTCTATAGTAGATGAAATAAACATAAAGTCTACTGATTTGGATATTACTGGAAATGAGGTAAAATATAGAGTAAGAGGAGTAACAAATCTTTCTCAACTTGTTTCTTCAATAGGTAATGGAATAGATGTAGAGATAATTGGATGTGATGTCGAATATAAATATAAATCAACAAATAAAGAAAACAACCAACTCATATCTATAGATTCTTCTACTTTTACTGATTGGAATAGATTAAGTAATATAGATAGGCAAAGAAAGCTAGTATTTGATAATTCTGTTGGTGTAGACTTTGTTGATTATTCTACAACAGATAACATCATTAAGTGGAATCAAATTGATATTCCAATACAACAAGGTGAAGATGTAATCATAAGATTAAGATATAAACTCAATATTGGACAGCCATTCATTTCTATATATACTCCTTGGAGTGATGAAAAGACTGTAGTATTTCCATCACAATATAAGTCTAATATAGATTTGACAACTATACTTACAGAAAATGATAAAGATACTGTTACTTCGGCGTTCTCAAAAACTTTAATAGATGATGGATATACAGAGCACATACAAGATAAAGTAATAAGTTCAGATCAAACGTTCTTCCATACACCAGAAAACATATATTCTGGTTTCAATACACCAGAAAATAAGATGATATCATTGAAGGATAAACTTAATGATATGAATAATAATGTTGAAAAATGGAAAACTTTAATAGATAATGAATCAAACAGTAAGTTTGAAGTATACTTGACTTATGATGATTATTCTATACTATTGTCACCTAATACAAAGAATTCAGTAAATATATATAACATCAACCATATTTCTGATATATTCATTAAGAAACCAATGAATATTGTAATAAAGAATACTGGTGATGTCAGATTGAATCTTTATAGTATATTCCCTGGTAATACAAATACCCCATTGATAAATTGTAATATTGACTCTTATAATTCCAACTTAGCTAACTTCGAAAGAGTTCCAATGTTAGTAAACAATAAGATATCTGCACAGTATCTTGGACAATGGATTTACTTTAGAGAGAATTCTGCTTGGAATGGATCTTCTATATATTTCTCAACTACTGAACAGAATAGTAAAGATGAAATAAATGTTTCAAATGGAAATAAGTTGGAGTATCAAATAACTCCTTCTAACTATATTGGAATAAACAACAGACAAGTATTGTTAGGATATAGGCCAAGACAAGGTTCATTGCATTCTTCTACAATAAGTACAAGTAGTGTAAAATGGAAAGGACTTGTTTTCGACAATATCAATTCTAAAGATGGAGTACAATATGATAAATTGTTAGAGTATACATCTAAACTGAATGAAATTTCTACTACGGAAAACAAGACTACAGATTCTATTTATGTAGATATAATAAAGTCTAATTCTTCTTGGTACAATTATGGTTTATCTAATGACAACAACTGGTTGATGAGATATGAAGATATAGTAAAAGTTTCTTCAAATAATGAAAATGCCAATTATGAATATCTTACAAATAATACAACATTCAATACATTCATGGGTGGAGGTGGAAGTATAAGAAACTTCTCATCACAAAACAGTTTTGTTGGTGGATTTGTTTATCCATCTTTGCTTTCATTAGATACTATACTTACTAGTGGAGAAGATAAAGCTTCTAAATACATTGAAGTTGGAGAAAGCTTGTCAATCCCAATAGAATTTGAATATTATACTAATTCAAATAGCAATTCCATAGTAAAATCATTGTATTTTGATTTGAGAAATTCACTCATAAGGGATCCTTATCATTATATGATTGAATTCACAGGAAACTATGATATGTCATCAGAAAACATAGATACATCTTCTAATTCGTATAATACATTTACTGATGAAGTAATATCAATGAGGTAAAATATAAGTAAAATAATCGGATAAATGGCAATTTCAGAATATAACAAAGTAAGTTTTATTACTTCATCATCAACCAAAATACCTAAGATGCTAAACAGAACTGGTTCACTCATAGTTCTGTCTAGCAACTTATCTAATAGCCATAAGAGAACTTCTCTTTGGCTGAGAGGTAACTTGATTGCTAGTGGATGGGGATTAGAAAAGGAAGAAAATATGAATAATGCTGAATGGATTGCAATGTCATACAACCCAATATTCAGTCAAACGTTTGGAATGTCTTACTTTTCCCCTGAAGAAGATGTAGTAGAAACTATAGATAATCCAAGATCTGTAGAAATGTGGTTGAAGCATAACCATAATTATACAGATACTTGCTATAATAATCTTTATACTTATGCATCTGAACAATTTACCAAGATAAACAAAGATATAAATAATATAAAGGTTGATATTGGAAATATCGATGTAAAACTCAATAAATACAAAGAAGATACATATAGTTATGTAGTAACTGCTAAAGAAAATTGTTATACATATACAAAATATTGGGTAGATAGAATTATTGGTGGTGCACCAGATTTCATAGATTCTTTAGATGAAATAAAGAATTTCTTAAAGAATGACAAAGAAAATCACATGGCAACTCTTGCTAAAATCCAGAATGTTGATAAATATTCTGTTAAAAGAGAAGATGAAATAACTGGTAGTAATGGAAAGCTATATACTTACATAACAGAAAATTCAAGTTATGAATATGTTGACAAGAGTATAACGTATGAAGGTACTTATACATATATAACTTATGATAGTGATGGAAATCCAATAAAGAATACAGGTAATTATACTTATTATGGAACATCAACCTATAAAGGAGGCCAAGTATCTTTGAACTCTTTCCAGGTATGCACTGGAGAAAAATGGAAGAATACTCCATTAGATAAGCTTCTCAACTTATTAGTAGAACCATATCCTTATAAGAAACCTGTATTGAATAGTGTCATCATAAACGATGTTTCATTATCAGATTGGTCTAATGAAGTAATTGAGTATAATTCAAAAGTGAATTTAGATACAATTGGATTAGATATATCATTAAATGATGCTTCTTCTACTACATTAACATTTGAAAACTCCATATTGAAGAATACAGCTTCTTTAACAGATGGATTAAACAATGTAACTGGATTGTTGAATTCAATATCTACTATAACAAAGAATCCTACTACTAAAGCAGAAACATTAGACTTGATAAATAAGGAGTATACATTGAATCCTAACATGAAATATCAGTTCAACCATAGCAAAGCTAATGTAAATTTGTACCCACAACTCAAAAGTTTGAATATACAAGATACAGATCATGCATTTGCAGAAGGGTTTACTGAAAAAACTGATTTTCCAAAAATAGGTAAGAAATTCTCATTTAAAGTATTCTGGGGTATATCAGATCAAAGCGCCCCAGTAACAGCAAATGGTCTTAATAGACAATCAAATAAATTGATTGATTCAAAAAAATCTACCGGACAACTTAAAATAACTAACTTACCAGGACAATATATTATTTGGATAGCTTTACCAGGTGCATTATTTGACAATTCTAGAGTAATAATGAAATCTTGGAATTCAGGAATTGAAAATGATATAACTGAAATAAATTCAGTAATGTTGAAAAAACATATTTCTGATAAGTACATCTATAATGGAACAGAATACAAAACATTCTATTTAGAAAATATTGAATACACAATGTTCGCAGATACTATGTCTTTGGAAGTCAATTTTTAACTAAATCGTAATATATAAATAGCCAACAAAATGGGTAATAAAATTCCATCTCAAGTATATGATACAAAAGGAAGAGTTGTAGATGTTGCATTCTCAATGAGAAGAAACACAAAGCAACCATTAGATGAATCTTCTCTTCCTTTAAATTATGATTCTCTGAAAGAAGAAATGAAGTCTAGTACTTCATCTATATACAAGGGTCAAATTGTTGTAACTCAAGGTCCTGAGATAATACCAGAAGGAGAAAAGAAATCAGATTATTATACTCCTTTCTTAATAAAGAATGAGGGTAATAGTGATGTTTCTTATTATGCTGATAGAATCATGACTGCTACTTATACTAATACTTTCCTACAGAGAGAATTTGTAAAGAAGAAGCAATTAGGTACTTCATATACTGGTGTTGGTAAATGGCCAGATGCAACAGAGGATAGAGGTTCATTAGCTTATAATGAAATATTCAATGATTATAACACTTACAAGATAACAAATAATCTTAAAGGTGAATCACCAATAATGTCCCATATTGAGGGTAAGTCAAATATTTTATCTGGATCTTTTACCCATATAGAAGGATATAAGAATACTGGTGGTAGTGATTTTAGCCATGTAGAAGGAGCAAACAATAATTCTTCTAATAATGCTTCATATTCACATGTAGAAGGTGAATCAAATTCAGCAATAAATTCAAGTTATTCACATATTGAAGGTCATTCAAACCAAGCAATATCTGCAGCGTCGTCCCATGTTGGTGGATCTAATTCCAAAGCACTTGGAAATAATGCATTTGTACATGGTGCTGATTCTGTTGCTTTTGAAAATGGTATAGCCATAGGAAAATCAACTTATGCCAAGGCTGGTTTTGCTACTGGTACAAATACATCATCTTATGGTATTGGTGCATTTGCAACTGGTAGTAAAACGATATCTAATGGTAATTATTCTGTTGCTGAAGGTGAAGGTTCTATATCTAATGGGCAAGGTGCTCATGCTGAAGGTAAAGAATCTAAAGCTTATGGTAAATATTCTCATACAGAAGGATCTTCTATTACAGGTTCAGCTACAAATACTGATTTGGGATCTCATTCTCATGCAGAAAATAAATCTACAGTATTAGGTACATATTCTCATGCAGAAAACAATGCCCAGATAACAGAAACTGCTAATTATGCACATGCTGAAGGTAGTGGTAAAGCAATGGGTTCATTTTCCCATGTAGAAGGTAAAAATACTGTTACAACTGGTACTGGAGGACATGCAGAAGGCATTGAAACTAATGCTTATGAATACAGTCATGCCGAAGGTAATTTCTCTTATGCTAAAGGTACTTATGCCCATGCTGAAGGTAGCAGAACAATGTCGGCTGGAACAAGTACACATGCAGAAGGTACTTATACATCAGCTTACAATATTGCATCTCATGCCGAAGGTGGATATGGTAGAGCTAATTCTAACTATAGCCATGCTGAAGGTTATAAAACTTATGTTACTTCGAATGCAATAGCTGGTCATGCTGAGGGTAATGGCTCTTATACAACAGCAGAATATGCTCATGCTGAAGGTGTTGGTACTTATGCTTCTGGATCTGGATCACATGCCGAAGGTAATGTTACTTATGCAAATGGACAGTATTCTCATGCTGAAGGCAACAATACAATAGCAGAATCTACTTCATCTCATGCTGAAGGTGAACGTACTAAAGCTATAGGTCAATCATCACATACAGAAGGTGTTTCAAATTATGCTGGTGGTTTAAGTGCTCATGCCGAAGGTAATGGTACTTATGCTAATGGAGTATCATCACATTCTCAAGGTGTGTCAACTTATGCTAACGGAGAAGGATCATTTGCTAGTGGAAACAAGACAACAGCACAATCTAATTTCTCTTCATCTTTTGGTGTATCAACTTATGCTAATGGTATAGGTTCTATATCAGAAGGAAACAATACATCATCTTATGGTGAATTCTCACATTCTGGGGGTGTTGGTAGTATATCAAGAGGATCTTACTCTTTTACTGATGGTTTCTATACAGTATCTAAGAATAAGACAGAAGTAGGACATGGCACATACAACAGATCATATTATTCTGCTAATGGTTTCTTAGTAGAAAACAATGATACTAATAAGATTCCTAATGAATTTGCAAGAGTTGGCAATAGATATTTACCTGGTAGATATCCAGACGGTCAAGCAGATCCAACCACTGGTACATATTTTTATGATTCTAGTTACGAAACAATTTTCACTATAGGCAATGGAGGAACAGGAGATACATCAAAAGGGCCTGATCCACTATATATTGGAGAAAATGGAGTTGATGCTGGTAAATATGTAAAAAATAATTCTCGTCATAATATTATGGATATCCGTAAAAATGGCCAGATGTATTATGATGGTAGTATGATAGTTGGTGGTGAAGTGGTTGCTCCAATGTCATATTCTTATGTAGCAAGTTTAGGACCTACAGCTTATTTTACTACTATCATGGCGGCGTTGCTTACCCAACCAGAATATTACAGACCTACATTAAGAGTTAATTTCAATGGTGATAGAGATTTTAATGCTGGAGCAACATTTGATGTAGAAGTTGGTACTAAAGTAAATTACAATATAAACTTTACAGGAAAAAGAGTAGCTTATGATTGCTTACAACATGTTGATCCAATATATGGTAGCATACTTGGAAACATGTTGGGATATACAAAAGGAATAACAGAAATAACTTATGAATTATGCCCAAATAGCTATCAATCTTCAAGGACACAAAATAGTTCATTAAAACAATGCACAATATCTTTAGGTAAATATGAAAATGAAAAATACTCTGGTTATTTAGGTGGTACTCTTAGTTTAGGAAAACCATTAGGTGGTGGTAAAACGGATTCATTTGCCTACAATCCGGCAGGAGCAGTTAGGGCAACACAAACATATACTAATGTGTTAAATAACAATAATTTAACAAACAATACTGCTAAAACTGGATTGATTGTTGGTACCGAAGATACATATACTTTATTGAAAACAACATCATATAGTTTTGCAGAACCTTCACAAATGTATTTCCAACAGTTGGCAGAAAAAGGAACTTATATTGGTGCTTCTGGTACTAAACCAACAGAAAAATGGAATTCAAATGAACCACCATACAGATGTAATGGTATAACATCAATAAGAGGAAGATATAAAATATATTGGGGTACTACGCAAAAGACATGTAAAGAATTACAAATTGCCCATGATAAAGGAGATTATAATAATGGGTGGGATGGTTTAGTAAAAGGATTAAATAAAAACCAATATAATAGTACATGGGCTAATTATCAAAGCAGTAATGCGTCAATAAATAATATTGATAATCAAACTATAAATACTACAGTAAATACAATATGGGTTGCCTTCCCTGCAAGTTTGTATGGACTATGTAAATCTTCAACAATAGCATCTAATTACATATATTATACAAATAAATTAGGTACTGTAGGTTTGGATACCGGTATTACCGATTATAATGACTTAATGAAAGGCCCATTACAAGGTGGTTCTACTCCATTGTATACATATTTGACACATGGACCTATTGGTAATTGTGGTATGATATATAGAGTAATTGCATTTACCAACAAAAACAAAACCTCTGGTGATAATTCTTCTACAAAATATGGACTATCTGTAATTAAGAAAACACCGTATCAAGAAGATCATGACTTTAGTGAAGCCGTACCATTAACACAATATTTATATAATAGAAGTGGTAATCCACAGAGTCAAACAGTTGGATAATTTAATAGGAATTTAACAATATTAAATTGGGTAGCCGTTAAATGGCTACCCATTTTTATTTTTAAATATCAAAATGAATATTACAAAGCATATTTTATAAAGTATAATGGCAGTAAGTACTATAAAAACCACTCAAATGACTTGGGGTTTTTTAAATTCTCGTCTTAATCGTGAACCTATTGATGCAGCTAGTTTAAGCAATTCATATACAGACCTTTTATGGGAATTAAATCAAACTTCATCTACTTATGAACTTGGTAAATCTAATACTGGTGGTTCATCAAATTTTTATGTTGGTCTTATTACTTCAGTTCCTTATGTAAATAAAGGGCATGGTAAAAATGAAGATGGATCATTAAAGGGTCCATGGTATGTCACATATTGTGGTAGTGATCCAAATGAAGGAACTGGAAAATATGCATTTACTGGGCATATTGATGATCCTATAAATGCTGCAAACACATATTATGCTGATAGAATAGTTTTAAAGAGAGAACTTGACTATGCTTTAGACAAAAATACAGTGTCACCATTATTACTTGGTACTTATTATACTGGCGTTGGTCATTGGTATGATAGTTATACTAAATCTAAAGAATATCGAGATGAAAATAAAGAACTTCCAGATGGTGTTTATTTTCCTACTACTTCTTATGCAGAAATATTCAATGACTATACACATAATGTAGCTACTGGTAATTTTTCACATTCTGAAGGAAAACAAAATATAGTAAATGGGGAAGCATCTCATGCAGAAGGATATGGAAACACTATAAATGCCATACATGCTCATGCAGAAGGTCATACTAATACTATATCTGCTGATGATTCTCACGCAGAAGGTCAAGGCAATACCATATCTGGAAAATATGCACATGCAGAAGGATATAAAAACAAAGTACAATCTAATGCCGGACATGCAGAAGGTAATACCACTACAGTTTCTGCTGTAAATGCCCATGCAGAAGGTAATTTTACTTATGTACATAGTAATGCAGATAATTCTCATGCTGAAGGTAATGGTTCTTATACTAAAGGTGTAAATGCTCATGCAGAAAACAGTTCTTATGCAAATGGAAAGAATTCCCATTCTGGTGCCGAAGCAACTGCTGGTGGTGTCAATTCATTTGCCCATGGTATAAAGGGTACATTAGCTTCTGGTGTAAATAGTATTGCATTAGTTTCTGGGATTGCTTCTGGTGATAGTTCTGTTGCAGTAAAAGGTACTGCTTCTGGGTCTAATGCTATTGCATTGACTGGGACTGCTTCTGGAAATAATTCTATATCTTTAGATGGTACTGCTTCTGGTGTAAATTCTGTTTCTATACAAGGTACAGCTAAATCAACAGATAGTGTAGCTATTGGTCAAGGTGCTATAGCAGAAACTGGCCAAGGTGCTATGGGTTTGATAAAAGGACATGCTACTGGTCAACAATCATTAGCTACTAATGCAAGTTCTGCTTCAGGAACAAATTCTGTAGCTATGAATTCAAGTTCTGCTTCTAATACTCAATCATTTGCCGTAAATAATAGTACTGCTTCAGGAGTAAATTCTGCTTCACTTAATAAAGGTAACGCTTCAGCAGAAAATTCTATTTCTACTAATATAAGTACTGCTACTGGAGTAAATTCTGCCGCATTAAATAATGGTACTGCTTCTGGCGAAGGATCTGTTGCTATGAACTATGGCAAAGCCGATGGTAAAGGTAGTGTTGCTATTGGTTTAGGAACAGTAGCAAAAGGTGAATATTCATTAGCTCAAGGTCATGAATCAAGAGCTAATAACCCTGATAGCCATGCTGAAGGTTATGGTACTAATGCAAGTAGAGATCAGTCACATACCGAAGGTATTGTTACAACAACTAACGGTTTAGCTTCTCATGCAGAAGGACAAGGTAGTACAACAGGAACTAATGCTACTGCATCTCATGCAGAAGGTTCTTATACTATAGCAAATAATGAATCAGAACATGCACAAGGTAAGTACAATGTATCTGATACAGAAAATAGTGGTACATTGTTCACTATAGGTAATGGTACAGCAGAAGATAATCGTCATAATGTTGTAGGTATCTATCATAATGGTGATATAAATATTGAAGGACCAAATACTACCAATCACAATACTGGATATTTCAAGACCACAGTAGATGGAAGCCATACAGAAGTTGTAAGAGGTAACTATACACAAACAATAGGTACCACAGGTAAAAACAATACTTGTAATATTACTGTAAATGGTAATACTACAAATAGATTCAATGGTACTTCTGATACTAGAACAACTGGTGCTACTTATGAAGGTTATGGTTCAACATTTATTTCTAGTGTTACCGGATTTAAATCTTCTTATGCTTATAATAATGTATTTAATAAAGTAGATAAGTCATCTTATAACTATATTGGAGAATCTTTAGGAACTTATGTAAGTAAATCTATATCAGAAAGATCTGATACTAATGTATATTTATCTGCTCCTAAAATATGTATCCATGGTGATACAGCAACTGATGGTACTTATGTTGATATAAGTTCTGATGTATCTTATGTATATGGTAGAAGACATACTTATATTGGTCAACCTGTTCATAGTGGTACTTCTGTTACAACTACCATAAAAGGTAATACTATAAACGAAAATAGTACTACGTCAAATAAGACAACTAATACAAATAATGAAACCGTAACAGGAAATTCAACTATAAATGTTACAGAAAGTACTAATTTAACTACAGGTTCTTTAAACATAACATCTGGTATTACTAATTTAGACTTAAACAAAACCCATATTCATGTAACTAATGACTTATGCATTAAGTCTAGTACAAATACATATTTTAAAGGTGTTACAAATACTTATATAGGTAAAGATAAAGAAGGAAATAAAGGTACTAATTTCTATATAACTTCTACTAATACAGGAGATTTAACTTCTCCTAACATAAGTATTAATGCAAGTACAAAATATGATGAAAATGTTGGTAATAAATCTGTAATAGCTAAAGGAACACTTACTGAAGATATTACTGGAATTGTAACAAAAACCAATCGTAATAATTATAATATTTATACTTACGGAAATTCTTATACTTATGTTCATGGTAATATAACAGATACAATAGAAGGTGAAAGATTAGTTGTAACAAAAAGCCATGTTAATGTACATAATTTAAGTAATTCTACTACATCTACTTCAGGAAATACATATCAATATACTTCAAGTAATAAGACAGATGCAGTAGGTGGTACTAGAACTAATATAACAGATGGTAAAGTTAGTGTAACTAACAAAGTCAATGTAAATATAACTACTGGAGGAGCACATACCGAATCTATAACTAATGAAAGATCTTTTACAGTAGGTAAGCATGATAGTTTAATAGTAAATTCAGGTGGTAGAACAGAAAAGATAACTGGAGAAAAAATAGTTCAAGTTGTATCTGGAAATATCAATTCTTATACAGATGATAATCATGATACTAGATTGCATACAAGAAGTACTTATATAGAAACAGTACATACTTTTATAGGTGATAATACAAATACAGCTATTAATGGTAACTATAGTGTAGGTTTAGGACAAGGAATAAAGGTTTCATCAAACACAAATGTTAGCACTGGTAAGTTTAATAAAGATGAAGCAAGCTACTTTGTAGTTGGTATTGGTACTTCTGATACAAATAGAAAGAATGCATTCTGGATTAGTCAAGGTAATACTGCTGGTACAAATGGTGTAGGTTATTTCAGTAACAATACTTATGTATATGGCAATACTTATGATCCAAGCCAATATCCAAATAATAAAGAAGATAAGTCATGGTCAACTGTAGTAACATATAATATGTACAGAAATAGCTATACTTATTTATATAAGACTATAAATGATAAGTTCAATACTTTCGGTACTGGTACTTATTTTACAAAGTCTATAGACCCATTTACTTATACACCAGTAAGCTATACATTACATTATACAACACAAACATTCAATAATAAAGAAAATAGTTGGCCAACCGTTAAGCACCAATATGTATTGCCACAAGCAATCCCAGGTGCATTAGAAAATGATAATTCTGGTATGGCAGGTCTTATGTCAGCAAGAGATAAGGCTAGACTTGACTCTATATGGGAAGGTGACAAACAGATTGCAGGAATACAAATTTCAACTGGTTCATGGCAAGTATTTAAGAATGATGGTAGTACTACTTATACATTAGCAAATATTAAACACCAGTCAAATAGTATTACTAATCTTAAAGT
>CALESE010000031.1 GCA_937907205.1 uncultured Romboutsia sp. | reverse complement strand
CTTAAAAATGGCTATTTTGTCTACAGTCTGAGAACTTATATGATTAACATATAAGTTCTTTAATTTAATATCTATCTATTTCATCTAATAATTCATCAACTAACGAACTACCTTGTATCTTTCTGATTATTTCACCCTTTTTAAATAATAAACCTTCACCTTTTCCACCAGCTATACCAATATCTGCTTCTCTAGCTTCTCCAGGTCCATTTACTGCACATCCCATTATGGCTACTGTTATATCTTTATCCATATGTTTTATCTTTTCTTCAACTTCTGTAACTACACTTATTAAGTCTATATTACATCTTCCACAAGTAGGACATGATACAACTTTTATCTTATCATTTAAAAGACCTAAGCTTCTAAGTATTTCTTTTCCAACTTCCACTTCTTCACAAGGATCTCCTGTAAGAGATATTCTTATAGTATCGCCGATTCCTTTAAGTAATAAAGCTCCTACCCCTATTGAAGATTTTATTGTTCCTTTTTTTACACTTCCTGATTCTGTTATACCAATGTGTAATGGATAATCTACTTTTTTAGATATAAGCTCATATGCTTCTAGTGTTTTATGTATATCAGATGACTTAAGAGATATAACTATATTCCTAAAGTCTAAATCTTCAAGTATCTTTACATGACCTAGTGCACTTTCAACTAAAGCTTCTGGTGTTGCTGATCCATATTTTTGAAGTAAGTCTTTTTCTAAAGATCCTCCATTTACACCTATTCTTATTTTTAAGTTTTTTTCTTTACATTTTTCAACTACCATTTTTACTTTTTCTATGCTTCCTATATTCCCTGGATTTATTCTAACTCCATCTATACCTTGATTTATAGCTTCTAATGCTAACCTATAATCAAAGTGAATATCAGCTATTAATGGTATATTCACACCTTTTTTTATTGTTCCTATATTTTTAGCAGCTTCCATATCTGGTACTGCAATTCTTACTACATCACAACCTACTTCTTCTAGCCTTTTTATCTGTGCTATTGTAGCAGCTGCATCTCTCGTATCTGTGTTAGTCATTGATTGTATACTTATAGGATTATCTCCTCCTATTTTTAAATTACCTACACTGACTACACTACTTTTTCTTCTTTCATAACTCATATTTTCACCTACTTTAAAAGCTATATCATATTTTTATTTAAATAGCCTAGTTACATCCTTAAATGTAACAAATAGCATAAATGCCATAAGTAGCATAAATCCTGCAGTATGAAGCATAGCCTCTTTATTAGGATCTAATTTTTTACCACCTCTTATAGCTTCTATTCCTATCATCAGTAATCTTCCACCATCAAGCGCTGGTATTGGAAGTAAATTCATAACTCCTAAGTTTAAACTTATTACTGATCCTATATATACAAGTTGAATTATACCCGTCTTCGCAGCATCTGAAACAATTCCTATAATCCCAACTGGTCCTGCTACTGCATTTTCAAATCCGCCAGGTATAGTTCCTGTTATTAATTGACCTAAGAAAATCATCATCTGAACTATCATTGACCAAGTCATTTCAAATGCCTTAGGTATTGCTCCTAAAAAGTCTTTTTCCTTAACTGGAACTATTCCTATTTGATAATTTCCTTCTTCATTTTTTGAAGGTATAAGACTTACATTCTTAGTCTTTCCCTCTCTATCTATTACCAAATCTAATTCTTTTCCATTTGATTTATGTACTGTACTTACTAATTGTTCCCAAGAACTTATTTCTTCTCCATTTATACTTTTTATAGTATCTCCCACTTGTATTCCTGCTGCTTGTGCAGGGCTATTAGGTAATACTTCACTAAATTTAGGTATCGGAGTACCTATATAAATTATTACAGGTATCATAAGTATTATAGCAAGTATTATATTAAAGAATGGTCCTGCAAATAATACACTTGCCCTTTGAAGCATTCCTTTATTTCCAAATGAATTTGGGTCATTTGATTCTCTATCTTCACCTTCCATACTTACAAACCCACCTAATGGTAGTAATCTTATTGAATACTCTACATCTTTTTTTATACTGTATACCTTAGGTCCCATTCCTATTGCAAATTCATGTATCTTAACACCATTTTTCTTTGCAAGAAGAAAATGCCCTAATTCATGTATAAATACAATTAAACTAAATAATAATAATGTTACTATTATAGTCATGTCTTCACCTTCCTTATTTTATCTTTTCTTCTAATAGTTTATTTTTGCTTTATATTTTGTAATACATATTCTCTTGTCCATCTATCTATTTCTAGTATTTCTTCTAGTGTAGGATTTGTTATACTACTATGGTTTTCTAGAGTTTTTTCTATATAATATGGTATGTCATAAAAGCCAATTTTATCCTCTAAAAATTCATTCACTAATACTTCATTTGCACTATTTAATACTGCTGAATATGTTCCGCCCATTTTAAGTACATCATATGCAAGCTTTAAACATGGGAAAGTATCCATATCTGGATTTTCAAATGTAAGTGTCATTAGTTTTGTTAAATCTAATCTATCAAAATCACTTACTATCCTATCTGGATAACTCAGCGCGTATTGTATTGGAAGTTTCATATCTGGACATCCAAGCTGAGCCATTACTGAGCTATCTATAAACTGTACCATTGAGTGTATTATACTTTGAGGATGCACTACTACATCTATATCTGAAGGTTCTAATCCAAATAACCATTTAGCTTCTATAACTTCAAGACCTTTATTCATTAAAGTAGAAGAATCTATGCTTATTTTTCTCCCCATATCCCAGTTAGGGTGTTTTAAGGCTTCATTTTTTGTTATATGTATTAATTCTTCTCTTTGCTTTCCTCTAAATGGACCACCTGATGCTGTTAATATTATTTTTTCTATTTCTTTATTTTGTTCTCCATTTAAACATTGGAATATTGCACTATGTTCACTATCTACTGGAAGTATATTTACTCCATATTTTTTAGATTCACTCATTACTAAGCTACCAGCACATACTAAAGTTTCTTTATTTGCAAGTGCTATATCTTTGCCATTTCTTATTGCACAAAGTGTCGGTACTAACCCTATCATACCAACTATCGCAGTAAGTAAAACATCTATTTCATTTAGTGATGATATAATCTTAAGTCCTTCCATACCAGAAAGTACTTCTATTTTAATATTACTTGGAATCATTTCTTTTAATTTTTTTGCACTATTTTCATTATATACTGCAACATATTTAGGTCTAAATTCCTTTATTTGCTCTAAAAGTAAATCAATACTACTATTTGCTGATATCGCTACTACTTCAAATTTATCCTTGTTAGCTCTTACTACATCTAATGTCTGTGTCCCTATAGATCCTGTAGATCCTAAAATCGATATTTTTTTCATAATATGTTCCCTTCCTATACTCAAAAACCACTATGTTAGATAAACATAATTATAATTATATATTATACCATCAAAATATATAATTTAAAAATGAATTATAATTCATATAAAAAATTCTCTTTGATTGAGCCACTGCGTTACTAAATCACTTCATATCATAAATGGTATAAAAATATATATGTTGACTTACCAACATGTTGGCGAAATATTTTAATCTTATCAAATAGGAACTTATAGCTTCCTTACAATGAAAAAGGAGCGTTTAAAATATTTAAACCTCTCCTTATATAATAAAGAACTCTATTGCATAATATACATACGGTGCCACTAATATTACACTATCAAATCTATCTAATATACCACCATGTCCTGGTATTAATTTTCCATAATCTTTTATACCTACATATCTTTTGATTGATGATGCAAATAAATCACCACACTGAGCTACTATACTACCTACAGCTCCTATAGCAGCCATTGTAATCATATCAATATTAAAGAAGTACCCGAATAATATACATGAAATTGAACTTCCAATTATTCCTCCTATACTTCCTTCTATTGTTTTTTTAGGGCTTACTTTAGGTATTAATTTGTGTTTTCCAAATAGATAACCTGAAAAATATGCAAATGTATCTGTAGTAAAAGATATTATAAATATAAGGTATACTAATATATATCCATATTCAAAATCACTTATCGTAAGTACTATAAAATCTAAAAATATTGCTACATAAAAAATTCCTAAAAATGTTATTGATATATCTATTATATTATTTTTACACCTTAATAAATATCCTATACATATTAAGAAAAATATAAATACTAATACATAAGTATATTCTACATCTAAATTAAATGTATTTTTTATCCCTAAGTATATCGCAAATATATACCCAATTATAAATAATGGATTTATGTCTTTGTATTTAAATGCCTTATAAAATTCATTAAGTCCAATACATACTAATACTACTTCTGCTATGTATAATGGAACTCCACCTATTATAAGAAATAAAAATAATGGTAATAGGGCTAATCCTCCCATAATTCTTGTAAGCATAAGCTACTCTCCTTACTTTATTCCTCCAAACCTTCTATCTCTATTTTGATACTCATATATTGCCTTTTGAAGTTCTTTTTCGTTGAAATCTGGCCAATGTATGTCTGTAAAATAAAACTCAGTATATGCAGCTTCCCAAAGTAAAAAATTACTTAATCTTTGTTCTCCACTAGTTCTAATTATAAGATCTGGGTCTATAATAGATTTTGTACTTAAGTAATTTGATATTAAGTCTTCATCTATGTTTTCTACTTTTATTTTACCATATTTTACATCTTTTGCTATATCTATCATAGCATTTTTTATATCATATCTTGATCCATAATTTAATGCTAAATTTAAATTAACCACTGTATTATCTTTTGTAAGTTCTTTTGCATATTCTAATTGTTTAATGCAACCACTTGGTAATTTTTCTATATCACCTATTGTACTTATTTTTACATTATTAGAGTGAAGTTCTTTAACCTCACTTTTTAGATATGCTGTTAATAAATTCATTAAAGTATCTACTTCTATCTTTGGTCTTTTCCAGTTTTCAGTTGAGAAAGCATATAAAGTTAAATGCTTAATACCTAATCTTTGACATTCTTTAAGTACTTTTCTTATAGTTTCTACTCCAGCTTTATGTCCAGCTGTTCTTGGAAGAAATCTAGATTTTGCCCATCTTCCATTGCCATCCATAATTATCGCAATGTGATTTGGTACTTTATCTAATTGTATGTCATATATAGTATTTTTATTCATATTCTCCTGCCTCTAATAATAATTCTAACTCCTTAAACTAAGGAGTTAGAAAAGTATGTTATTAACAATTCTACACCATTATCATTTTCTGATATTTTAATAACTTTAGGAACTAAAAGTTTCTCTTGATCTTTTTTCCCCTTTATTTCAGTTATAGTGTAATTTATATTATGTTCTTCAAAATATATTTTTACATCATTTATATGAAGGCCTAACAGGTTATAATATTTTTCCAATATTATACCTCCATTATATCTGCTTCTTTTGCTTTAGCTAATGAGTCTATTTCTTTGATGAATTTGTCTGTAGTCTTTTGAACTTCATCTTGTGCCTTTTTTAATTCATCTTCAGTTATTTCTCCATCTTTTTCCATCTTCTTTAATTTATCGTTAGCATCTCTTCTTTCGTTTCTTAATCTAACTTTAAATTCTTCAGCTACTTTATGAGATTGTTTAGCTAATTCTTTTCTTCTTTCTTCTGTTAAGGCTGGAACTGATAATCTTATAACATTTCCATCGTTTGTTGGGTTTAATCCTAAATCAGAGTTTCTTATAGCTTTTTCTATTTCAGCCATAGCTGATTTATCCCAAGGACTTATCATTATAGTTCTTGGTTCTGGAACAGATATAGCACCTATTTGGTTAACTGGAGTTGGAGTTCCATAGTAGTCAACTCTTATTTTATCTAACATTTGAGCATTAGCTCTACCTGCTCTTATTGTAGTGTATTCATATTTTAATGCTTCTATAGTCTTAGCCATTTTATCTTGTAATTGCTTTTGTACTTCTTTCATTTTGATACCCTCCTATATTTATATATATTTATATAATAACTGCTTTTTATATAAATATACAAGCTTTATATATTTAAATTACTTAACAGTTGTACCTATCTTTTCACCCATTACAGCCTTTATTATATTCTCTGTAGATAACTCAAATACCTTTATTGGGATTTGATTATCCATACATAAAGATGTAGCTGTTGTATCCATAACTTTTAATTCTTTTTGTAATACTTCCATATATGATAATTCTTCAAACTTAACCGCATCTGCATGTACTTTTGGATCTTTATCATATACTGCATCTACGTTTTTAGCTAGTAATATTACTTCTGCTTCCATTTCAGCTGCTCTAAGTGCTGCTGCTGTATCAGTTGAGAAGTATGGATTTCCAGTTCCTGCACCAAATATAACAACTCTTTCTTTTTCTAAGTGTCTTACAGCTCTTCTTCTTATATATGGTTCTGCTATTTGTCTCATTTCTATAGCAGTTTGTACCCTACTTGGTACATCCATATTGTCAAGTGCATCTTGCATAGCCATAGAATTCATTACTGTAGCTAACATACCTATATAGTCTGCAGTAGTTCTATCCATTCCTTCAGAAGTTCTTCCTCTCCAGAAGTTTCCTCCACCTATAACTATAGCTACCTCAACACCCTTTTCTTGTATTTCTTTTATGCCTAAAGCTATCTCATTAACAACCTCATTATTTATTCCAAATCCTTTTTCACCTGCTAATGCTTCCCCACTTATTTTTAATAATACTCTTTTGTATGCTGGTTTACTCATTAGAAATCCTCCTACTTAAACTTTTTCTCTATTTTTCAAAAAAAGAGAACACTTAAGTGTTCTCTTTTAACAATTACTTAAGTTGCTTAGCAACTTCTTCTGCAAAGTTTTCTTCTTTCTTTTCTATACCTTCTCCAACTTCGAATCTAACAACATTAACAACTTCTATTTCAGCTCCTACTTTCTTAGCAGTTTCTGCAACTAATTGATTTATTGTTAAATCTCCATTTTTAACGAAAGGTTGTTCTAATAAGCAAACTTCTTTTAATTGCTTTTCTAATCTACCTTTTATCATTTTCTCAACTATGTTAGCTGGCTTTCCTTCGTTTAAAGCTTGTTGAGTTAATATTTCAGTTTCGTGAGCTATGTATTCAGCATCTACATCATTTCTTGAAACGTACTTAGGATTCATAGCAGCAACTTGCATAGCTATGTCTCTTCCCATAGTTATAACTTCTGCATCTCTAGCAGTAGTAGCCATTTCAACTAAGACACCTATTTTTCCACCACCGTGTATGTATCCAGCAACTTGTCCTTCAGTAGTTAACTTAACGAATCTTCTTAAGTCTAACTTTTCTCCTATTTTAGCTGTTCTTTCATTTAAAACATCTTGTAAAGATTGTCCTTCAGCATGAGTTTCAGCTAATAATCCAGCAACATCTGTACTTT
This sequence comes from uncultured Romboutsia sp., assembly GCA_937907205.1. Taxonomy (GTDB): domain Bacteria; phylum Bacillota; class Clostridia; order Peptostreptococcales; family Peptostreptococcaceae; genus Faecalimicrobium. The sequence continues at coordinate 8,839 of CALESE010000031.1, read as the reverse complement.
CAGTAGATAAAGCCATTACAGCAGCATCTTTAACGAAAGTTTTGAAGTCTTCATTCTTAGCAACGAAGTCAGTTTCTGAGTTTACTTCTACCATAGAAGCAACAGTGTTATCTTCATTTATTTCTATAGCAACTAATCCTTCTGCAGCTATTCTATCAGCTTTCTTAGCAGCTTTTGATAAACCTTTTTCTCTTAATATATCTACAGCTCTTTCCATGTTTCCTTCAGCTTCTTGTAAAGCTTTCTTACAGTCCATCATTCCAGCGCCTGTTGATTCTCTTAACTCTTTAACCATTTGTGCAGTTATAGCCATTTTGGTTACCTCCTACATATTATTAATGGTAAGGGTAGACCCTTACCATTTAGTTGTATTTTTTGAATTATGCTTGTTCTACTTCTTCTTCAGTTGCTTCTTCAGCACCTTGTCTACCTTCGATTATAGCATTAGCCATAGCAGCAGTTATTAATTTAACAGCTCTTATAGCATCGTCATTTCCTGGTATAGCGTAGTCTAATTCTTCTGGATCACAGTTAGTATCAACTATTCCGAATACTTTTATTCCTAATCTATGAGCTTCTTGTATAGCTATGCTTTCTTTTCTTGGGTCTACTACGAACATAGCAGCTGGCATTTCAGGCATATCCTTCATACCATTTAAGTATTTTTCTAATTTTTCTTTTTCAGCTCTTAACTTTATAACTTCTTTTTTAGGTAAAACGTCGAATACACCTTCGTTTTCCATTTTTTCTAATTCTCTTAATTTGTTTATTCTTGTTTGTATAGTTTTGTGGTTTGTTAACATTCCACCTAACCATCTTTCATTAACGTAGAACATTCCACATCTTTCAGCTTCTTCTTTTATAGCTTCTTGAGCTTGTTTCTTAGTTCCTACGAATAAAACTGGTCTTCCAGTTTCAGCTATTTCTTTCATAGCTTTGTAAGCTTCTTCAGCTTTCTTTACAGTTTTTTGTAAATCTATTATATAGATCCCGTTTCTTTCTGTGAAGATGTATTGAGCCATCTTAGGGTTCCATCTTCTAGTTTGATGTCCAAAGTGAACACCAGCTTCTAATAATTGCTTCATTGATATTACTGACATATTTACCTCCTGGTTTTATACCTCCGGAATGATCATCTCCCAAAAAAACCATCTTAGGCACCTTTTTAGGATCCCATTTCCGTGTGTGATTATTTTATTTTTTCACCTATGATAGTATATCATAGCGAAATATAAATTACAATATTTTATTTTATATTATTTTGTTAATATAGCTAAATTTTTACACCTTAAATTATATACAATTTATATAATTTTTAATCAGAAAATATCATCTTTATTTGGTTTTTAAGTGATGCATGATTTACATCATTATCACTGACTATATTTATACTTCCAAGTATCTCACCATCATTAGTATAGTATTTTATAACACCCAATACATCTCCTTTTTTGATTGGGTAGTTAATCTCTTTAAATGTTGCCTGACAATGTAGATGCTCATCTTTTCCTACTATAGTATATAATTCATCTTGTGTTTTTAATATTACTTCTAAATCCTCTATACCTTTTATATATTTTTTACCTACTAACTGATCCTTTTCTATAACTTTTTTTGTATTAAAGTTATCTTTACCATAATTTAGCATTGATATTGATGCATTTATTCTTTTTTCTTTGTGATTAGCCCCTAGTGTTACTCCTATTAGCCTTCTTTCTTTTTCATTTTGTCCACTTTTATCTACATGCATTGAGAAAGCTAAACAATAACCTGCATTTCCAGTATATCCAGTTTTTATCCCATCTACATCTGGTATCATTTGGAGTAACTTATTAGTGTTATATTTTTCAAAATTTCTTTCTGGATATGAGTAAACCATCATATCAGTAATTTTTAATACTTCTTCTTCATAGTTGTCAAACATATACTTCCCAAGCTTTGCTATATCTCTTGCTGTTGATAAATTTTCCTTAGGTGGCATTGAAGGATTAGATAAATCATATATAGGTAATCCGTTACAGTTTACAAAGTGTGTATTTATCATACCTATTTCTTTTGCTTTTTTATTCATTCTTTCTACAAAAGTTTTTTCATCTTTTGCAATATGTTTTGATATTGCTACTGCTGCGTCATTACCAGATACTATCATTAATCCTTTCATTAATTCGTAAAAAGGTATCTTTTCACCTACTTTTAAATGATAGCTTGATCCCCTAACCTTTGCTATTGAAGCGTCTACTGTTATTATATCAGTTTTTTTAACTTCTTTATTTTCTATTGCTTCTATAGCTAACAAAAATGTCATCATCTTACTTAAACTAGCTAGAGGAAGTTTACTATCTGGATTTTTTTCATATAAAATCCTACTTGTTTCTTGGTCTATAAGAATTGACCCTTTCGAATACTTATCAATATTTTTGTTGTCAGCATAAATTATATTTGGTGCTTGTAATGCTACAATTGTTAAAACTATTAATATTTTTTCACAGTTGTCACCTTCTTAAGTTAATAAGTATATATTTAGTTTTTTCCTTTTTGGTTTGATAATATATATGTAATTATTTACTAACTTATCTTATCATTTTCTTTATTATTACAGATGCCCAAGCTGCACCAATTGTAACTCCGAGAAATACTTCAACGCTAACTAAAATTTTACCTAATAAACTTGTGACAATTATATCTCCATATCCAACAGTAGAAAAAGTTACCATACTAAAATACCATAGGTCTATATATATCTTTATAATTTCATACAATGAATAATTTTCTAAATTATTTAAATTAAGACTTATTTCTTCATTGTATATATTTCTTATATCCAAAAACATATACATAAGTGCAAACATACTTATTATTAAAAGCGTTATTATAAATATATTCCATGGTCTTTCTCCATATCCTATTGTATATTTAGATAATCTATCAAAAAATTTCTCAGATAAATAATCTCTATAACTATGATAATCATAAACATTCATAGACTTAGATCTATAAATTCTTTCTTTATAATAATAATGACCTATCCTTTCATAATCTCCTATATTATTAGCTTGGTTTCTTGCTATTTTATAATTTATCTTTCCTATTAAATAGTTTTCTTTTTTATAATCTATATTATCTAATATAAACTTTGAACAAGAATTAAATATTATTCCATCCATTCTAGGTAAGTTTATTACTTCATTTATTATTAAGTTCTGCCCTCTAAATTTTGATTTTGCAAATATCTTTTCATTTATATATACATTATTAAAAATAATTTTATAGAATATTACATTATTATTAAAAATAGCATTTCCAAAAGATACATAATCATAAAACTTTATATATTTAAAATATACTCTACCTCTAAATTCATACCCATTAAAAATTGCTTCTTTTTTGAATATAGTCTCAATAAAATTTAAATCTTGTACTTCATAATCTATTACTTCATTTGCATTAAAATCTTCTTCAAATACAAATCCACTAAAATCACTTATTCTTTCTTCTCTTATTCTTTTCAAAAACTCTTTATTTTCATTATTATTTTTATTGTGTTTATGAAATATACAATACTCATCTTCATAAGATTCTCTATTACAAAATATATTTTCATTGTTGTTTTTATATTTACAATTCATATTTTACTCTCCAATTATTATTGTTAATATTAATTGTTTTATAGTGCTTGGTTTAATTAGTTTTCTTATAAAAATAATTTAATATACATACTATAAACACTTATTTAATGTTATATAAAATTCATAATAAATATATTACTATTCACTATAACTAAACCTATAAAAATTATTAACAATACTGAATTTATCATAAAAGACTAAAGCAATAATATGTATATAATTATCATATGTTATTAGAATATTTTATTTAATCTGTTTTATTTTCTATATAATCTTAGATATGTTATTATGGTAAAATAAATTTAACTTAAAAATTAGCTACACTTATAAATCAATGTATGATAAATTCTATAATTTGTAAAAAATAGAATATGTCGGCTAATAAATATATAGATTAGAAAGGTATTAATATATGAATTTTAAAAACTTAGGTATAAGTCAAGAATTGGTAAATATTTTAAATAAAAATGGAATATCTACTCCAACACCAATACAAGAACAAAGTATAAAAATTATAAAGGAAGGAAAGGATGTTATAGGTGAAGCACAAACCGGTACTGGTAAAACGTTAGCTTTCTTACTTCCAATATTTGAGAATATTAATTTAGATAATAATAATATACAATCATTAATAATAACACCTACTAGAGAACTTGCTATTCAAATAACAGAAGAAGCAAATAAATTAAAATTAGGAAAAAATATAGGTATACTTGCTGCTTATGGTGGCAAGGATGTAAGTACACAGGTAAAGAAACTTAAAAATAATATACAATTAGTAATCGCTACTCCTGGAAGGCTTATAGACCATATAATGAGAAAAACTATGGATTTAAGTAAAGTAAATACACTAGTATTAGATGAAGCTGATGAGATGTTATTTATGGGGTTTAAAAAAGACATAGAAGATATAATGAAGTCTTTGCCTAAAAACCGCCAAATGCTATGTTTCTCTGCTACTATGGATTCTCAAGTTAAGAAATTAGCTTATAGATATATGAATGACCCTTTTGTAGTTAGTATAAAAAAATCAGAAGTAACTTTAGAGAATATAACTCAAGAAGTAGTTAAAACTACTGATAGACATAAGCAAGATGCTCTATGCGCTGTACTTGATAAGGATAATCCATTTATGGCTATAATATTCTGTAGAACTAAAGCTCGTGTTGATAAGCTTGAAGAAGATCTTCATAAAAGAGGATATAACTGTGCTAAGCTTCATAGTGATATACAACAATCAAAGCGTGAAAGAATAATGAAATCTTTCAAAAACGCCGATATTCAGTACTTAATAGCTACAGATATTGCTGCTCGTGGAATAGATGTAACTGGTGTTGATACTATATACAACTATGATATACCAGAAAGTGTTGAGTCTTATATCCATCGTATAGGTAGATGTGGTAGAGCTGGACAAAATGGTTATACTTGTCTATTTATAGACCCAAAGAACGAAAAAATGTTAGAAGAAATTGAAAAAAATATAAAATCTAGTATCCCAGAGAGAGTTTTAGACATATAATTTAATTATATTAAATTAATTAAAGGGAGGAATTTATTTCTTTATGGATAGGTTGTTGGGTATTTTACTTGTTCTAGCTATGGGTATTTGTATAATGGCACTTGACGTTTTCTTTGAATCTAATCAATGGTTTTTCGTTGGACTTGCAGTATTTGGAATAGCTTTAAGTACTTTTATGCTTATAACAAATAATTTAAAATACCTATGTAAATCAAAAAAATAAAAGGAGATTTTCTCTCCTTTTATTTCTATTTAAATTCTTTAATTTAATATATGTATTTCTATATTTTTTCTTCCCCAACTGTAACATTCTTTTTTAGTATTCATAAATATATCAATTTTATTTCCTTTTATAGCCCCACCAGTATTGTTTGCAATAAATACTTTGTTAAATTTAGGTATATATACCTTCGTTCCATAAGGTATTACTTTAGGGTCTACTGCTATGGTTCCCCATACAGGCTTTTGCCCTGTAGATGTTGTTGAATATCCAGTATATGCTGTTGCTACTACATTCATTTTATGTTTTATACTTCCTGAAGTATTAATTTGTGTATTGTTTGCGTTAGAATTGTTTGAATTACCTATAGATATATACTTACTACTTGCCCATCCAGTTTTATTACTTGAGAATTTAACTTGATACCATCCATTACTAGTTGATAATATCTGTACTGAATTGTTTATTCTTAAAGATCCTATTACTTTATTTTTAGTAGAAGGTCCACTTCTTACATTTAGTTTACTTACTGTTACTGTTCCTAAACTATCTGCAAATGAGTTTTTCCTATAAAATGAAAACATAAACAAAGTTATTATCATACACGTTACCAAACTTTTTAATATACATTTTTTTATCATAAAAATACCCCCAATTTTTCGATTTTATATATCCATCTTAAATTTTCAGCATTTGTTACTTTTTTGTAATCTTTATATTTGTAATAGTAGTATATCTGTAACCAATTTGTAAACCATTTTTTGTAACTTTTTTGATAATAGCATGTACTTTTTTATTTTATGTAAATATAACAAAATAAAAATAAGACACTCCATTATATAAGTGTCTTATTTTTCTATTCAAAATTATACTTTATATATAAAATTTTAAAATTCATGATGCTTATTTTATTGTTAAATTTTGTCAACAAATAAATAATGTAATTACTAATAAATCTATATTTTACACTAAAATTAGTTGATATAATTATAACTTTATAATTTATTGTATTGTATAACTTATTATGTTTTCTATTTTTTGTAAAATAAGAAATTCAAATTAGTAGTCTACACTAACCTTCATTTTTATATCATACTAAATATTATCATAGATATCATTGCTAACATAGATGCAGCTATTAAAAATTTTAAGTTTGTTTTTTTCTCAACTATTTCTACTTCTTTTATATCTATTTCTTCTATATCTGCCTTATCATACATTACATGGCTTAGATCAATTATTATTTCTTTTGTGTTGTTATACTTATCTTTTCTATCTAAAAGTTTTCTTATAATTTCTATCAATTTATAATTTCCATTTATAGCTTTTAATTTATCAAACTCAAGTCCCTTATCTATTAATTTAAGCATTTCATTATCATTATCTGATTCTCCAAAAGGTAGCTTTTTAAATATAGATTCAAATAATATAAGCCCCAATGAAAAATAGTCACTTTCTTTATCTGTATAATTTATACATAATTGATGAGGAGATAAATATTTAACCTCATTACAAGGTCTTATGTTAATACCTGCATTTGCTTTAGTAACTCCAAATCCAAATATTTTCACATTATAATTTTCATCTACTATTATATTTTTAGGATTTAAATCTCCATGATATGAATTATTATGTACAAGCTCTAGAGCCTTTAATATCTGTGTTGACATATTTACAATAGCCTCTAAATGAATATAATTTCCTAATATTAAGTTTTTTAAACTTATTCCTTCATAGTACTCACTAACTATGTAATAAAATGTAGTTAAATCTGTACAATGTTCACCAACATCTATAATTTTTAATATATGTGGAGAATTTAATTGATTAAGCATAGTATTTTCATCTATTAAATTAGATATAAAATCATTACATATATTTTTATTATGTTCTATTACTTTTATTAATACTTTACTATTATCATAGGCATCTCTTGCTTTATATATTTTATTTAGCTCTATATTTCCATCACAATTTAATACTTCATATCTATTACCTATAAAGTTCAATTTCTTCCCCCATTTCATTTATTATTCACAATATTATACATTATAACTATTTTTATTGTTTTTTTCTATAATATTAGATATTTTTATATCCCCCTCTATTGTTTATTTTTCTATTTTAAAATAATATTACACAATAAAAAAGTCTTAGATTAATAATGTTAATGTAACAACCTTTTTCAATTAATAGAAGCTGTGATATTTTAATTATCACAGCTTTTTTACTAATCTTTATTAGGCTTTTTGTAAACACTTTTAGCTACATATTCTTCTTTCAAAACTTTCCCACTTTCATCTTTATAAACTCTATATGTTTTTGCTGCATCCAATCCATTCTCTTTAAATAAATCTACTTTTATATCTATATTCTTTTTATCATTTGAGTTTCCATAAATTTTCGATGTAACTACCCCATTAGATACAGTATTTTTTATATAGATAGGATGATTATATGGATTTTTAAACCTAAAATCTATACCTCCATCTGTTACTGTTGCATCTCTACCTACAGGAACATATGTTGACTTTAATGAGTGATTTCTTATTGATGTTAGTTCAAGACCTGAATAAAGAACTGAATTATATATAGTTGATGAAACTTGACATACTCCTCCCCCAGTTCCTTGTTCTATCTTACCATTAACTATTACACCTGCATCTTTATACCCATTAGCTTTATTTCTAGTACCAGTTAAATTATTATATGAGAATTCTTCTCCTGGCATTAATAAAATATTACTAGTTTTATCTGATGCTATTTTTATATTTTCATTTCTACCTTCATGACCTGGGCCAGTTGAAAATTTAGTACTATATTCTGCTAATAGTGAATTTATACTTTTAACATCTTTTGTTTCTATATTTGGATCTTTTATATCTACTTTAATATTTATATCATTATAATTTTTCTCTTCAATACTATTGTATATGCTTTCTTTAAGATGTGCTATATCTAGTTCTTTACCTGTGGTAGAAGGTGTATAGCTTATATCTCCATTATCTGATATATATATTTTTGCATTTATTTTATCTATATTTATATCTTTTGATATTTTATCTAATTTATCACTTAACATAACTTCGTCATAAGACGATTTTAAATCTATCTTTTTAGGATTATTTTTAAGTTCAAAGTATTTTTTTACATTTTCAATATAAGTACTCTCTTTAGTATAGTTGTAAGCTTTTTCTACTGATTCTTCAATATTATAATTTAAATTTATATCATTTGGGTTTATTACATATTCTTTATCCTTATATATTAAATTAATATTTTGTGGTACTTTTAATTTTTTCAACTTATCTATAGCTTCTTCTTTTGTCATATTAGATACATCTATGCCTTCTATAAAAATATTTCTTGATATATTATTGCTATAAATATAAGTATTATTAAAATAATATAATAATAAGGCTATGTTAGCTAACTTTGTGATTAATTATATCTAAAATAGGCTATAATATA
>CALESE010000030.1 GCA_937907205.1 uncultured Romboutsia sp. | reverse complement strand
AATTTTATTTATGGTTATATTTATGTTGTTCAAGATCTTTATTAACTTTACTTCCAATTTTCCATGATAAAAAGACTAATATTATGAATAAAACTATTTTCATAGGACTTCTTAGAAAACCACCTAAATCACTTGCCGGATAGCATATAACTAAAAACATTACAAATTTACCTGCTAACATAGCTGGTAAAAATTCACTAACTTCTCTTTTACAAAATGCAGAAGTTAGTGTAACTAAAAAACTTGGAACAAATGGACAAGAATATGCCATAAATAATAATTTAAATCCTTGTCTATTCATCCATAAAATTGCTTTTTCTACTCTTTTATTTTTAATTTTCTTAAAAAGTTTATTGTCATTATATTTACGTATTAATAAAAATAATGCTAATGTTCCAAGTCCTGAGCCTATCCAAGATATTATAAAACCTCCCCATAAGCCAAATATCATTGCATTTGCACCAACTATAGCTACAAGAGGTAAAATTGGTAAAAAACTTTCTATAAAACAACTTAACAAACCTACTATCATAGCTAATGACCAATAATATTTTGATAAATCTAATAATGCTTGAATGTGATCCATTAATCTTTGTCTCCTTTAGTACTAATTAGATTATAAAAAAGCTAAAATAGAACATTATTTTAGCTTTTTGTTATTCTTATTTAATATTTTTAAAATGAACATCCATTTGAGGATATGGTATACTTATATTTTCTTCATCAAATCTTATTTTAACTTGTTCTAATAAATCAAAATGGATAGTCCAATAATCTTCAGTTTTACACCATACTTTAATCATAAAATCTACTGAACTTGGACCATGAGCACTTATACCAACAAACTTCTCAGGATCATCTAATATTAATTTATTTTTATTAATTATATCAATTAATACATTCTTAACCTTTGTTACATCATTTTCATATCCCACACTAAATGTCATATCTACTCTTCTATTTTCTTTAGCTGAGTAGTTTATTAAACTACCATTTGATAATGTTCCATTTGGTATAAGTATTAATTTATTATCTATAGTCGTTAATTGAGTATAAAATAACCCTATTTGTTCTACAGTACCATCATATATTCCAGTCTCTATATAATCCCCTACTTTAAATGGTCTAATTAAAAGTATTATAAATCCACCTGCAAAGTTAGATAAACTTCCTTGAAGCGCTAAACCAATTGCTACCCCTGCTGATGTAAGTATTGCTGTAAGACCTGTAAGTTCAATTCCCCAATATCCTACTAGTATAGTTAAAGCTAATAATACTTTAAGTCCTGTACCTATTAAGGATTCTAAAAATCTTATCAATGTTATATCTATTTCTCTTTTTTCTAAAAATAATACAAAATTATTAACTATTTTCTTTATAACTTTAAATCCTATTAATAAAACTAATAATCCTATTATAAGTTTCATACTATTAGTTGTAATCGTATCTATTACTTTTTCAAAATTTTTGCTAAGATACTCTATGCTAAAATATTTTTCCATAATAATCCTCCTACTTACATTTTTACATCTTACATAAAATTTATACTTTTTCTCATTTTATACTACACTATTTTATATTACATGTCCATATTGATAATATTATTGCAAGTAATCGTT
>CALESE010000029.1 GCA_937907205.1 uncultured Romboutsia sp. | reverse complement strand
CCTCATAAAGAGTATTAACAAAAATAAAAAAGCGTAGACTTTGTCTACGCTCTGACCCACTAGTATTTACTAGTGGGTTTTATTATTGAAATATATAAATATAAAATAATTTTATGATAATAAAAATATATTTATAAAAGAGTAACAAAAAAATAAAGGGGGAAGGGAATATGGATTCAAATGTTGTATGGGTAAATATAAAGAAAATAGAAAGAACAATAAAATCTTTAGAAAATAATAATATGAAAGGATATTTAGTAAATAATAAAGAAGAACTTATAGATAAAATAAAAGAATTAATAAACAATGGTGATTTAGTAAGTTGTGGAGGATCAATGACTTTACTTGAAACAGGAGTAATTGATTTACTAAGAAATGGTGATTATGAATTTTTAGATAGATATAAAGCTCTTAATAAAGACGAAATAAAAGAATTATATAGAAAAACATTTTATGCAAATGCATATTTTACTAGTACAAATGCAATTACTGAAAAAGGAGAGCTTTTTAACGTAGATGGTAATGGTAATAGGATAGCAGCTATGCTTTACGGACCAGATAAAGTGATTGTAATATGTGGTGTAAATAAAATCGTGAAAAATATAGATGAAGCTATAAAAAGAAATAAAGAAATAGCAGCACCAGCAAATACTAAAAGAATGAATGCTAAAACACCTTGTAAAATTACTGGATACTGTATGGATTGTTCAAGTCAAGATAGAATATGCTGTGAATATTCAGTAATAAAAAGGCAAAGATTTGATAATAGAATACATGTAATATTTTTGAATGATAATTTAGGATATTAATATAAAAGTGTTTGATTAGATTTAACATAAGGAGGAAAAATGAAAAGAGTAAAACTTATATACAACCCAAATTCTGGGGAGAAGAAAATTCTAAATATGTTAGATGATATTATAATGATATACCAAGAAAATGGATATGAGCTTATACCACATAGATTAAGTAATAAAGAATCAATAGAAAATGCTTTTATAGGCTTGGATGATACTTATAACCATTTATTAATAGCAGGTGGAGATGGAACTGTAGATTTAATATTAAACTCAATGAAAATAAATAATATAGAAATACCAATAGGTATATTACCAACAGGTACAGCAAATGATTTTGCTAATGCACTTAATATATCATCTAATGTAAAAGAATCAATTGATAACATTATAAAATCAACACCTAAAAAAATCGATATTGGTAAAATAAATAATAAATATTTTATAAATGTAGCAAGTGCTGGTATGTTTACAGATATATCTCAAAGAATAAATCAAGACTTAAAAAATTATATAGGAAAAGTATCTTATTATATAAAGGGAATAGAAGAAGCTTTATATATGCGTAAATTTAATATAAGCGTTTATTCAGAAGAAATAACGTATGAAGGAGATATGTACTTAATGTTAATATTTAATGGTAAAACAGCAGGCAATATAAACTTAGCTTATAAGGCAGAAATAGATGATGGTTACTTAGATGTAATAATATTTAAAGGTATGCCATTACCAAAGTCTATACCTGTACTTATAAGTGTATTAAAAGGGGAACACTTAGATCATTTAAATGAAAGTGAGCTTTTATATTTTAAAACTAAAAAATTATCAATAGAATGTAATGATTATTTAGTTACAGATATAGATGGAGAAAAAGGACCAGATTTTCCTTTAGAAATTGAATGTGTAAAGGACGGTATAGAAATATTAGGATTTTATAACGAATAAAAAAGAATAACTCAAGTTATTCCTCAGAGCGTAGACAAAGTCTACGCTTTCTTAT
>CALESE010000028.1 GCA_937907205.1 uncultured Romboutsia sp. | reverse complement strand
ATATGGTTTTAAAATCAAATGGTCTGGTACTTGGAAATGGACAATAAATAATCAAAAAAATGCAGAAGAATGTAAAGGTGCATGGGGAACAACTTTACCTGCAGTAAATACCAATTCTTCTACTTATACATCTCCACTATTGAGTGGTAATGGTACTGGTAATTGGAGCCAAATTTGTCATGAAACAATATATGCAGCTAAGCGTGGTTTGATTATTTCTGGATATCCAGATGATTATGCATCTAGTTCAAATGGTACAAGGCACTTGGGATCTATAGTACCAGCATCTGGTAAAGACAATAGATCTTGTTCTGTTAGTTGGGCTACTTACAGATTGTTATTCTATGGGATGTGTACACAAGCAGAAGCAGATGGATTGAAAATAGATGTAATGAAAACAAAAACTACCAAAGATATAACAGGAAAAAGTTGGACAATAAATTATACATCAGATTCTAGTCATTGTTTCTTCATGGCTTATCCTGCAGAATTTGGTAACATATCAACTATTAAGAAAAATGGTGTAGAAATCATTACATCATCATTTATTAAGGTAGGTGCTGTTAACTATACAAATGGTGCTGGATATACACAACAATATAATGTGTACAGATCTGGTGTAGGTGCAGCAGGTATGTCAATTACAATTTCATAAAGATATTAAACAATGGCAGAAAGAATAGTAACTGGAACAGATATAACATTAGCTAATGGTTCAAATACTAATACACAAATTGGCGCAAAGGAAACATTTCTTGATAGAAATGCTAAATTGATTCCATCTGATGAAACAACCACAGCAATCACTAACATGAATTGGATCGCAGGCCATCATACTGTAATTGATTTAGATCACTTATATAAGATACCTGATTTCATACTTTCACAATCATGTTATGCGGATAAAGTATCTAAAAATGGAAAGGATGCTATAGGACAATTATGGTATGTAGAAAATGATCCAGGAAAAGGTTATTATATGTTGATTAAGTGGGATAATCGACATGATGCCGCTGGTTGGTCAAAGACAAACATTAAATCATTAATAAATGAAAATGGTGCTAGTTCAACCCAATATATAAATAAAGATAATGTTTATGATAATATACATAGCATTACTGTAGACGGTTCTGATAATCATACTTACACAGGATGGACACAAGGATTTAAATATACAAATAATGCCAGTGCTGTAACATTATCATATACACATTATACAGGAAATGACAGCAGTATAAATATACCAGTATTGAATGATGGCAATACTATTAATCAAGGATCTGCTGATGCCTCTAAAGCTGGTATAGTTACAGCAGATCAATATAATAAGATTGTTTCTAGATTGACTTACCTTGAAAAATGGTGTATGTGGCAATCTGGATTACCTAACAATAAGTCTACATATATTTGGTCAGGTACATTAGCACAATTTAATTCGTTGACATCAAAACCGGAAAATACAACATTTATCATATCAAATTAATATACCAAAGAGGAATTCTGTTGAATTCCTCTTTTTATTTTTGTATAAGAAGATATTGAATTTTAACACATGCCACTTAATTACGGATTAATAGCAAAGAAACCTGAATTGGAATATAAATTTTCTGATGGTACAACAGAAACTGTAAAAGATTTGTTAGTAAAAACATTTGACAATACTGTTGATTTTTCAAATGCTTATACTATAGTTGAAGTAACAAAAGAATATATTGCCAGACCAGATTTAGTGTCATTTGTTCTTTATCACACAGATGAATATGCTGATATATTATGTAAGATAAATGGAATATCAAATCCTTTTGAATTAATGGAAGGAAACATATTGATATGTCCAAGCTGTAAGTGACAATATGGATGGACTAGCTTCTACATCCTCATCTTTACTTACTAGAAAACAATCATTCAAAAAGAATAAGGATGAAAAACGATCACCAAATGAAGCAACGGTATTTGACCATAATTATGTACAAGTTGGTGATACAAATTTATTGATTTATTAATTTTATGGAAGATTTGAAAGAACTATACCAACCATTAAGTCCTGATGTAAATAAATTAGATCCAATAGTAAGGCATGATCCAACCGTTAAGAAAAATGGTATTGTAAAATTTAATGAATCACAAAAAATAAAAGCATCCGGCCTTGGAATAAATAATCAACCAATAAATGTTGTAAAATTAGAAGGACCAAGAATACCTATTATAAGAATTGACAATAAAGTAATTCTTAGGAGTTCAATAAAATATGTACATATTGATTATGATAAGTTTATCCCTACTTGCAAAGTTATCTTATCCCAGCAAGAAAAAAGTGAGGAGTTGATGGAAACTGCTTCTATGACTTCTAACATGACAATAGTAATGACAGATTCAGTAGATGGTGCTTATAAACCTATTTCTATAGATTTCTATATTACTAAAGTAGAATATCAATCTGACCAAATAACATATTATGGTGAATATCATTTATTGTCTTTACGACAGCAAATGACAAAGCAAATTACATTCAATCCTTATCCAACTCCTGGATGTTCTGCTAAATATTGTCAGCTTGGACCAAACAAATACCCTACTACTTATGAGTTTTTACATTATGTGGCAGTTACAGAATGTGGATTAGGATTTGCTGCAACGGATAAAGTAAAAGAAATAAAAGATGATAAGACAAGAATAATAAGAAGTGAAACTTATAAAGAAGCTATTCAGAAACATGTTGCATTTGGTGGATTAGATGAAAACAGTGTATTTGATTGTTGGGTAGATCTATATCGTTATCTTGTAGTTGTTAACTTTTCTTGGGTAATGAATGAGAAAATAACACCAAATGATTTAGGAATACATCCTGTTATTGGTCTTGGTTTTACTGATGATAATATTAAAGAAGATATACAACATGGGATGGCACATAGATTGCTTACTAATTACAAGAGAATGCCTGAACTAGGCAACTATCTTGTATCATCTTGGAAATGGAGAGTAAACAATAAAGATGTAATGGAACATGGAAATATAAATGAATATATGATTGGCTCACCAACTTCTGGAACTGGAAATGATTCTCTCAATTCTACAAATATAAAATTCAATGGAAATTCAGTAAATGATACTGTAAACAATTCATGTCAATTCAGAAATACTGTTTTTTCTGGATATGAATATGGTGATTCAGAAGACCATAATACACCTGTTCTTAAACAAAAAATGATTCATGATAATTATTTTAGGAAATATAGAGCTAAAACATTGGAGGTAAAACTTGCAAAACCAAATTTTGGTCTTCAACGAGGTACTCTCATAAATTTAGCTATATTTGAATATTCAGAATTAGGTAAACGTCAGATGTGGCAAAACTGGTATAATATAAGTGGAGATAAGACAGAAATACCTAATCCATCTAGTGTTGAATTAGAACAGATGTTTTCAGATTCAACTCTTGGTTTCATAAACCTATCTGTATCAGGCATTTATTATATTGATGGTATGTCATTTGAATATGATGTTAAAAATGAAGAACATGAACTTATTCAAAAAGTATACCTCATAAGAAGAGGCATTATACCTGGTTATATAAACAGTGATTCCTTTGCTAAATCATATAACAATACTTAAAATGAAAACTATAAATAATTCTTCTGAAATATATAAACAAATAATAGTATCTGATGATACTTTAGTTTCAACTTCTGATTATATAAACGATAAGGTTAATGATGTTTACAATCAAATGTTGGAAAAATCAATTTCTGATTTTTTAACAGATCATCAGATATACTATGGATGGGATATTAAACCAATAAAAGATAAGAATTGGAAAACGTCTCCACGTATTATGATTACTTCTAAAAAATATCCATTTGAAAAGAAGATAGTAAATATAAAAGAATACTGGGATAAAGTGGTACAGTTTTCTAAGAAAAATTCAGAATCATATACCGACTTAATGATAGATGAAGATACTTTAAAAGATGCTGAAATAGTAAGTATCAATTATGTGTTAGGTATTGTTAAGATGAGATCAAAATTTACACAAGTTGAATTTGAAGTTCCATTCTCAAGGATAAATGGCAATACAAATATGTCATTAGATTGTACATTAGCAGGAACATTTACTTATCTTTTAAATCAATAAATAAATAAAATTAAAATCATGTCAATTTTATCAAAATTATTAGGAGGATTAGGTAAAGGTGTTTCATCCACTGGAAATGGTTCTAATGGATATGAAAAAAAACCTCAGCAAAATACTTTAGATTATAAAGGCCCATTAAAAGCAAATCCAATTGTACCTGATCACCAAGTGGAATATGATGGCTCTGGTAGGATATCATCTAGAGATGCCAATACGGATCAAACATTACTTGATGTTCCTGCTTGGGGTTATAAAGATTTTATAAATGAACGAGTAAGTTTTCAGAAAGGATTAGATTCTATTGCAACCCAACCAGCTTGGCTATACTTTAAATTATTCTTTAAGTTTGATACATCTTATGGTTTGTTAGGAGGTATCATGCAATCTTCTAATGGAAGTAAATTTGCAGCAAACAACACTGCTATACAATATCTTGATAGAAATTTTTATAAATATAATGATAATATGATGGCTCGAAAAAAGTCTTTAATAAAGTTTGTACGTTCATTAAGCTACATATCTTCTTATGCTCCTTGGTTCTTCAAGTCAGTAAAGGATGTAAACAATGCTTTGAATATGAATTTAGATAATTTGACAGCAGAAAAATCTATAGAAATAGAATGTTCAGAAGAAGCAACTGATCTACGATTACTTACTTTAATGGATTTCTACAAATATGCTGCTTATGATGCAATAAACCAAAAAGAAATATTACCAGAAAATTTAAGGAAATTTGATTTAGATGTTGTTGTATTTCAATCACCTATAAGATATCTGCAAACTTCAACCAGAGATTTGAAAGGAAGAACAACTATATATAAGAATCTCAATAGTGCAAACATGACAGATAGAATGTCATTTAAATTGTTTTCTTTCCAAGGTTGTGAAATAGATTATTCTACTTTAAATACAATGCTCCCACAATCATTTTCAAATCAAACTCCATTCCAATCTACTCCAACGTTCAAGATAAAATATGATCGGGTATACCAACATAACCAAAATGAATTTGCTAAGGTATTGTTTGGTGATTCAGGATTTTTATGGAGTCAAAATGGAATTAGCAGTTATGTGTTGAGTGGAAAGAAAGGTGACCCTGATATAGATAATCGTGAAAAACACCTTGATAAAGATCCTAATACAGTTAATTTGGGTGATGTAAATGTGAATGGAATTAATTCGGGTGGTAGTACAAATCCTGAATCTGATGACCATGAAAACAAACGCCATAAGATGATGCAGTACGCAATAGATAATAAATACTATTACAATCCTGCAAGTCAAACTTATAAGACATTAGTTGATGCATCAGAATCTACTATATCTGCGGCAATGATGCTTATAGATGGCAGTGCTGGTCTTGGTAACCTTTATGGAGAAGCTGCTAGTGTTGGTTCAACATTCAAAAATATTGGTAAGAATGCTAAGAAAGCTTACAAAGACCTTTGGAAAAATGGTGTTAAGAATTTCTTACAATTTTAATCTGTCTGAAATCATCAATACACCATCTATTAAGAAATAGTCACTATCATAAGGTGTTGAATCAAATAATTTCATATAGTCATATTTTTTTAAATTATTCAGATCATAATCTAATTTTGATAGTGAATTTATAAAGTATGAAAAGTCATTTGATTCTGTTGCAACAAACACATAACCCTCATATATAGAAAATGGTAAGCTAGATCCATTATGTACAAAGATGAACCTTCCAAGATGCAAATCATTAATGAACTTTGCTAATGTTTTCTTTGTATATGATGGATCTTTTTCTTTTAATTTATTTTCTATAGTCCATTTAGTAACATAAATTTCTTCTGGATCTTCATTAGAAAGATTTACTATATTTTGTATAGAATTCTTTATTTCTTCTTTTGTAAACATTATGTTTATTCTATCATTTATAGTAAATATAGAATATGCATGAAATAAGTTCATAAACATTTCTATTTTTAAATATGCAGAATCTAGTTAACAAAACTACAGAAAAATGGAAACATCCTTGGAATGTTGAAAAATTTGACAATCTATTTGATAGAGATGAAAGATTTTTCTCAATATTAATAAAGGGTGCTTTATCTTGGCTTACTAGAAATATAGTGTTATATGATAAACCTATCAATCATTTCATATTCAACACAGGATCTTCTTATATGTATATGGAAAACAATGGATATAAATATAGTTTGAATGAAGTATCCGGAGAAGACCAGATTTATATGAAAATGCCAAGATGTATTGTTGAAATGGATAATGTAAGCATACCATTAGAAGAACTTACACAACCTTATATTAGAGGTGTTTATGAAAGAATAGTAGGAAATGAAATAGTTGGTATGAATGCAGAAATGCGTCGATTACCATTAGAAGTAACATTAAAGTTAAGATATGTTCTATCTAATTTCAATGAATCCGTAGTATTGTTACAGGAAATAATTGATAAGTTAGTATTCAACAAATACTTCAGAATAAATTATTTAGGACAAACAATAAAATGCTCTTTAGATTGGCCAACAGAACAATCTATACAAATCAATAAGATAGATATGACTAGCTCTGATACTAATCAGAAATCAATAGAGTTTTCTCTTAAATTATCAACATCATATCCTCAAATTGATGAAAGAACTGAATCTAGGAATGATAGTATAATTGGTAAGTTCAAACAAGATGTTTGTTTACATCCAAAATCATTAGGTAACAAATCTTCTGATAGAGAATCAATCATAAAAGAATAAATCAAAATGGATAATAATTTAGTATCTTCACATATAGGAAATTTAGCTCAAACAGGTAAGGACTTTAATGTAATAGTGACAAATGCTCCATTTAAGCTATTATCATCATTAGATAAGCTGTATCGTACTGGAAGTTCAAATACAGGAGGAAATGGAACTACAACAGCAACAAATAATGGAATGGGTACTAAGATTGCAAATTCATTCATGATATGTGCTCCACAAATTCCTGATGACTATACAACTTACAACTATGTTGCCAACGTTGCTTATATAGACAGAGACAATAATGGACAGTACACTTATGGGGATACACAATTATATAATGACGCTTATACTTATGTGTATACTTCATCTAATTCATATAAAGATACTGGAGAATTTGATTTAGTAGCTACAGATGCTTATGGTATACCAGTTGCATTAACACCACCATTCAATGATATTGATAAGAACTATTTTGATATCAGTTCAGATATGCCATCAAGATATAGAGATTACTGCCATTCTAGATCACTTACTTTATCTAAAAATTTCAGTACACAATTTGGTGACCTTGGTAAATATGTTGAAACAATAGCTTATTCATATACTCCAATAGTTACAGATATTGATAAAACATTATACTTTATTAGAGCTAGTCAAATAAAAAATGATATTCCAAATTCACACCCATTATATTTTGTGGGAAAAATGGATACTGTAAATTCAAATGGGGAACTTTCATATAGAGCTAATATAAATGGTACATATACATATTTAACAACTAAAATAAAATCTGATGGTAAATATAATTATGAATATATACCAGTATCATTTGAATATTTGTTAGATGAAGTAGATAAATTGAAAGATTGGAAATCAACAGAATTTCCTGAAAATAAGTGGGTTTGGGAAGAAGGTGAAAGTGTTATTGAATCTGATACAATACAGAAAAAATTAGCTTATTTGCTAGCAACAGTAAATAAACTGAATAACTTACCTTATGTATTGAACAGAACTGGTTCAACATCTAAAGATATATCTTATCTTTGGAGTGGTAATATGAGTGATTATGAAGGAATAACAAAATCCGATAAAGATAATAAAACAACATTCATTATTGAAAGTGATGATAAATGAATAAATACAAATGGGAAGAGCTTAAGCTCTTCCCATTTTTAATTTGAATATTTCAATTCTTATTCTCCTTCTTCATTATCTTCTTTGTCTTCTTTATCATCGGAGTCTTCTTCATCTTCTGATTCAATAAAGTCACTCAACTTATCCAATTGATTTGCTAATGACTTTACATCATCTTGGTCTGATTTATCATCATCTTGCATTTTCTGAACATATTGCTGAAGTACATCCTGAATAGAATCTAACTTATCTTTGTTAGAATCATTCACCTTAATCTTGATACCACCATCAATCTTTTCTGAATATACAGAATTCTTATTTGCAAGGTCTTCAATAGATTTGATAGTCTCATCTGCATGTTCAAGATTCCCAAATTCAAATCTAAGCATCTTTTCTTTGCTTTCATTGATATTTAGTGATTCATTCAATGTTTCTACTAAACTTTTCATATATGTTTTAATTAACGTTAATTTTAAAAATATGTTAAAAGATAATTAGCAAAATCTCTACCATATACCTTTATCTTGTTTCTGTTCTTTACAGTTTCACATTTCTTTACCCATTCTAAAACTTTGATATAGTTCATAATTGTATTTTTAATGCAATTACTGCCATTATAAGAACTATCCAATGATGGGCAATTGAAATTAGTTATACTATTCTGATCTTTAGATGGGAATTTGTTATACTTGATATATTCATTCAGAAATTCTATCAGCAAATCTATCAAATCATAATTAGGATATTTAGTATTGTTCTCATTTACTGTCATCCAAGAATTGTAATATACTAAATCACCTAACATTATCTTCAACCATGAATCCATAGCATCCTTATACTTTTCAAGACAACTCTTTTCACCTATGTTAGATTTTCCATTCAATAGGTTATATTGATTAGTACAAGAATTACAAGTGGAAATAGTA
>CALESE010000027.1 GCA_937907205.1 uncultured Romboutsia sp. | reverse complement strand
TAATAAGGAAATATTGATTATTTATCGATAATTTTCTTAATTTTTTACTATTTCTTATTAGCATTAGGCTGAGCATTAGTTGTGTTCTCATTTTTATTGGTATTTGTATTATTATTATTCATATTTGTATCTAGTCCTAATGCCTTGTTCATATCTCTTAATAATTTATCAAATCCATTTTCTGTATCATCTTCAATTCTTGTTGCTTCATCAACAGCATTTATAAATTCATCTTGTGATTTATTCATTATATCTTTTGGAAGTTCATCTAACTTTTTAAGTCTTTTGTCTATATTATCTATAGTTCTTTCACCAGCTGCTATTAAATTTTCATTCATTTTCTTTAGGTCTGCATCATCTGTTTTTGCATTATTTTTTAAGTCATCTATAAATGTTCTTATTTTTTCTTTACTATCTTTATATGCAGACTTTAAATCATTTACATATTTTTCATTTCCTGGATACTCATTAGTTTTATAATATTCTCTTGTTGTCTCTGCGGTATTATACATAGTATAATTTTCTAATCCCTTTATATAGTTATTATATCCTGTTTGATATCTTTCTGTATAATCATTACCTACAGTAGTATTTTGTTGACCTAAATCTCTATTTTCTTGTTCTGATGTTGATGGTGATGTATTTTGTGTTTGTTTTTTGTTTGAGTTTTGTGTTTCTTTTGTATTACATCCTACTGCCCCTAAAGATAGTGCAACTGTTAATCCTAGTGCTAATAATTTCTTATTATTCATTTTATTTCCTCCTAATATTTAATTATTTACTTAATATAATATGTGCAATATTTTACAAATTATTTATCCAAATCAATATGTAAAATATTTTCAATCTGATCTAATGTATCTTCAAATTTATTTTTTTCTATTATATTTTCATCTATGTTATTGTTTATAAATTTAGATATTTCTTTATTTGATTTTTTGAGTATATTTTCATCTATCTTAGCTAACTCTTTTTCTTTATATCTAATATCGTCCATTAATGTATCACACTCTTTTACTAATTTATCATTTAATTCTTGAAGATTTTTATTATCTATTTTTAAACCTTCTACACAAGCCTTAAAAGCCATCAAATTAACTTTACTATCATTTACATTTTCTTCTATATTTTCAATGAATTTTTTACGTTCTTCTTCATTTTCTTTTTTATTAGTTAGTATATCTTCTAAATCATCATAATCACTCAAGTCTAATGGCTTTATGTATTTTTCGTAAGTAGTTGTAAGTAACTGTTTATATTCATCTTCATTTAGTGGAGAATGTTGCTTAGATATATTTTCATCGCTTTTAGTTGGACTTTTATCACCAGGCTGTTTAGCCTGTTCATTAGGCTTTATAGAACATGCTGTTGTAATAATGGTAATTATAATTGCTAATAAAGTTAATAAAAAACGTTTCATATAAATCACCTTTCATTATGTATATTTTTATATTTTCTATACTATTATTTCTAAATACTATAAAATTATTTATATTTGCTTATTAAAACTAATTAAATACATATTTTTATTTAAAATGCTTATTATTTTAATATTAACTAATTTAATTTATTGTCTAAAGGAGGCTTATTATGAATGATTTTTCTTCTAATGCTAATTTAAATTCATCATATATAAAATGGCTTTTAGAAATTTTAGGACCAGTACTTCTAGGTTCTAAACCTTCCGAAATAATATCAATACCTAACTTTGATAAAAACAAAGAGCAGAAATTAAATGATATATCTACTTATTTTCGTAAATGTAAAAATATAAATTTTATAGTAATAGATAATTATGGATATAAAATATTATTTATAAATAGAAAATCTTTATATAAAATATTAAATAACTTTGATAATAAATATTTCCTTAAAAGTTTAGGATATCCACATGAGGTAAATATTGATACTTATTTAGATATATTGATTACAAAATTAAAATCTAATACTTTTCCTGATGAAATCGGTGTATTCTTAGGATACCCTCTAAAAGATGTTCTTGGGTTTATGGGATATGGTAAATATGAATTGTTTGATACTAGATATTGGAAGATATATGGTGATCCAAAACCCTCTTATAATCTATATTTAAAATTTTTAAATGAACGAAGTAAAATTAAAGAAATGCTCAAGACACAAGATATAGATACTATTTTATCTAACTTTTAAACTTACAATTAGATTTAGAACATATAATTAACTTTTATCATATTTTATATAAATATGATTATAGTGAGGTAGATTTATATGAAGTATGTAAGTTATAATTTTGGTTATATAGTTAAAATTCAACCTTTTGATGATGGTAATACTTTTGTTACCATCGCTAGAGATGTAAATGATATCTATACTTATATTAGATTAGTAATTTCTAACAAAACATTAATCATAAACCAGGAATGTAATGAAATCCAAGTATCTGATTTAAGTATTGGTAACTGTATATTAGTTTACCATTCAAATGCAATGACAGCTAGTATTCCACCTCAAACTAATGCATTTATAATGGAAGTAAAATTTTAAGACAAAAAACTAAGCTATAATTAATTAGTTTGAAATGTATATTTAGTTAAAAATACTCTATAGGTAGAATTTTTAAAGTATCTACTCCATAGGGTACATTTTACTATACTCATAGCTTTTCTTTTTTTCTTTTATAATTTTTCTTTGTTAGCTATTATATCTTCTATACTATATAGTCTATATCTATTTTCTGAATTTTTATTTGATTTTAAAATTCCTTTCTGTTCATAATATCTTAATGTTTGTTTTGGTATATCAAATAGTTTTGATATTTCACTACAATCTAACACCTATTTAGTACAAGCATCATATATTATAATAAGCTTTTTATATTTAAGAAGTTGATCATATGGATGAATCAACAATTACAACAACTATAACACCTCTTGACATCAATATATAAAATGAAGAATTTAATGATCTTATTAAAAAAGAGCTTATCGAAAAACTTAATATTTATGAAAGATGTTATTTAAATCATTACGTTGAAATTTATACGTATTTTAGTCTTTATACTATATATGGTAAAGTTATAGAAGTAACTCCTTATATGTTAGTTCTTGATTCAAAACTAATATCATTCAAATATCTTAAAAGAAAGTCTACGTTATATAAAAAGCTTTAAGCTACAGCTTATAAGCTGTGGCTTTTCTTTACAGAATAAATTTAATTTATTCTAAAAATAACGCTACAATTTATAACAAATCGTCATTTAAGCTCACTATCTTTTTCCTAAATATATTCTTTTAGGATTACATACTTATTTTATAGACATTTTTTATTTAATTTCCCTAGTATTTCTAAGGTTTTACTGAAGAATGGTTTTAAAAGGAAAAATTTTTTTTATGTTAAATTCTACTAAAATAAGGAGTGATTTTATGAGCCTAAAAAGACTATCTGTACTTTTAAATATATTATTTATGGTTAGCTTTAGCCGGTATTATAATATTTCAGTTGATGCTTACAATTCTAACTTAGATATAAGAGGTATAACTCTTAAAATATCTTTAATTCAGACAGCTTATGAGATTTATAATGTAAATGTATTAAATACTAATATATATACTGAAGATTTATATAAAGAATTTGGAAAAGATGCCTATACTCATTATAAATGGTTGAAAAATACCTATAAAAGTATGGATAAAAATATGATAAATTGTTTAGAAAATATATTTAAATATAAAAATCCATCAGAGTATATAAATGCGGTTGTAGAATTAGACGATGATTCTAATTTAATCACTATAGTTTCTAAAATAATAAATAATAAATTATTGAATTTAACTCCATCATTAAAAAAAGATATAGATTCATTCTTTAATTATTTTTATAATGAGTACTTTGAATCTTATTTTAATAAAAATAAAAATAAATTTATAAAAAAGGCTAAAAATTTAAATAAAATATTAAATGATTGTAACGTTGACATAAAAAAATTTATTGAAAACTATTCTGGATTAAAACTTAATGATAATTTCAAGACAATATTTTACTTTAACTTTAATCCTCTATCACCTTATAAGTTTAATTCAGATAATATAATTATAAGCACTATAAGCATAGATATAAATGCTCAGGATTTATTGAGTTTGGCATTTCATAGTTACTCTCATTCACTATTTTCTGAATTTGCATATGACGATGAATTTCTTAAAATTTATAACTATATACAAGATAAAAATATTATAAAAAATTATGATAATTATAAAACTAATTATCCATTTAATATATGGTGTGTAGAAAATCTAATTGAAGGTTTTTCTAAATTTCTATACTATAACTATTGCAAAAATATTTATGAATATAATGTATATGAATATGATTTAGATTTTTACAATTATTTAAAAGATATAAACTTTACACCAAATGAAATACATTTAAAAAAGGCTAGTATAAATTTTTTAAAATTAAAAATAAATAAAAATAATATATATTAATTATAGAAAATGTTTTCTATACATATTTTCTTTGTCCCAATTACATATATGTATCGGCACTTATCTAACATTTTTATAATTTTCTTAAAACTCATATGTATATATGAAATTTTTTAATCATATTCCTTATTAAGTACAAATTAAAAAGGAGTTGATACATATGAGCAAAGAAAAAGAGTTTAAACCCTTTATACCTGCTAGTAAAGTTTTGCCTGAATTTACAGCTACATCTATAATTCTAGGATGCCTACTAGCAGTTATATTTGGAGCAGCCAATGCATATTTAGGTCTTAGAGTTGGAATGACTGTTAGTGCTTCTATTCCTGCAGCAGTTATATCAATGGGTGTTTTAAGGGTAATACTTAGAAGAGATTCTATTCTTGAAAATAATATAGTTCAAACTATTGGTTCTGCTGGTGAATCTTTAGCTGCAGGTGCTATATTTACACTTCCAGCAATGTTTATATGGATGAAGGAATGGGGTCTTGGAAGTCCTAGTTTATTTAAGATTGCAATTATAGCTTTATGTGGTGGATTACTTGGTGTTTTATTTATGATTCCTCTTAGAAAAGCTCTTATAGTTAAAGAACATGGTATCTTACCCTATCCAGAAGGAACAGCTTGTGCTGAAGTTTTACTTGCTGGTGAGGAAGGTGGTTCTAAAGCTTCAATCGTATTTACAGGTCTTGGTATAGCTGCTATATATAAATTTATAGCTGATGGTATGAAAGTTTTCCCTAGTGAAATAGAATGGGAAATACCTGGATATACAAATGGAGCTATCGGTATTGATGTTTTACCTGCACTTCTTGGTGTTGGATACATCTGTGGATATAAAATATCAGGATATATGTTTGCAGGTGCAATAGTTGGATGGATTGCTTTAATTCCACTTATAACATTATTTGGTCAAGATATGGTAATATATCCTGCAGCTGATCCTATATCAACTCTTGGATATTCTGGAATATGGGATAGCTATATAAGATATATTGGTGCAGGTGCTGTTGCATGTGGTGGTATATTAAGCTTAATAAAAGCTCTTCCTCTTATAGTAAATACTTTTGCTAAATCAATGAAAGATTATTCTAATAGAGAAAGTTCAAATAACTCTATAAGAACTGACCAAGATATATCTATGGGATTTGTTTTAATAGCTTCACTTTTAGTTGTTATAGCAATATGGTTAATACCAACAATACCTGTTACATTTATGGGTGCATTGCTTATAGCTATATTTGGTTTCTTCTTTGCAACAGTATCTTCAAGACTTGTTGGATTAGTTGGAAGTAGTAATAATCCAGTTTCTGGTATGGCTATAGCTACTCTACTTATATGTACTTTTGTTCTAAAATCATCTGGTATGGTTGGGCAAGAAGGTATGATTGGTGCTATAGCAATAGGATCTATAATATGTATAATAGCTGCTATTGCTGGTGATACTTCTCAGGATCTAAAAACCGGATACGTAGTTGGTGCTACACCTAAAAAACAACAATATGGTGAACTTATAGGAGTACTAATATCAGCTATAACAATAGGTGCTGTTTTATACTTACTTGATGCAGCATGGGGATTTGGTTCAAAAGATATACCAGCACCACAAGCAACTTTAATGAAATTAGTAGTTGAAGGCGTTATGGAAGGAAATCTTCCTTGGACTTTAATATTTGCAGGTGCAGGTATAGCTATAGCAGTTGAAATAATTGGTATACCTGTGCTTCCATTTGCAGTTGGTCTATACTTGCCAATACACTTAAGTGCAGGTATCATGGTTGGTGGTATTATAAGATTATTTTTCGAAAAAAGAAAAGTTAAATCTGAAAAAGTTAGAAAAGAACAAATTGATAAAGGTATACTATATACTTCTGGTTTAATTGCAGGCGAAGGCTTAGTTGGTGTATTACTTGCTATATTTGCAGTAATAAAAGTTGGTGATTCTAGTCTAGGTGATATTATCAACTTATCTCAAAGCATAAATCTAGGTCAAATTGGTGCAATAATATTCTTTATTCTTTTAATACTTACTCTATTTAAATTTAGTATTTGGCATAAAGATAAAGAAAAAATAACATCTTAGAAAAAATTTTATGAATATTAAGTAGTATAAATTAATATACTTTTTTATACATTAAAAGTAGGAGTTTTAACTCCTACTTTTACTACATTATTAGTTACACTTAAGGGGGAAAATATTATGAAAAAACAAAAGAATTTTTTAGACTTTATACCTATAAAAAATCCAGATATAAAATACATTATTGAAAATAATTTAGTGATACTTGAAATAAAAAGAAATGGTATAGTTGATAAATTTGCACAAAAAGTATTTAAAGTTCCACAAAAAAGTAATATAAAACTTGATAAATATGGTAGCTTTGTATGGATTTCAATAGATAATAAAAAAAATGTATTTGATATATCAAATGAAGTTAGTAATCATTTTGGAAAAAATGCTGAACCTGTGCTTGATAGACTAGTAGAGTTTTTTAATATATTAAATGATAATAAATTTATAACTTTTAGTAAAAAGGAGTAAATAAAAATGAAATATATTTTTTATATTTTGCTATTTGCTATTGCTACAATGATTATATATACATGGGGATTACTTAAAGAACAAAGAAAATCAATAGATTTATTCGAAATATTATATCATAAAGGTGAAAAAAAAGTCTTAAAAGCATTTAAGTCTAAAAAGTCTTTATCTAAAAAAGATATAGAAAATGAACTATCAAATTCAAAATCATCTTTATTTTATACTAAATATAA
>CALESE010000026.1 GCA_937907205.1 uncultured Romboutsia sp. | reverse complement strand
GGTTTCTTAAATAGTCTTTTTATTAAACTGTCTACTTTTTAGGTATCAGTTCATTTTGCAATGAGTATTTTTATTTTATTAAAGTTAAGTGATATAGCTAGATTTATAATATATGAATGAATATTATTTTATAGGAAAGGTTATTAAATATGGAGTAACAACAACTAATAAAGATACAAAAATGTTAGAATAATTTTCAAATATATTTACAGATTAAGCAAGGTGAAATAACAGTACCTAAAACTGAAGAAGAATATAATAAAGATATTAAGTAATAAAATTTAATTTACTTATAACTAAAAAACCTTATAGAAATTTCTATAAGGTTTTTTATTACTCTTTTATTTTTAATTTTGCAACGAGTTCTTCAGTTGGTGTAACATATATTGTAGAGTTAGTTTCATAAATAACCATACCAGGCTTAGCTTTGTTAGGTTTTTTTATATTTTTCTTTTTAGTGTAATCTACTGGAACTTGTGATGACATTTTAGATTTACTAAAGAATGCAGCAAGCATAGCAGCCTCATATATTGTTTCATCAGAAATAGATTTTCCCTCTGTTTTAACAATAACATGCGATCCAGGAATATTTTTAGTATGTAACCAAATATCATTATTGTCAGCTACTTTTAAAGTTAAATGATCATTTTGTTTATTATTTTTACCA
Source organism: uncultured Romboutsia sp. (assembly GCA_937907205.1). Taxonomy (GTDB): domain Bacteria; phylum Bacillota; class Clostridia; order Peptostreptococcales; family Peptostreptococcaceae; genus Faecalimicrobium. The sequence continues at coordinate 34,853 of CALESE010000026.1, read as the reverse complement.
ACTAGAATTTTAAATCCATCACTACTTATAAACGCATGTGGTTTAGTAGTAAGTTTAGTATCTTTTTTATTTTTAATTTTGCCTTTTAAATATCCTTCTTTAGTTAGTTCTTCCCTGATATCTAAAAGTTCATCTAAATTATCACAGTTTTCGATACTTAGCATTATATTTTCTAAATAATTTATTTCATCTAAGTTTAGTTCTATTTGATGAGTAATTTCTTTTTTAGCAGTCTTCATTTTATTATATTTTTTAAAGTATTTTTGTGCATTTTCAGAAGGTGTAAGATTTTTATTTAAATGTATTATAATATTTTTGTACTCAGGATCATAGAAATTAGCAACTTCAACACTGTCCATTCCTTTTTCAATCATATATATATAAGATGTTAAAAGCTCGCCTTTAATCTTAAATATTTCTGCGTTATTAGAATCTATTAGCTCTTGTTTTTGCTTTTCTAATTTATGATATAGTCTATCTAGTTTTATAGATATACTTTTTCTCAAATCAGAAGAACGCTGATGTATTCTATCTTTTGTATCTTTAGTTTGATAATAGTCTTCTAGTATTTTAGATATACTATTATTATTTATAAAAGTTAAATCCTTATATAATGATAAATTAATACAACTAAAGTCAATAACTTTATCAATACTTTCATTTATAACGATACATGGATTGTAATTATTGTTATTAATTAAATTGAATAAAGTATTAAATTCCTTATATAGAGAGTTAAAATTATCCAAGGATAAATCAATTATATCTATTTTGTCATCCAAATTAGACCTAAAACAGATTCTTTAGAAATTATAGGGCTTATACCTAAGAATTTAGAATAAATAGATTTAAATACAGGACCATTAAATTCTTTTAATGTATTAATAAAATCATCTTTAGATATATTATTTAAAGGATTTAATTTATCTTGTTTTGGAGGTAAAGTATAAGTCATTCCAGGTAATATTTGACGAACTCTACTTATACTAAAAGGAATTCTTTTAGCAGAATCTATAATTTTATTATCTACTGAATGAGTAAGTATTATATTACTGTGCCTTCCCATTATTTCTATATATATATCTTTTTTAGTTTTTTCTTTTAATTCATCAAAAGATTCAACTGTTATTTTTATTATTCTTTCAAATTCAATTTGAGAAATATCAACTATAATTCCGTTTTGGATATACTTCCTAAATAACATACAAAACATTGGTGCATTTATTGGATTTTCTTTTTTATAGTTATTTGCTAAATATACTCTTGGATTAGAAGAACTAGCACTTAAAACTAATTTAAAATTTTCCTTATCATTTCTTATATGTAAAAGTATTTCATCATCTTCAGGCTGGTAGACTTTATCTATTTTTCCGCCTAAAATTTTTGATGATAGTTCACTTACTATAGAATGTATAACTAAGCCATCTAAAGCCATAATCATCGCTCCTTTTATAAAACAAAATGTTAATAGATTAATTATTACATAATATATATATATTGTGAATAGTTAGCTTTATTTAATACAAAATTATATAGATATTTATAAATTCCTTTTCTATATAAAATACTGTATAATAATAAATTATTAAACTAAATTTATAAGGGGGATATTATGTACTTTTGGAAACTACATGGAATAGGTAATGACTTTATTGCTATGGAAAAAAGATTTGATAATGAAGACTTTTCTTCATACTCAGATTTGGCAAAAAAAGTTTGCGACAGAAGATTTTCAGTAGGTGCAGATGGACTATTAATTGTTAAAAATTCGAGCATAGCAGATGTAGAAATGATATACTATAACTCAGATGGTTCAAGAGCTGGGATGTGTGGAAATGGACTTAGATGTTTTGCTAAGTTTGTATATGATAATAATATAGTAAAAAAAGAAGAATTTAGTGTAGATACATTAGATGGTATTAAAAAGGTAAAACTTAATATAAATAATGAAAAAATAGAATCTATAAAAGTAAATATGGGAAATGGATTATTTAAATCAAAAGATATATTACTAGATGAAAATCAAAATAAATTTATAAATGAAAAAATAAATATTTTAGACAAAGAATTTAATGCAAGTTTTATACTTATGGGAGTTCCACATGTTATAATTTTAGTTGATAAATTAGATCTGAACGAAGTACATAAATATGGAAAAGAAATTGAAACTTACAATATATTTCCAAACAAAACAAATGTTAACTTTGTAAAAGTAGAAGATAAAAATAATATAAGTGTAAGAACCTTTGAAAGAGGATGCGGATATACATTAGGATGCGGTACAGGTATGACAGCATCAGCAATAATATGTAATCATCTAGGAATTACAGACAAAAGTGTAAATGTAGAGTCTCAAGGTGGATTTTTAAAAATAGATATAGAAGATTTTGTTTATATGACAGGACCGGCTACAAAAATATGTGAAGGAAAGGTGGAGGTATAATATGGCTGTAAGTATGACAGGCTTTGGTAGAGGAGAATATAAGGATGATAATTATTATTTTTTAGTTGAACTTAAAACTATAAATCATAAATATGCAGATATAAATATTCGTTTGCCAAGAAAAATTTCATTTTTAGAAGATAAAGCAAGAAACTTAATTAAAGATCATATAAAAAGAGGTAGAGTTGATTTATACATAAAGCTTGACTTATTAGGTAGTGAGGATGTAAACTTAAAGTTTGATGAAACATTAGCATCACAATATGTAAATATATTAACTCAAATAAAAGATAAATTTGATGTAATAGATGATATAAGTGTTATGAATATAGCTAAATTTGCTGATGTAATAAAAAGTGAAGAAAAAGAAGAAGATGAAGAACTTTTATGGTCAATGTTTAAAAAGGCTTTAGAAGAAGCTTTAGAAAAGCTAAAGGAAATGAGAAATGAAGAAGGCAAAAAATTAGCTGAAGATGTTATAATGAGATGTAATCTCTTAAAAAATTATATTGATGAAATTGAAAAGTATTCATATAATGTTGTTATTGATTATAAAGAAAAGTTAAATAATAGAATTAGTGAAATATTAGAAAATCCAAGTTTAATTGATGAAAATAGACTAGCACAAGAAGTTGCTATATATGCAGATAAAAGTAGCATAACTGAAGAAATAGTTAGATTTAACTCTCATATAGAACAATTAAAAAATACAGTAATAAAGAATGAATCTATAGGTAGAAAAATTGACTTTTTAATACAAGAGATGAATAGAGAAACTAATACAATAGGATCTAAATCTTCTGATTTAACTATAACTAATTTAGTGGTTGAAATAAAAAGTGAACTAGAAAAAATAAGAGAACAGATACAAAATATAGAATAGTAATTTAATATATAAATCTAATAAAATGATGAAGATATGTATAATGAGAAAGGAATAGATTAATGCTTAAGAGAAAAGGGTTATTATTAGTTGTATCAGGGCCATCAGGTGCTGGAAAGGGTACAATATGCAAAGAATTAATAAGTAAAAATGATGATATAAAATTATCAGTATCAGCTACAACTAGAAAACCAAGAAATGGAGAAGTTCATGGAGTTAATTATTTCTTTATAGAAAAAGAAAAATTTGAAGAAATGATTGATAATAGTGAATTTTTAGAATATGCTCAAATATATGATAACTTTTATGGTACACCAAAAGCAGCTATAATAGAATGCTTAGAAAATGGACAAGATGTTGTATTAGAAATAGAAATGCAAGGAGCTAAGCAAATAAAAGAAGTATATCCTGAAGGAGTATTTATATTCGTACTTCCACCATCTTTAGAGGAGCTTAAAAATAGAATAGTTGGAAGAGGAACAGAAACAAAAGAAGAAATAGAAAAAAGATTTAGTTGTGCATTTGAAGAAATAAATCAAATAGTAAATTATGATTATTTTGTTGTAAACAAAGATGTTACTAAATCAGTAAAAGAAGTTGAAAGTATAATATTAGCTGAAAAAAATAAAGTTAATAGATATAAAGATAATATAATACAAAAATTCAAGGAGGAATTATAATATGTTAAAACCATCAATAAATGAAGTATTAAGCAAAATAGACAATAGATACTATTTAGTAGGTACTGTTGCAAAAAGAGCTAGAGAAATAATAGACGGTGCAGATGTAAATGTAGCAAATAAGCAAAGAGAAACTAAGCCAGTTAGTTTAGCAACTCAAGAAGTTGCTGAAGGTAAAATAAGTTATAGAATATTAACTCAAGAAGAAGTTGAAATACAAGAAGCTAGAGAAGAAGAGCAAATAAATGGAGTAGAAGAGGAGTAATCCTTATGTTAAATAACAAAACAGTTGTAATTGGTGTAAGTGGTGGAATAGCTGTATATAAAGCATTAGATGTTATAAGTAGACTTAGAAAATTAGGCGTAAATATCCATGTTATAATGACTAAATCAGCTACAGAATTTGTTACTCCTCTTTCATTTCAATCACTAAGTCAAAATTATGTAGTATGTGATATGTTTGAAGAACCAAAAACTTGGGACGTAGAACATATATCATTAGCAAAAAAGGCAGATGTATTTTTAGTAGCACCTGCAACGGCTAATATAATAGGAAAGATTGCAAATGGAATAGCAGATGATATGCTTACAACAACAATTATGGCAACTAAAGGGAAAGTATTAATAGCACCAGCTATGAATACTAATATGTATGAAAACCCTATAGTTCAAAAAAATATATCTACATTAAAAGAGTTAGGTTACAACTTTGTTGAACCTGAAAGTGGAAGACTTGCTTGTGGAGATATAGGTAAGGGAAAACTTGCAACACCTGAGACTATAGTTGATGATGTTGTAAATTTACTTATGCAAAAACAAGATTTAAAAGGTAAGAAAATAGTAGTTACTGCAGGACCTACAATCGAGAGTGTAGATCCAATGAGATATATAACTAATAGATCAACTGGAAAAATGGGGTATTCAATAGCTAATGAAGCTATAAAAAGAGGAGCAGATGTTACATTAATATCAGGACCTACTAACTTAACTCCACCACAAAATCTTAAAAAATTAGTTAAAATAGAATCAGCACAAGATATGTATGATGCAGTTATAGATAATTTAGATAAAAATGATGTTATTATAAAAAGTGCAGCAGTAGCTGATTATAAGCCTAAAAATTACTCTAATAAAAAAATAAAAAAATCAGATAATGATTTAGTTATAGAACTAGATAGAAATAAAGATATTGCTTATGAAATAGGTAAAATTAAGAATAACAAAATATTAGTAGGATTTGCAGCTGAAACTAATGATTTACTAGAAAATGCTACAAATAAAATTAAAAAGAAAAATTTAGATTTTATAGTAGCTAATGATTTAACTAAGGAAGGTGCTGGCTTTGGAGTTGACACTAATATAGTAAAAATCATAGATAAAGAAGGTAATATTTCAGATTATCCAAAAATGAAAAAAGAAGAAGTGGCTAATGTTATATTAGATAAAGTTAAATCACTTCTTAAAAGTTAAGCATCTATTATATAAATAGATGCTTATATTTTTAAGAGGTTATGTTTAAATTAATAATAACATAATGTAAAAATAGAGGTTATGGTATGAAAAAATATGCGAAAGTTATAGTTAGAAGTAATACTATACACACAGACAATTTATTTACTTATGAAATACCAGAATTTCTATCAAATGAGTTAAATATAGGACACAGGGTTCTAGTACCGTTTGGTAGAGGAAATAAACCTACAGAAGCTTTTGTATTTGAAATTACAAATAATTTAGATGAAAATATAAAAACAAAAGATATTGTAGATATATTAGATAAAGATCCAATATTTAGATTGGAAGATTTAGAACTTGTTAAATGGATGAAAAATAGATATTTATGTACTTATATAGATTGTATAAATTTAATATATCCAAAAGGATACAAATTAAATAATTACAAAGTAGCAAGTTTAGGAGATGAATTTTCAAATTTAAATATAGAAGAGTTTTTTAATAAACTAGAAACTTTAAATGAAACTCAAAAAAATATAGTAAAAGATATATACTCAAATAAAAACAAATTAAAGATAGATAAATTAAAAAAAATCCCAAATATAAATAATATTTTATATAAAATGGAAAAAAATAATTTTATAAAGTTAAGTTGGGAATATAAAGATCACAAAAATGAAAAGAAAGTATGTTATATATCATTATCTAGAGATAAATATAATATTGAAAACTATATAAAAGAAAATAAAATAAGTTTAGGTTCAAAACAAAAAGAAATTATAAATTTTTTGAAAAATAATGATAATGTTGAAATAAATGATTTAATGAATTTATTAAATGCTTCAAAGCAAAGTATAAATTCATTGAACACTAAAAAGCTTATAAATTTAGAATTTAAAGACTTTTATAGAAGTATAGATAATGTATACAAGACAAGTGATAAAAGAATATATTTAAATGATGAACAAAAATATGCAATAAATAAAATAACAAATGAAATGTTTGAAGAAAATAAAAAACCATATATATTAAAAGGAGTAACTGGTAGTGGTAAAACAGAAGTATATATGGAAATTATAGATTATGCTCTTAAGCAAGGACTAGATTCTATCGTATTAGTACCAGAAATAGCTTTAACCCCACAAACTATATCTAGATTCAAAAATAGATTTGGAGATATTGTAGGAGTATTTCATAGTCAGTTATCAGAAGGTCAAAAGCATGATGTCTATAAAGCTATTAAATCTGGAAATATAAGAATATTAATAGGTGCAAGGTCAGCTTTATTTGCTCCATTTAGCAGTCTAGGAGTAATAATAATAGATGAGTTTCATGAAAGTTCATATAAATCAGAAAAAAACCCTAAATTTAGTGCAATTGAAGTTGCTAGATATATGTGTATGAAAAATAATATATCTTTAGTGTTAGGTTCAGCAACACCTTCAGTAGAAGAATATTATAAAGCTAAAAATAATGATTATGAATTGATTGAAATAAATAAAAGAGCCAATAATAAGCCTCTTCCTAAAATAGAAGTTATTGATATGAAGCAAGAATTAAATAATGGAAATAAAAGTATATTTAGTAATAGGCTTCAATTAGAAATTAAAGATGCTATAAATAATAATAACCAAGTGATATTATTTCTAAATAGAAGAGGATATGCAAGTTTTGTTTCATGTAGAAAGTGTGGGTACGTTTTTCAATGTGAAAACTGTGATATATCACTTACTTACCACAAAAAAGGCAATACTGGAAGATGCCATTATTGTGGCTATGAAAAAGAAATACCATTAGAATGTCCAGATTGTAGCAGTAAATATGTAAAGCCATTTGGAATAGGGACTCAAAAAATTGAAGAAGAAATAAAAAATATATTTGAAGATGTAAAAGTTCTTAGAATGGATAAGGATACAACATCTAAAAAAGGATCTATAGATGAAATTTTAAATAAATTTAACAATAAAGAAGCAGATATTTTAATTGGTACACAAATGCTTAGTAAAGGTCTGGATTTTGAAAATGTTACTTTAGTAGGTATATTATCAGCTGATATGATACTTAATTTTCCAGATTTTAAAAGTTTTGAAACTACTTTTCAATTAATAACACAAGTTTCAGGACGAGCAGGAAGAGCTGACAAAGAAGGTAAAGTAATACTTCAGACTTATGATACAGATCATTATGCAATAAGAAGAGCAATAAATTATGATTTTGAAGGGTTTTATGAAGATGAAATAAAAATTAGAAGAGCTTTTAATTATGCACCATTTAATAGTATGATTAGTGTAGTTATAAGCGGTGAAAATGAAAGTATAGTGAAAAAAAATGTATATAATATGTATAACTCTATTATTTATTTACTTAAAAATAGAGGGATAGATAACTACAATTTTATTTTAGGACCAAATCCATGTTCAATATCAAAGATAAATCAAAATTATAGATGGCAGATATTATTTAAAGATGATAATATTGAAATTAATTTATTAAAGGGTATAATAAAATATATATGTATAACAAAAAGAGATACTGTATTTAATAAAAATGTTAATGTATCAATAGACATTAACCCAAACAGTGTATTATAAATTTAGGAGGATAATAAATATGGCATTAAGAGAAATAGTTCAAATAGGAGAACCAGTACTTAGAAAGAAGTCAAAAAAGGTAGAACAAATAGATAATAAAATAATACAATTATTAGATGATATGGCAGACACTATGTATGAAGCTAATGGTGTAGGACTTGCAGCACCGCAAGTTGGAATATTAAAAAGAGTTGTAGTTATAGATATTGGAGATGGATTAATAGAACTTATAAATCCAGAGATAATAGAAACTTCTGGAGAGCAAATAGATGATGAAGGATGCTTAAGCGTGGTTGGTGAAAGTGGAGCAGTAAAAAGACCATATTATGTAAAAGTAAGAGCATTTGATAGACAAGGAAGACTATTTGAAATGGAAGGTGAAGAACTTTTAGCAAGAGCTTTCTGTCATGAAATAGATCACTTAGATGGAATATTATTCGTTGATAAAATAGGAAAGTAGTAGGTGCTAATTTATGAAAATAGTATTTATGGGAACACCTGATATAGCAGTTGGGTGTTTACAAACAATTATAGATGAAAAACATGAAATACTGGGTGTTGTAACTCAACCAGATAAGCCAGTTGGTAGAGGCAAGAAATTAGGTATGCCTCCTGTGAAGGAGCTTGCTTTAAAATATGATTTACCTGTATATCAACCAGTAAAAGCAAGAGATGAAGAATTTGTTAATATATTAAGAAATTTGAATCCAGACTTAATAGTAGTAGTAGCCTTTGGTCAAATATTATCTAAGTCGATTTTAGATATACCAAAGTTAGGATGTGTAAATGTTCATGTTTCACTTTTACCTAAATATAGAGGAGCAGCTCCTATAAATTGGGTTATAATAAATGGTGAGCAAAAAACTGGTGTAACAACTATGTATATGGATGAAGGTTTAGATACTGGTGATATGATATTAACATCAGAGTTTGATTTAGATAATGAAATAACAGCAGGTGAACTACATGATAAAATGGCTGTTATTGGAGCAAAAACTTTAAAAGAAACAATAGAGTTAATAGAAAAAGGTGAAGCACCGAGAATACCTCAAAATCATGATGAATTTACATATGCACATATAATGAATAAATCATTAGGAAATATTGATTGGAATAAATCTGCAAAAGATATTCATAATCTTGTAAGAGGTGTGAATCCATGGCCAAGTGCATATACAACATACAATGATGCAACTATGAAGATATGGAAGACTGAAGTTTTAAATGAAAATAGTGATAAAAAACCAGGAACAATATTAAGTGTAGATAAAGATGGAATAAGAGTATCTACGAAAGATAATGTAATATTAGTTAAAGAAATACAAATGCCAGGTAAAAAGAAAGTATTAGTATCTGAATATATAAAGGGTAATAGTATAGACACTAATGCATTATTAGGTTAATGGATAGTTATTTTGAATCATAATTGCTATATATATATTAAAGTTGATTAAAATAGTATTATATTAATTGTATGATAGGAGAGTGTTATAAATGTTTTACCCAGGTTATGGATTTGGGTTTGACCCAACAATGGTAATTTTAATACCAGCTATATTATTTACTATGTATGCTCAATTTAAGGTTAGCTCAACTACAAGTAGATATTTACGAGTAAATACTCGTAGAGGATATACAGGAGAGCAAGTAGCAAGAAGAATACTAGATAGCAATGGTTTATACAATGTAAGTATAGAAATGGTTAAAGGTCACTTAAGTGATCACTATGATCCAAGAAACAATGTAGTAAGGTTATCTCAAGATATATATTATGGTACATCAGTAACATCAGTTGCTGTAGCTGCTCATGAATGTGGTCATGCCATTCAACATGCAAAAGGATATACACCTCTTAATTTTAGAACAGCATTAGTACCAGTAGTTAATTTTTCGTCAAATATATCTTGGTTATTAATAATGTTAGGATTTATTATGCCTACAATGGGTGTATTTTTAAAGATTGGTATATTATTATTTTCTGCATCTGTGCTATTCCAAATTGTAACATTACCTGTAGAATTTAATGCATCAAACAGAGCTGTTGTTCAATTAGGCAATTTAGGTATTGTTGAAGGTAATGAAAAATCTCAAAGTAGAAAAGTACTTACAGCAGCAGCACTAACATATGTTGCAGCAGCATTAACATCAGTACTTCAATTACTAAGATTATTAGCAATAGCTAATAGAGATAATGATTAAGGAGATTGTCCTAGTAATTCTAGGACTTTTTCTATGTAAAAATAAATATAAAATTTGTAAAACTAAGGAGAAAATTATATGAAAGCAAGAGAGTTAGCATTTAAAATACTTTGTGACATAGAAGAAAATAATAATTACTCTAATATAGCAATAAATAAATATTTTAAACATAAGGATATAAACAATCAAGAAAGAGGATTTGCTACAGAACTTGTATATGGTGTTGTAGAAAATAAATACTATTTTGACTATATTATTGATAAACTTTCAAAGATAAAGACGCAAAAATTATCAATCTGTGTTAAAATATTGCTAAGGATGGGGATTTATCAACTTACATTTCTAGATAGTATATCAGAATATGCAGCAGTGAATGAAACTGTAAATTTAGTTAAAAAATATGATAAACGTTCATCAGGATTTGTAAATGCAATACTTAGAAATGTAATAAGAAACAAAGAAGAAGTATTAAAATTAGATATTGATAGTAAAATAATGTATTTGTCAACTAAATACTCATACAGTCCATGGATGATAAAGAGTTGGATTAAAAGTTTTGGAGAAGAATTTACAAAAGATTTATTAGAAGCTAATAATGAAAAGCCAAATCTTTATATTAGAGCAAATACATTAAAAATAACTAGAGATGAGCTTATAAATAAGTTAAATGAGATGGGTGTAAAATCATATAAAGTACCTATGATAGATGAAGCTATAAGAGTTGAAAACTTAAAAAATATAGAAAATAACGATTTATTTAAACAAGGATTATTTACTATACAAGATATAAGTTCTATGATGGTTGGTAAGATTGTAAATCCTAAAGAAAATTCTTTAGTATTAGATATATGCAGTGCTCCAGGAGGTAAAACTACTCATATAGCAACACTTATGAACAATACAGGTAAAGTCATAGCAAGAGATGTATTTGATCATAAATTAAAGCTTATACAAAATACTGTAGACAGGCTAGGACTTACTAATGTTGAAGTTGAAAAATTTGACGCATTAAAGCTTGATGAAAATTCTATAGATAAATTTGATTATGTATTAACTGATGTACCTTGTTCTGGTTTGGGTATAATAAGAAGAAAGCCAGAAATAAAGTATAAGGCAAAGACTGAACTTAAAGAGTTGCCATTAATACAAAGACAAATATTAGATAATGCATCTAAGTATGTAAAATTAAATGGAACTTTGTTATATAGTACTTGTACAATTCAAGATAATGAAAATATAGATATAATAAATGAGTTTTTAAAAGACAATGATAATTTTAAATTAGTTCCAATAAATGAAGTTAATGTTGATTTAGATCATGAAGATAAAGGATATTTAAAGATTTATCCTAATATTCATGGGATGGATGGGTTCTTTATAGCAAAATTAAAAAGAGTAAGGTAGTGATAATATGAATCAAAATAAAAAAATAGCATTAAAAAACTTTACAGAACAAGAATTAAAAGATTTTATGAAAACAATAGGTGAACCAGCATTTAGAGGTAGTCAAATTTATTCATGGATATATAAAGGTGCAAAAACATTTGATGATATGAATAATATACCAAAGAGCTTAAGAAGTAAGCTTGAAGAAGTATCTTATATTGGGAATCTTGAGATAGAATTAAAATTAAATTCAAAAGTTGATAACACTAGCAAATATTTATTTTTACTAAACGATGGAAATATAATAGAAACTGTAATGATGGATTATGAAGATAGAGTTACAGTATGTATATCTAATCAAGTTGGATGTAGAATGGGATGTAGATTTTGTGCATCAACACTAGAAGGGTTACTAAGGAATCTAGAACCATGGGAGATATTAGACCAAATATTAAAGGTACAAGATGATATAGGTAAAAGGGTATCAAATTTAGTTTTAATGGGAAGTGGAGAACCTCTTGATAACTTTGAAAATACTAAAAAATTCCTAAAATTAGTAAATGATAAAAATGGTCTAAATATCGGATATAGACATATAACTTTATCAACATGTGGTATAGCACCTAAAATGAGAGAATTAGCTGATTTAGAAATACCTATAAATTTAGCACTATCTTTACACTCTCCATATGATGATAAAAGAAAAGAAATTATGCCAGTAGCTAAAGCTTATCCAATAAAAGAGATATTAGATGCATGTAAGTATTATATTAAAAAGACAAATAGAAGAGTAACATTAGAATATTCACTTATAAAAGGTGTTAATGATTCAGAAAAAGAGGCTCAAGCATTAATTAAACTACTAAAGGGTATGCTGTGTCATGTTAATTTAATACCTGTAAATAATGTAGAAGAAAGGGATTTTGAAAGACCAGATAAATCACATATTTATAAATTTAGAGATATACTAGAAAAAAATAATATACCAGCTACTATAAGAATATCTATGGGCTCAGATATTGGAGGGGCTTGTGGACAATTAAGAAGAAAGCATAAGTAGCTTTAAGGGGGTAAGTTTATGATTTATAGTTGTGCCTCCCACACAGGAAAAGTAAGAAAAAATAATGAAGATTACTGTGGGGGGGAATTTATAGATACAAGTTTGGGATCGATAGGAATATTTGCCCTAGCTGATGGTATGGGTGGCCATAAAAAAGGTGAAGTAGCTAGCAAATTAGCAGTAGACAATATAATAAAGTTTTTAAAAGATAATTTAGTTCAAAATAATAATATAAAAATAGATTATATAGATGATATAATTAAACAAGCATATAATAATGTGAATTTAATAATATATGATAAATCTATTAATAATATTGAATATGAAGGAATGGGAACTACATTAACAACAGCAATAATATATAAAGATTTACTATATGTTGCTAATGTTGGAGATAGTAGATGTTATTTGCTAAAAGATAATAAATTTAGTCAGATAACAGTAGACCACTCAGTTGTCCAAGAGCTGATAGAAGCAAAAATAATAACTGAAGAAGAAGCAAAAAATCATCCTAGAAGAAATCATATAACTCGAGCAATTGGAACTGATGAATTAGTAATAGTTGATATATTTAAGCATAAAATTAATGTAGGTGATAAAATACTTTTAGCAACTGATGGTTTAGTTGGATTTGTTGATGATAAAATAATAAAAGACACTATAAATAAAAATGAAGAAATATCTAATTTAACGCAAGAACTTATAGATGTGGCTAATGAAATTTCTGGAAAAGACAACGTATCAGTTATATTAATAGAAGAGAAATAGGCGGTGTTAAAGTGGGAGAAACTATTTTAGGAAATAGGTATGAAATCATCAGAAAAGTTGGCGATGGTGGAATGGCCTTTGTATATGAAGCAAAGGACAGATTATTAAACAGAACAGTAGCAGTTAAAGTTTTAAGGCCTGAATTTGTAGATGATGAGGAATTTCTAGGAAAATTTAAAAGAGAAGCTGAAGCTGTTGCTAGTTTATCTCATCCTAACATAGTGAATGTATATGATGTAGGAGAAGATGGAAAAGTTCACTATATAGTTATGGAATTTATAGATGGACAAAACTTAAAAGATATAATAAAAAATGAAGGAACATTAGATGAATATACTGCACTAGATATAACAAAGCAAATAGCAAAGGCACTTAGTGCAGCTCATAAAAAAGGTATTATACATAGAGATATAAAGCCTCATAATATATTAATATCTAATGAAGATAGAATAGTAAAAGTTGCTGATTTTGGAATAGCTAAGGCTGTTTCTAATTCTACAATGACAAATATAGGAAGCATAATAGGCTCAGTTCATTATTTTTCTCCAGAACAAGCGAAAGGAAAATATGTAACAAACAATGCAGATCTTTATTCTTTAGGAATAGTTTTATACGAAATGATAATAGGTAAAGTTCCTTTTAGAGGAGATAGTCCTATAGCTATAGCACTTCAACATATAAATGATGAAATTGAATTTACACAAGAAGAGAAAGTTAACATCCCTCAAAGTGTAAGAACTATAATAAAAAAACTAACTGAAAAATCAAGTACAGATAGATATCAAAGTGCAGAAGAATTAATAGAAGATATAGAATATATTGAGAAAAATATAGATCTAGATTTTATCAAAGAGTATGACAATTATGCTACTCAAAAAATTGATGATAAAGAACTTAATAAAAATTTAAATGATTCTATAACTCCTTCTAAAATAGAAGAAGATTATTATTATGATGAAGAGCTTATAGAAGAAAAACCAAAAAATAAAAAAGGCAGTAGAAAAGGAAAAAGACAAGAGAAAGAAGATAGTCCAAAAACAAGAAAAAGACTTAAAATAGCAGCTGTTGTATTAATATTAATACTAGCAGCACAATTATATATGTTTATAAGATTCTTGTTAGGAGGACCAAAAAATAATGCAGATGGATTAGTTATACCTAATGTTCAGAATATGTCTTTAGATGATGCTGAAAAGGAATTAAGAAAGGCAGGTTTTATCATAAAATTTGAAGAAGAATATAGTGCAGATATAGAAAAGAATCATGTAATATATCAAACGCCAGCTGCAGGTACTAATGCTAAAGAAGGTGATATTATAACAATAGTATTAAGTAGAGGTCCTAATCAATCTTTAGTACCTAATATTGTAGGAATGCCATTATCAGAGGCAGAAAATGTACTAAAAGAAAATAAATTATTATTAGGAAATATAAAGCAAGAATATAGTGATACTTTTGAAAAAGGTATAGTAATTGATCAAAGTCCTAAATCGGGCAATGAAATAGGATCAGAAGGTTCTAAAGTTGATGTAGTTATAAGCAAAGGTCCAGAACCAGTTAAGCCACCAGAAAACTTATTTGAAGATGATGATTTAGAGACAATACCAAATAATTCACCAGATGGATCAGGTTCACCAAATGGAAGTAGTAATTCAGGAAATTCTAATAACCAAAGACCGCAAGGAAGTGGATCGGGATCATCAAATGGAGGTAATAGCTCAACAAACTCCAATAATCAAGGGTCACAAGGAAATGAATCAGATTCTAACAATCAAGGATCACAAGGAAATGGATCAGATTCCTCGACTGATGAAGGTAATGATGATGTAGGTAATAACGGAGGAAATAATGATTTAGATAGTCCACAAGAGACACCTTCACAACCAGATGCTAATTCAGATGGTCAATAAGATATAAAAGCTTAGCTAATTTAGCTGAGCTTTTATTTTTTTATAAATTATAAATTTAATTATGATATTATATAAAAATAGGATACAATATTTATATTATTTGAAATTTAAGGAGGATGTAAATGATAAATGGAAAAATAATAAAAGGAATAGGGGGATTTTACTACGTAGATACAGAATTAGGGATTTATGAATGTAGAGCTAGAGGTATATTTAGAAAAGATAAAATAACTCCTTTAGTTGGAGATAGAGTTAAAATAAGTATAGTTGATGAAGAAAGTAAAAAGGGTGTTGTAGAGGAGATTGATAAAAGATATACTGAACTTGTAAGACCTCCAATAGCAAACGTAGATAAAGCTCTTATAGTTTTTGCTATAACAAATCCTAAGCCAAACTTATCTTTATTAGATAGATTTATAGTATTAGCAGAAAAAGAAAATTTAGAAATAGTAATAGTACTTACAAAAGCAGATTTAGATGAAGATAGCATGTTAGATGAACTTAAAGGTATATATGAATTAAGTGGTTATAAAGTTATTCCCGTAAGTAATAAAACTAAATTAAATATAGATAAGATAAAAGAAGAATTAAAAAATAATGTTGTTGTATTTGCAGGACCATCAGGGGTTGGTAAATCAAGTTTATTAAATGAAGTAGATAAAAACTTTAAATTACAAATAGGAGAAGTAAGTGATAAGATAAAAAGAGGTAGACATACTACTCGTCATGCAGAACTTTTAAAGCTTGAGTGTGGAGGAATGGTAGCAGATACTCCTGGTTTTAGTTCGTTAACATTAGATGATATAGAAGATGTAGATCTTAAAAGTTATTTTATTGAATTTGATGAATTTGATGATTGTAGATTTGGATCAAGATGTGTACATGAAAATGAGCCTAGCTGTTCAGTTAAAGAAGCTGTAGAAGAAGGTAAGATATCTAAAAAAAGGTATGATAGTTATATACAATTACTAAATGAAATAAGACAAGGAAAAAGGAGATATTAAAATGATTAAATTGGCACCATCTATATTGTCAGCAGATTTTGCTAGATTATTAGAAGACGTTAAGAAAGTAGAAAATGCAGGTTGTGAGTATTTACATATTGATGTAATGGATGGACACTTTGTACCAAATATTACTTTAGGTCCTCAAGTTGTAAAATCTTTAAGAAAAGATGTAAACATGGTATTTGATGCTCATCTTATGATAGAAAATCCGGATAACTATATAAAAGATTTTGTAGATGCAGGGTGTGATATTATAGTTGTACATCAAGAAGCTTGCAAACATCTACATAGAACAATACAAAATATAAAGTCATATGGAATAAAAGCTGGAGTATCTTTAAACCCAGCCACTCCAATAGAGTCTATAAAACATATACTTGAAGATATAGATATGGTACTTATAATGACTGTTAATCCAGGTTTTGGAGGTCAATCTTTTATCGAAGGTATGATACCTAAAATAGAAGAATTAAAAGATCTTATTGATAATAGAGGATTGAATATAGATATACAGGTTGATGGCGGGATAAAACCAAATAATGTAGAGAAAGTTGTAAAAGCAGGGGCAAATGTTATAGTTGCAGGATCGGCAATATTTAATAGTGATGATATACAATCTACAGTTAATTTATTTAGAGAAAATTCAAGAGTATAGATATGAGAGTTTGTATTATTTTAAATGGTGAAATAAAAAACTACGATTATATAAAAAATATAATCAATAAAAATAATTATGATTATATAGTATGTGCAGACGGAGGAGCAAATCATTCATATAATATGGGGATAATTCCTGATTATATAATAGGTGATTTAGATTCTATATATAATGAAATAATCGAATTTTATAAATTAAAAGATGTTAAGTTTGAAAAATTTCCATCTAAAAAAGATGAAACTGATACAGAAATTTGTGTTTATTTAGCAAGTAAGTTAAATGCAAAAGAAATAGATTTTATAGGTGCTTTAGGTGGAAGATTAGACCATATGATTGCTAATATAAATTTATTATATTACGTTAGGAATAAAGGTATATATACAAAAATAATATCAGAATACGAAGATATACATATTGCTATAAATGAAGAAATAACTATAAATGGAAATATAGGAGATACAATATCCGTTATACCATTAAATGGAGATGCTAAGGGAGTAACATTAGAAAATTTAGAATATCCTTTAAATAACTATGATATGAAATTTTATTTACCACTAGGCATATCTAATGTAATGTTAGATGAAAAATGCAGTGTAAAAGTTGAACAAGGAAGTTTAATTATAATAAAAAATAAAAGATAAAAGATGGTTTATACCATCTTTTATTTTATGATGAACTTAATTTAATTGATAAAAAATCAATAGATTCATTAATCGAATACATATAATTATTAAGAAGTGTTAAATACGCTTCTTTTTTATTTTTATAATAAAAAATATAGGACAGGACTAAAATTAAATTAGATAGCATAGATTTAAGTATATAAAGAGTAGTGCAAGTACATAGGAGGCATTTTATGAGGAACCAATCAAAAATTATTTTTGGTATTATATGCTTAGCTACAGGTATAACTGTTTTTCTATCAATGATATTGCCTAATTGGATTTGGACAGCGCTTACATCTTTTGTTTTAATTGGATGTGGCGTAGCATTGTTTTTATATTAGATAAAAATAGGGGTACACTTAAGATTAGAAAAAATATAGGTTAGTTTATAAGGGGGACTGTATATGAAAATGGTAACAATAAAATTACCTAAATGGCTTTCAAATATTGTACTACGTTTTATGAAAAAAGGTAATAACAATAAATAATGTAAAAGCCTACTTTATATAAAGTAGGCTTTTTAACTTATTATGCTCTTTCAACTTTTCCAGAACGTAAACATCTAGTACAAACTTTTACTCTCTTAGGAGTTCCATCTACTATAGCTCTAACGTTTCTTAAGTTAGCTGACCATGTTCTTCTGTTATGTCTATTTGAGTGTGATATTTGGTTTCCAGAAACCTTACCTTTACCACATACGCAACATATCTTTGCCATTTACGTACACCTCCTTAAAATTATAAATATTTAAAGACTAAAAACATATTTATATTAACATAAATATTAAAAACGTGCAATAGAAATATATATTTGCTTCACACTTATTGAAGAATTTGTTTTTATCATATAAAATTATATATATACTTTTAAATAAAGTAAATATGTAAAACAAAATTCTAATATTTTCTTTTATAATTTATTTAAATATTATAGAATATTTAAAAATAAATTTGGATAGGTTTAAATTATATCATATTTATAGTATTATAGGATATATAAATTTTTATAATGAAAAAATTTAGAAGGTTTTATTTGTTTTTGAGCAAAATAAGTAATATAAAATAAAAATGAACTTAAGGGGGTAAACCATGAGTGCAAAAATAATAAATCAATATGGAAGTGTAGAAATAGATAAACAAGTTATATCACAAATAGCATATAGAGCTGCTATGGAAAGTTATGGATTAGTAGGTTTAGCATATAAGTCTAAGGGTATAGTAGAATTATTAAAAGGTGAAAATGCTTTTAAAGGTGTATTAGTGCAAGAATTAGAAGATAACACAATAGCAATTGAACTTTATGTTATATTACAATACGGAACAAATATATCAACAGTTGCAAATAATATAATAGATAGGGTAAAATACACTGTTGAGAAAATGACGGCAATAAAAGTAAGTAAAATAGATATTAATGTGCAAGGAATTAGAGTTAAGTAATTAGGAGGAAAAATATGATACAATATATAGACGCAAAAATCTTAAAGGAGATGTTTGTATCAGGTGCAAATAATCTTCAAAACCATAAAGATTTAGTAGATAAGCTAAATGTATTCCCTGTTCCGGATGGAGATACAGGTACGAATATGTCTCTTACTATATCTTATGCAATGAAAGAATTATCTAAAGTAGAAAATGGCACAATCACTGAAATCGGTAAAGCATTATCTAAAGGCTCTTTAATGGGGGCTAGAGGAAATTCAGGGGTTATATTATCTCAAATAGTAAGAGGATTTGCAAAGTCAATAGAAGGAAAAGATAAGTTAAATACTGAAGACTTAGCAAATGCTTTTAAAAATGGATCAGATACTGCATATAAGGCAGTTATAAAACCTATAGAAGGTACTATACTTACTGTAGTTAGGGAAAGTTCTGATTTTGCTGTTAAAAATTATAAAAAGGAAAATGACTTAGTTAAATTCTTTGAAATGGTTATAAAAGAAGCTAAAGAGTCTTTAGATAGAACGCCAGAACTTCTAAAAGCATTAAAAGAAGCTAAAGTTGTAGACTCTGGTGGTAAAGGTTTGGTTCTTATATATGAAGGAATGTTAAGTGCATTAAAAGGAAACTTTATAAGTTTAAAAGACTCTACTTCTAATACACAGACTATATCATCACAAGCACAAGCAAATGCTGTAAACACTGAAGATATAAAGTTTAGCTATTGTACAGAGTTTATATTAGAAAGTGATAAGGTACAAGATACTGAGATTAGAGATATGATGCTAAAGTATGGAGATAGCTTAGTAGTTGTAGGGGATGAAGATGTAATAAAAGTACATGTTCACACAAATGACCCAGGATTAGTTTTACAAGACGCATTAAAGTTTGGACAATTAGTAACTATAAAAATAGAAAATATGAAAATTCAACATGAAAATATAGTTTTAAATGTACAAGATGAAACAGCTTCATCAGAAGAAGTTGAAGAAAAAGAGTTTGGATTTATAGCTACATCTATGGGTGATGGATTAGCTACAATATTAAAAGAATTTGGAGTAGATCACATAATAGAAGGTGGTCAAACAATGAATCCAAGTACGGAAGATTTTATAAATGCGATAGATAAGATAAATGCTAAAAATATATTCATATTCCCAAATAACAGTAATATAATAATGGCTGCAAATCAAGCTAAAGAAATAAGTGAAAAAAATATAATAGTTATACCTACTAAAAATATACCTCAAGGATTTACTGCATTAGTTAGCTTTAATGCTGAAGCAAGTGTAGAAGAAAATGAAGAAGCTATGATGAATTCTTTATCATTAGTTAAGTCAGGTCAAGTTACATATGCAGTAAGAGATACTGTAATGAATGATATAAATGTTAAAGAAGGAAATATAATCGGTATAGCTGAAGGTAAGTTATTATCTGCTGGAGAAAAAGTAGAAGATATAACTAGAGATTTAGTTGAAAAATTAGTAGATGAAGATACTGCTATAATAACTTTATTCTATGGTGAAGATGTATCAGAAGAAGATGCAAATGAACTTCGTAATTTATTAGAAGAAAAATTTGAAGATATAGATGTAGAATTATATTATGGAGGTCAACCTCTTTATTACTACTTAATATCAGTTGAATAATTATTTTAAAATCCTGTATAATCATATTTTAGAAAGTGATTATACAGGATTTTTATGTAATGGGTGATAAATATGATTGATTTAAATAAAGATGTACAATTTGTAAAAGGAATAGGCCCTAAAAAAGCAAAAAAGCTTAATAAATTAGGAATATTTACATTAAAAGATTTGATATACTATTTTCCTAGACAGTTTGAGGATAGAAATAATTTAAAAAAAATATTTGAATTACAAAATGAAGATAAAGCTACTTTAAAAGTTATTATAGTAGGAATAACAACATCAAGTCCAAGAAAGGGTATGAATATAACTAAAGTTGATGTAAGAGATGATACTGGTTATGCGAAATTAGTATTTTTTAATCAAGACTACATAAAAAATACATTAAAACCAGGAGATACTATATTAGTATTTGGAAAAGTAAAAAAAGAATTTAAAAGTATAGAATTAAGTTCTTGTGAAGTTGAATTTTTAACTAATTCTCCAAAAAATACTTGTAAGATTATGCCTATATATCCTTTAACCTATGGTGTAACCAACAAAGATGTTATGGGTATGATTAAAACAGCATTAAGTGATCCTAATTTAGAAATAAAAGAATATTTACCAAAGAGGATAATTGAAAAGTATAAATTATGTAGTATAGATTATGCAATAAAAAATATGCATATTCCTACAAGTAAAGAAGCTTTAAAAATTGCTCTTTATAGAATCGTATTTGAAGAGTTTTTAATATTGCAGTTAGGATTATTTACATTTAAAAATGGAATAGAAGATATTGAAGGCATAAAATT
The DNA here is from genome assembly GCA_937907205.1 of uncultured Romboutsia sp. GTDB lineage: Bacteria > Bacillota > Clostridia > Peptostreptococcales > Peptostreptococcaceae > Faecalimicrobium. The sequence goes on along the minus strand of CALESE010000026.1, from coordinate 13,263 downwards.
TAAAAAAAATAAAATATTAGATAATATATTAAGTTCACTTCCATTTAAATTAACTGGAGCACAAGATAGAGCATTAAACGAAATTATTGAAGATATGAACTCTAATAATGTTATGAATAGACTTGTTCAAGGGGATGTTGGTAGTGGTAAAACAGTAGTTGCACTATTAGCACTATCATATTGTGTTCTAAATGGATATCAAGGAGCTTTAATGGCACCTACTGAAATATTAGCAGAACAACATTATATATCTCTTACAGATACGTTAAAAGATTTTGGAATGAATGTTGAATTATTAGTAGGAAGTCTTACAAAAAAACAAAAAGAAAAAGTTTTGGATAAAGTAAAAAATAATGAAGTTGATATATTAATAGGTACTCATGCACTTATTGAAGACAAAGTAGAGTTTAATAAATTAGGTTTAGTAATTACAGATGAACAACATAGATTTGGAGTTAGACAAAGAAATAAATTATCATCTAAGGGGGATAATCCAGATATATTAGTAATGACTGCTACACCTATCCCAAGAACATTAGCATTAATACTTTATGGAGATTTAGATATATCTATAATTGATGAACTTCCTCCTGGAAGGCAACCTATAGAAACGATAGCTATAGATAAGAAAAAAAGAGATAATGTATATAACTCTTTCGTAAGAACTGAAGTTGAAAAGGGAAGACAAGTATATATAGTATGTCCTTTAGTCGAAGAAAGTGAAGCAATTGAAGCAAAATCTGCGCTAAACTTAGTAGAAGAATTAAAAACTGAATATTTTAGTGATCTAAGAGTAGGTCTTTTGCATGGGAAAATGAAAGGAAGCGAAAAAGATTCTATAATGAAGAGTTTTAAAAATAAAGAATTAGATATATTAGTTTCAACTACAGTTATAGAAGTTGGTGTAAATGTTCCAAATGCAACTCTTATGATTATTGAAAATGCTGAGAGATTTGGTTTAGCTCAATTACATCAGCTTAGAGGTCGTGTAGGTAGAGGAAGTCATAAATCTTACTGTATATTAATATATGCTTCAAAATCAGATGTTTGTAAACAAAGAATGTCAATTATGGAAGAAACAAATGATGGATTTAAAATATCTGAAAAAGACTTAGAAATAAGAGGCCCTGGTGAATTTTTTGGGACAAGACAACATGGTCTTCCAGAGCTTAAGGTAGCAAATATATTCAAGCATATGAAAATACTTAAATTAGCTCAACAGGAAGCTAGGTATATAATAGGAAATGATTTTAAATTACAAAACTATGAAAATAAATACTTAAAAAGTGAAGTAATAAATAAGTTTAAAAACTCTATAGAAGAAATTTCGTTAAATTAATGCAAATTTATGTTAAAATATACAATGAGGTGAAAGTGGTTGAGAGTAATATCAGGAAAAGTAAGAGGATTAAAATTAAATACACCTAAAAATGAAGATGTTAGGCCAACAACAGATAGAGTTAAAGAATCTTTGTTTAATATAGTAAGTCCATATATAATGGAAAGTGATGTTTTAGATTTATTTGCAGGAACAGGATCACTAGGCATAGAGTGTTTATCTAGAGGTGCAAATAAATGTGTATTTGTTGATGTAAGCAAAGAAAGTATAAGTATAGTTAAATCTAATATAAAAAAAGCTAGAGTAGAAAATGAAAGTATAGTTTTAAATTTAGATTTTAAAGATGCTATAAATAAATTAAAAATACAAAATAATAAATTTGATGTAATATTTATGGATCCTCCATATTATAAAAATATGTTTATTGATGCACTAGAGAAAATAGATGAGGCATCTTTATTAAAAGAAGATGGAATAATAATAATAGAGCATGATACAAAAGATAAGTTTCCAGAGAAAATAAAAAATCTTATCCAAACTAAAAGTAAAAAATATGGTAACACTACATTAACATTTTATACTTTGGAGGATTAGTATTAATGAAAAAAAAAATAAGAAAAGCTATTTTTGCAGGAAGTTTTGATCCAATAACCAATGGACATTTAGACATAATTTGTAGATCATCTAAGATATTTGATGAACTACAAATAGGTGTATTAAATAATCCTAATAAGAAATGTATGTTTACTTTTGAAGAAAGAGTAAATTTAATAAAAAATTGTACGAAACACTTAGATAATATTAAAATTGTAAGTTTTGATGGACTTTTAGTTGACTATTGTGCAAAAAATGGAATAGATACTTTAGTAAGAGGGATAAGAAGTGGGGCAGATGTAGACTATGAACTTCAGATGGCTCATATGAATAAAGAACTAAACCCTAATATAGAAACAGTAATACTTCCTACAAGCACTAAATATTCATTTATAAGCTCATCTTTAATTAAAGAAGTTTTAACATTTGATGCAGATATACAAAATTTAGTGCCAAGTGTTGTATTAGAAGAATTAAAAATGAAGACTAATAGGGGAGATAAAGTATGTTTGTAGATTTAGAGATGATGGAATTATTTGAAGAACTAGAAAGTATGATAAAAAATGCATCTTCAATACCATTTTCGCAAAAAAGTGCTATAGATAAAGAAGATGTATTAAGTATTATAAGTGAAATAAAATCTATAATTCCAGAAGAAGTAAAGCAAGCTGATTGGATTAATAAAGAAAGGCATAAATTAATTAATGATGCTAAACAAGAAGCTGCTCAATTAGTTGAACAAGCTAATAAAGAAGCAGAAAATATTAGAGAAGAATATAATAAGAATATTGAAGAATTAAAGAAAAAATCAGACGATATGGTTAAAGCATATGTAGAATCAAGTGATCCTGTATCTTTAGCAGAAGAAAAAGCTAGTGAAATAATAAAAAAAGCTGAGAGTTTTGCTACTGAAATTAAGTTGGGTTCTATTGAGTATGCTGAAAATGTATTAACAACAGTGGAATATAATCTAAAAGATATATTACAAGAAGTTGCTAGAGACAAAGCTGAATTAAATCCTAATAAATAAAAAAGAGCCTTAGCTCTTTTTTTTATTTATAGACATTTTTTCTAAGATTATTAAAGATGTAAGTATATAGATTATAATAAAGATAGGGACTATATATTTAAAATTAGATATGTAATAGTTCCAAACTGAATTATTATAGAAATTATCATATATATTTGAAAATGTAGATATAGAAGATGACGATTCCACTATAGGATATAAAAAGAATGTAAATATACTAGCGATTACTCCATGTAAAAACTTACTAAATATATATATATTTGTATTTATGTCAGTTTTTGCTAAGAAATTGCAACATTGCGCTAATATAGATAAACCACTAAATCCAATTAAAAAGCTACATAATGAAACCTTAACTGCTTCAGATGCATTTGATACGGAAGCTATATTATTACATCCTATGGTCATTTCAAATAAACCACTTATAAATGCATGACATAGCTCTTTGTTTATTCCTAACAAAGATAATGGTAGATAAAGTAAATTAGATATAAATGTAACGATATTAAATAATGATAAAACTTTAAAAATAACTGAAAATACTATTACAAATCCACCTACCATAAGCAATGTATTTACTCCATTATGTACTGCATCTCCGAATAAAACAAAGAAGCCTTTATTTTCAGAATTTTTATAAGTAATAATACTTTTTATATTACTTTTTATGGATGTATTAGATTTTGATAAAATTTCTTTTCCATAATTTCTAAATAATAATCCAACGGATATAGATCCTAAGTAATGGCAAAGTATCATAAGATATCCAAGAGAACTGTTTTGAAACATACCCGTAGCAACAGAGCCAATTATAAACAAAGGTCCTGAAGTTGAACAAAATGATACTAGTCTCTGAGCCTCGCTTTTAGAGATTTCTTTATTTATTCTAAGTTCAGAAGCTAGTTTAGAACCAACAGGATAACCAGATACTGTTGATATAACAAAAACTAAAGCGCCTTTACCAGAAACATTAAATATAAATTTTGTAATAGGGTTTATTATAAATCCTATTATATCCACTATCTTTAAATCTACAATTAGATTAGCTCCAATTATAAATGGCAAAAGAGAAGGAATTAAAACTGTAGTCCATATATTTAGTCCTTCTTTAGCGGCATTTAAAGAATCATTAGGGAATAAAATTATACCTAAAATCAAGAATAAAACAATTAAAGCTGGAATAAAAAATTTAGCTGTACTATCTTTTATCATATTTAATCACCTATAAATTTACTTAATATAAAATAATTATATTAATAAAAAACTATACTATGATAAAAATAAATATAATGTGCATGTATAAAATAAAAAACTTAGAGATTAATCTAAGTTTTATTTTACATATATAGGTGAAGTATAAAAATCCATAGGACCTTTTATTAAGTTTTTATTTTGGTTATAGTATATTAAATTATACATGTTAGTAGCTTTTATATCATAATCAATTAATGTTTTAAAAACATCATCATCCATAGAATATGATATATTAGAAAATTTATTTATTATTTTAATATCAGAAGATTTTTTTATAACTTTTAAAATTTCACGGCCTTTATTATTAAATGCTAAAACTCTTATATAAGGCATAGTACATATATTTCTAACCTTAGACATATCTTCTTTAGTTATACCAAGTAATATATTATTTAAAGTTCTCTTAATTTTTGTTAGAGTATATCGTTTTGATTTTATTGATAAATGTAAATCGTAAAGGTTATTAGATTTAAATATGTTCTGATATATTTTATTTTCTATACCTTCATTTACTTCAAAGTATCTATTTAAATTATTATAATCTCTAATGATTATAGAATTTAATATATCATAATAGTTATCATCGAATATAGGATAGAAATTATTTGATATTTTATAATTTAAAACTTCATAGGTTTCTTTTGGAACAACATCCTTAATAAGGAAAAAATTATTATCTTCCTTTAAAGATTTTCTAATTGCAGTAGCAGAACAAATTGTATTTGTTATATCTTCTGAATTATAAGATGATACAATACGAGAAATAGTATAGGGTTTTATTTTACTTTTTAATTTGAGTATACTCTTTATATATTCTAATCCTAATATATTATTTGAAGAATTAAGTATATTAAAAAGCTTATCTTTAGATATATCAATTAAGTTATGCTTATTAATATAATCAAATAAAGCTAAACTTCTAGCGCTTGGAAATAGCATACCATCATTTAAGTATTTTTTTAGATAATCTTTAAATTCATCACACTCATCTACTAATATCTTAGAAATTGTATAAAGAATATCAATATTACCCTCTTCACTACCAAAGCATATGGAATTTATGCAGTTTAATGAATTAAGGGTAGTTATTGATCCATGAGCAAAAGTTTCTGCACTTTGACAAGCAAATAAAGTAGGTAACTCTATAACTAAATCTACTCCATTTTTTACTGCAGCCATAGCTCTAGTATATTTATCAAACAAAGCAGGTTCTCCTCTTTGTAAAAAATTACCGCTCATTATAGCTACACTATGAGTTGCATTAGTTTTTTCTAATGATTTATTTAAGTGGTACAAATGTCCATTATGAAAAGGATTATATTCAACGACTAATCCAACTATATTCATAAATTTTTCTCCTTTGTTAAAATTAAAAATAATATTAAATATTATCTTAAATTAAATAATTATATTATAACAAATTGAGAAAAATAGTCTATGTTAAAGAAAATTAATTAATCTTTAAATTAATATAAAGAAATACTTTTCTTTTATAACAAAAAGTGATATATTATTTATAACGAAAATGTTTAATGTATACAATGTAAAAGCTTTTGTAATATTAAATCTAATAAGATTTTTTACATAATTAAATATAAAAACTTAAGGAGGTATACTAATGAAAGTATTAGTATTAAACTGTGGTAGTTCTTCATTAAAATATCAATTAATAGATATGTCAAATGAAGAAGTTTTATGTATAGGTTTAGTTGAAAGAATAGGAATAGAAGGATCTATATTAAAGCAAGAAAAAGACGGTGTTGAAGGTAAATTAGTTATAGAACAACCAATGAAAAATCATCAAGATGCTATAAAGTTAGTATTAGATGCTGTTGTTCATCCAGAGTTCGGTGGAGTTAAAGAAATAAGTGAAGTAGAAGCTGTAGGACACAGAGTTGTTCACGGTGGTGAAAAATTCGCTGGTTCAGTAGTTATAACTCCTGAAGTTAAAGCTGCAATAGAAGAATGTATAGATTTAGCTCCTCTTCATAACCCTGCAAACATAATGGGAATAGAAGCTTGTGAAGCTATACTTCCAGGTGTACCAATGGTAGCTGTATTTGATACTGCTTTCCACCAAACAATGCCTGAATCTTCATTCTTATATGGATTACCATATGAATTATACACTAAGTACGGAGTAAGAAGATATGGATTCCACGGAACTTCTCATAAGTACGTTTCTAATAAAGCTGCTGAGATGTTAGGTAAAGAACCAGAAGAAGTTAAGGTAATAACTTGTCACTTAGGAAATGGTGCTTCTGTAGCTGCTATAGATGGTGGAAAATGTGTTGATACATCTATGGGATTCACTCCACTTGAAGGTTTAATAATGGGAACTAGATGTGGAGATATAGATGCCGCTATATTACCATTCTTAATGGAAAAAGAAGGATTAGATGCTAAAGGATTAAGCAACTTAATGAACAAAGAGTCTGGAGTTTATGGAATGACTGGAATATCAAGTGACTTCAGAGATATAGAAGATGCGGCTGCTAAAGGAGATAAAAAAGCTCAAATAGCTTTAGAATCATATGCTAAAAAAGTTAAGAAATATATAGGTTCTTATGCTGCTGAAATGAACGGAGTAGATGCAGTTGTATTCACTGCTGGTGTTGGTGAAAATGGAATAGAAATGAGAGAAGAAATAGCTTCAAATATGGAATTCTTAGGAATGAAATTAGATAAAGAAGCTAACAAAGTAAGAGGTAAAGAAAGAGTAATATCTACAGAAGATTCTAAAGTTAAGATATTATTAATACCTACTAATGAAGAATTAGTTATAGCTAGAGATACAGTTTCTTTAGTTAAATAATAATTTTATATACTATATTTAAGGTAGGGTAAAACCTACCTTAAATTTTATAAGATATTTATTGTCAAAAATATCTATCAAGTAAAAATACTTGACAAACATATGCTAGATTTGTATAATAAATTTGGCGATATATTGAGGTGAATTTTATGCAAATTAGTTTGGATAGATTAATTAGAAGAGAAACTGATAAATTAGACTTGAATTTTTCTCAAAAAGTTGATACTATTAATTATTGTGATAATAGTTATAAACTACTTTCACCGATAAGTATAGATGGTAAAATTTCAACTACTAACAAAGGTTATTATATTAATGTAGATATTAATTTTACACTTCTTGATAATTGTTCAAGATGTTTAGATGAGGTAGAAGTACCTATTGAATATTCTATACAAGGATTTTTAGTTAAAGAAAACTTTGATGAAAGTGAATTTGAAGATGATGATGCTTTTGTTTATGATGGACAAGAGGTAAATTTTGTAGATATTATAGAACAAACATTAGACTTTGAATTACCAACACAAGTACTTTGTAGTGAGGATTGTGAAGGACTTTGTCAAGGATGCGGAGCAAACTTAAATAAAGAAGATTGTTCATGCGATGAAATCACGAACGACGAGGAGATTATAGATCCCCGTTTTGCTAAATTAAAAGATATGTTTAAAAATGACTAAGGAGGTGGCGTAAATGGCAGTACCAAAGCGTAAGACATCTAAATCAAAAAGAGATATGAGAAGAGCAGCTAACTCAAAAATGGAAGCAACAGGATTTGTAAGTTGCCCACAATGTCATGAGCCAAAATTACCACATAGAGTATGTCCAGACTGTGGATATTATAAAGGTAAAGAAGTTGTATCTAAGTAATAGCTTCCAAAAAACATGTAGATTACTCTACATGTTTTTTTATTTAAATTAAACGTACAAAAAAATAAATTATATAATAAAATTAAAAGTAAATAATAAAAAATAATAAAAGAGTTGATAATTTTATTGTGATAATACATACTACTATTAGTATTTAGTACTAATTATAGCTATAAAAACTTGGAGGTAATATGAAAAAGAAAAGTAAAGCCCAAAGACAAAAAGAACTTATCGAAATGCTAAAGTCTGATCCTTTTTATACTGATGAAGAATTAGCATCTTTATTTGAAGTAAGTATTCAAACTATAAGGCTTGATAGAATGAGCCTTAATATACCAGAATTAAGAGAAAGAGTTAAGTCTATAGCGGAGTCAGAAAGTTCTAAAGTTAAAACTTTAGGGATTAAAGAGATTATAGGAGAAATAATTGATTTGTCTGTAGGGCAATTAGGAATATCTATGTTAGAAATTACAGAGGATATGCTTTACTCTAAAACTAATACTTTAAAAGATACTTATATATTTTCTATGGCAGATTCTTTAGCGATGGCTATAATAGATGCGCCAAAAGTAATTATGAGATTTGCAAATGTTAAGTGCTTAAAGTTAATAGAACAAAAAGATAGGCTTATAGCTAAAGCTGAAGTATATAGACAAGTTGGTAAAAAACACTATGTAAAAGTTATTATTAATAATAAAGTACAAGAACAAATATTTAGAGGAAAATTTATATTAGAGGAATTAGATTAGGAGGAAAAGATATGAGAATAGTAATAGATGGAATGGGTGGAGATAATGCACCTAGATCTAATGTAGAAGGTGTAGTTAACGCTATAAAAGAGTATGGTGTTGACTTAATAATAACGGGAGATAAGGATATATTAGAAAAAGAATTTTCTAAATATGACTTTGATAGAAATAAATTAGAAATAGTTCATACTACCGAGATAATAGAAAATGAAGATAAGCCTGTTAAGGCTATAAGAAGTAAAAAAGATTCTTCTATGGTTGTTGCACTAAGGTTGGTAAAAGAAGGAAAGGCAGACGCAATTGTATCAGCTGGAAGTACAGGAGCACTTCTTGCAGGAGGGCTATTTATTGTTGGAAGAATAAAAGGGATAGATAGACCTTGTCTTTGTCCAGCGATACCTAATGTTAATCAAGGAATGACTATAATTGCTGATGGCGGTGCAAATGCAGATTGTAAGACTAGAAATTTAGTAGACTTTGCAGCAATGAGCAATATATATGCTAAAAAAGTATTATGTATTAATAATCCTAAAATAGGTTTAGCTAATATAGGTTTAGAAGAAGGAAAAGGAAATGATTTAGTAAAAAAAGCTTATGAAGAGCTTAAAAATATAGATATAAACTTTATTGGAAATATTGAAGCTAGGGATGTTATAAATGATTGTACAGATATAATTGTATGTGATGGATTTACAGGAAATATATTATTAAAATCAACAGAAGGTGTGGCAATGTCTGTTATGAAGCTTATAAAAGAAACTTTATTAAGTAGCACCAAAGGTAAAATAGGTGCAATGCTTATAAAGGATGATTTGAAAAAATTAAAAAGCTATATGGATTACTCAGAATATGGAGGAGCTCCACTTCTTGGAGTTAATGGAGGGGTTATAAAGGCTCATGGAAGCTCTAACTCAACAGCTATAAAGAATGCAATAAATCAAGGTATAAAATTTGCAAAGGGTAATGTTGTTGAAGATATAAAAGAGTTTATAAAGGTTATGGAAGAAAATAATTCAGAAGATGATAAATAGACTCGTTTTGGAGGTTTAGTTTAAATATGAATAAGAAGGTTGGTATATTAGGAACAGGAAGTTATGTACCAGAAAATATAAAATCTAAAAATACAGATGAATTTGATATATCAGTAGCTTGTTCTGGATTTATATATGGTATAACAATTGCTAAACAATTTGTTCAAGCTAATATGTATAAAAATGTATTAGTAATATATGGATGAATTTTATCTACATACTTAGGTTCTGATGGTAGTGGTGCAGATGTTTTGAATATACCAGCTGGAGGTTCTAAACTTCCTGCAAGTAAAAATACAATAGAAAATAATTTACATAGTATACAAATGATAGGCAATGATGCATATAAATTTGCAGTAATGATAATGGGAGAATCATCTGCTAAGAGGTTAAAGCTAGGAATGGATAAAGTATATGTGAATTTAGATAAATATGGAAATATGTCAGCTGCATCAATTCCAGTAGCATTAGACAAAGCACTTAGAAGTGGTAAAATAAATGAGATAATGTTTTTTTAGTAGGATTTGGTGGAGGTCTCACTTGGGGAGATTCAGTAATAAATTGGAGTATACAAGGAGGAACGTATGAATAAAATTTGTAATTTATTAAATATAAAATACCATATAATATAAGGTTGTATGGCTTGGGTTGCAGATACTGCAGTATCTAATTCGGGAGGACTTGGAATTATAGCAGGAGGGAATGCTCCAAAAGAAGTTATAAAAGCTAAGGTACATAGGTGTAGAGAATTAACAGATAAGCCTTTTGGAGTTAATGTTATTCTACTTTCTCATTATGTAGATGATATAATTGATTTAATTATAGAATAAAAAGTACCAGTTATAACTACTGGGTCAGGAAATCCAGCAAAATATATAAATACATTAAAAGAAATTGGAACTAAAATAATACAAGTAGTGCCAAGCATAGCTTTAGCTTAGAGAATGGAACAATTAGGAGTTGATGCAGTTATAGTTGAAGGAACATAGGCTGGTTGACATATAGGTGAGTTAACTACGATGGTATTAACTCATAAAGTAAGTGATTCTGTAAATATTCCTGTAATATCAGCTTAAGGAATAGGTGATGGTAGAGGAATAGTTGCAGCCTTTGCATTAGGTGCATATGGAGGTGTAATAGGATTTACAAAAGCTACTGTAAGAGAATTAGCATCAAGAAATATTAATATAAATGCTATTGCACCAGGATTTATAGACACAGACATGACTAAAGTTTTAAGCGATGAAGTAAAGAAAAGTATGTTATAGGTCAGGTTATAAATGTAGATGATGGTATGGTTATGCAATAAATATTAAACTATAAAACTATAGGTTAAATTTATTTATAAATATTTGAAAATTTAAAATAAAATTAATATTAATATTAATTTAAGAATATAATATTTATGAGAAATAAAAAATGTTTAATCAAGTTGTAGAAATACCAGATACAGAAGCTGAAAAGTTTCAAAGTATAGTGTATATAGTTAAATATATAAAGGCTAATAAATAGGGGAGGTATTCTCTATGAAAAAGAGAGTTGTGATAAAAGGTCTTGGATGTGTAACACCAATAGGAAATGGAAAGAATAATTTCTTAAATAGCATTAAAAATTATACAAAGGGGATATGCAGATATAATGGTAGCTGGTGGAAGCGAAGCACCAATAACTGAACTTTCATTCTCAGGATTTTGTAATATGAAAGCTATGTCAACTAGAAATGATGATCCTAAGACTTCTTCAAGACCATTTGACAAAGATAGAGATGGATTTGTAATGGGAGAAGGAGCAGGTATAGTTATACTTGAAGATTTAGAACAGGCATTAAAAAGAAATGTAAAAATATATGCAGAAGTTGTAGGATATGGATTAACATCAGATGCATATCACATGACAACACCAGAAGAAGATGGATATGGAGTAACTAGATCTATGATTATGGCATTAGAAGATGGAAATGTACCTTTAGATGAGGTAGATTATATAAATGCACATGGAACCTCAACTCCGTACAATGATAGATTAGAAACTTTAGCTATAAAAAATGTATTTAAAGATAAAGCATATGATTTAAATGTATCATCAACTAAATCTATGACAGGACATTTACTTGGAGCTGCAGGTGCAGTAGAAGCGATTGTATGTGCTATGAGTATAGATGATAAATTTATACCTCCAACTACAAATGTTCAAAATTTAGATGAAGAACTTGATCTAGATTATGTTTTAGATAAAGGAAGAGAAAAAGAAGTTAGATATGTAATGTCAAATTCTTTAGGATTTGGTGGACATAATGCTACTTTAGTATTTAAAAAATATTAAATGTTAAGCCGTACTCATATGAGTACGGCTTTTATATAGCAATAGATAAATTTAGGTAGTGGTAATTTTTATCCAGGTTGTTAGCTATATTATAGAAGTGAAGTATTATATGTATAGACATAATATAATAAATAATATAAACTTATATATAAAATAATGTTAGGAGAGAAAAAATGAATATTATTGATATAGCAAAACTTGCAGGTGTATCTAGGTCAACTGTATCAAGATTTCTAAATGATGGATATGTAAGTGAAGAAAATAAAGAGAAGATACAAAATGTCATAAATGAAACTGGTTATATACCTTCTACTCATGCAAAAATATTAAGGACAAAAAAGACTAATCTAATAGGTGTAATACTTCCCAAAATAAGTTCTGAAACTGTAAGTAAAATAGTATCAGGTATAAGCAATGAACTTTCAAATTATAATTATAATATAATCCTTGGAAATACAGATTTAAATATAGATAAAGAAATAGAGTATTTAAAAATATTTAAAAATAAAAATGTAGATGGTGTTATATTTGTTGCTACTATAATTACAAAAAAGCACTTAGAAATATTGAAAAGTATTAAAATACCTATAGTTATAGTAGGACAAAATGTAGATGGATATCCATGTGTATATCATAGTGATTATGAAGCATCATATGAAATGGTTAAGTATTTGATTAAAAATAATCACAAAAATATAGCTTATATTGGAGTAAATAGAAAAGATGTGTCTGTAGGAGTAAATAGAGAACGTGGATATGAAGATTGCTTAATTGATAATAATATAAAATTAAATAAAAATATAGTAAAAATAGGAGAATTTACTCAAGAATCTGGATATGTAAATACTAAAGAGTTAATAGAAAATAATAATATAGATGCTATATTTTGTGCAACGGCCAATATAGCTATAGGTGCAATGGAATATCTAAAAGATAATAATATAAATGTACCAAAAGATATAAGTATATGTGCAATAGGTACATCTAAAATATCAAATATAATATCGCCAAAGCTTACCACAGTAGAATATTACTATGAAGAAAGTGGAGTTCAAAGCGCAAAAATGATTTTAAAAGCTTTAAGTGAAGAAGTAAAAATAAATAGCATAAAGTTGGGCTATGATATTGAATATAGAGAAAGTATAAGCAAAAAATAAACCACCTACTTAATAAATTATTAGTGGGTGGTTTTGTTATAATTAATATAAGATAGATTGTCAATACAAGTGCAACACTTTATATTTATGTTGCATTAAATACCT
>CALESE010000025.1 GCA_937907205.1 uncultured Romboutsia sp. | reverse complement strand
TGATCTGTCTTTTCTCCTAAAGCATCGGTATCGATATTCTTTATTCTAAAGAAGTAATTGAAGTGTGAATAGTCAGATAGTTGTACTCCGTAAAGATAAGAAGTATCAAACCATTTTCCTGCACCTGCATATATACCACAGTGGTTCAATATAGTAGATTCATTCTTTACACCTATATCACCAGGCTTAAGATCATCAACAGATATTCTTTCCCAATCATTATCAGTGAATATAGTGAAGAAGTCAACACACATGTTAGGTGTATTTACATTCAATGCTTTCTTCATTACATATTTGATATATCCAGAGCAATCCAATCCATATTCTGGTTTGTCTTTACCATGTATCTTATAGAAAAGACCTGGTTGCATAAGTAAGCAGTTGTACATTACTTCTTGTCTCTTGCTAGATATAAGTGACCAATCATGTTCCCAAAGTTCAAGAATAGTGTCTTTATTGTATGATGTAAAGCATCTGCCTTTGTCTTGACCAAATTCAAAGTCATCAGTATGATAAATAGCATTCTTCTTCATGTATGCTTCTATCTTATCTATCACAATATCAAACATATTATGCTTGATTTGCTGAGATATTCCTTGAACACCAGGACTTGAATTATATTCTATTACAAAGTCACCATCAGTACAAGCCATCAAGTCAATACCAACCCATCTGCATCCAGAAAGCTTAGCAACCTTCAATGCAATTTCTTTTTGCTTATCTGTCATCTGGTATTCTTCTGTCTTAGCCCCTAACGAAACATTGCTTCTGAAGTCGCCACTTATTTTATCACGTTTCATACAAGCAAGTATCTCATAATTAGCACCATCAACAGAAAATGCATGTACACGAATGTCACCAGTATTTTCTTTATACTCTTGTATGATGAATTCCGCTTCTTTATCTACAGCAAACATAGCTTGCAATATTCCTTCTACTTCATCATGATTGCAAATGAATACACCAATACCAAGGCTACCATTCAATATCTTTACTACATACTGTCTGTTTTCTTTTAGTTCATTTATGTTTTCATTATCTTTATAGATAGAATCAAGCATCTTCCAGAAGCTTTCTCTGGTATCATGGCATTCTGTATTCAAGTCCTCCATCAATTCTCTTGTTATCAGTACATATCCAGGTTGCGGAATATTCTCTTTAGCTAATAAATTAGATGCAAGATACTTGTCAGATGCCATAATGATTTCATCTATAGTATTTAGCATGAAAAAACCTTCATATTCAAATGCTCTCATCAAACCAATATAGTTTTTCTTATTGTCATCATTAGCTTGACCTTGGAATATAATGGTATCATGAATGTTAGAATGCTTCAATGAGAAATGCATGTCTGTTATATCATCATCTATAGATATGATATGATTAGAATAAGTAAATCGTACTGTTGCTTTGTTCAGCCATACAAGATTAAGTTTTCTCTTATGACAGCAAATAGTCAAATAATCTTGATAAGACCAATCTTCTTCTTTTTCTTCTACTGCTTCATCGTAGCTCTTTACTTTCTTTTCTCCAACATAGAAGCATATTACATTCTTTATTTCTAACTTGGTATCATTTTTCAGAAGTGCCATCGCTTCATTGATGTTTTTATATTCTTTTTCCATTTTATTTACAAAGTTCATTTATTGCTTCTACTAACTTTTCAAAGAACTTACAATTAGTTTCTTCTATGTTAGGATCATTGATTGGCGAGCTTGGTCCGGGTGCGCCATTCAATTCTACTACTATAGTATTTCCATTTTGTAATGGCAACATATCTACACCGCACCATTCGAGACCAGATGCTTTAGCAGCTGCTAAAGTCAGCTTTTCTTGTTCGGAAGTCATCTTGTAGTCATCTTCCATGTCACAACCAAGACTGAGATTAGTTCGGAAATCTTTTCCTTTCTTTCTCATGATGGAAGACAATATCTTTTGCTTTCCATTTAATGTAAGTACATGGACTCTGATATCACCATCTTTTATTTCTTGGAAATCTTGTATGAGTATTGGGCAGTTTTCTTTCAGTTTGAACAAACATTGCAATATAGACACAATGTTTTTGCCACGACAACAAAATACACCTTTACCACCATGTCCATTCAGAATCTTACAAACATATTTTAATCCATCATCCAGCTTACCATAAAGTTGCTTTAGCTTTTCATCTAGCTTCTTATGATCTTCTTTATCTATATCACCAGAAGTTGCAAGTACATATTTTGGTTGTGGAAGTTCGGCTTTTGTCAAGAAACATGCAGTTGCATATTTATTAGATGACATAGCTACTGCTTCTGGATTGTTTAATATAAGTATATCTAATTCTTGGATAGCATCAAGTAAAGCTGCTATCACTTCCTTAGTATATCCACTACGCATCAATACCACAGTATTCTTAGAATCTGCTTTAGTAAGTACTATATCTGGCAAGTCTTTCTCACCACTATATATGTGTACTTTATCATCTTTGAAAGAAAAGTTGAGCTTAGTAGGATCTGCATATTCTACTTTTATCTTATCTCTCTTAAGCATCTTTACTGAATTCAAGTAAAGTTCACCTATCAATATTATTCTTTCTACTTTCTTAAGCTTAGTATGATTTTCTACTTTACTGTTACTGTTCTTCTCTACTATATATTCTATAGATTTCAGTTCAGTAATGTAGTTTGTTCCATTGTACTTCATTTTCAAATTGAATAAATCTTATATATGTAAAAATACTTTTGAAAAGATTATACACACTTTACTATATTGTAAACATGAGTAGAATAGTAGAAATAGAAAGAGATAGCAGACCAGTAAATATAAAAGTAGGATTTCTTCCAACAGAAGAAACTACTGTATATATCAAATGGGCCATATATAAGAAGAAGCATAAGTTTCTTTGGAAGACTTGGTATACATTTGATTATGACTTGACTGTACCATATATATCAGAAAAGTCATTGTCTGCGGCAGAACGTGAATCTAACATCAAATTAGAATTAGCTAGTATAGAAGTAAGGCATAGTATCTATCAGAGAATTTTAAGTAAAAAGATGCAATTAAATTGAAATTTTCTATAAAAATTCTATCCTTATTATAAAATGGAATTTACATTTAATTAATATACATGGAAGCAATTGGATTTATCTTAGTAGGAATATTGATTGGTGCATGTTTAGTCACTTTAATGTCACTATGGGTATACCATCAGTCATGTCCAAATTATACTGAAAGAGAAACTGGAGTAATTTGGCACCTTAAAACAGTAGCGGCAGATGCATTTTCTGGTAAAGCTGTTTACATAATGCAATCTACTAAGACAGCAGAAGTATTAGCAATGAATATGCAAGATTTTAATAACAGGTTCAGACAATAAGTTTGAACCTGTTTTAGTCTAATTACTATATTAATATCAATAAGTTTAATTAAAAAGAAGTAAATATGAATTGGAAACCAAATTTTGATTACAGTAACAAGAACATGAACTTTTATAAAGTAGGTTGTAATTTCGATCCTAAATTGATTGATGTTGCTGTAGAGTTGAATAAGAAATATAAGGGTAAGTCACAGATTGTAGAATTTTTTGGATCTGATGCAAGTAATGAAGCAGTAACTGCAAGACCAGGTTGGAGATTGCCAGATATTGATAAAGAATTCTTTGCAAATTATGTAAAGAAGTTGAAGGATAACAATATTGCATTCAATTATACAATGAATTCAATTCAACCTTATGGTTCAAAGATAGAGATGTTGAATCATAAGAAGGATATTCAGGATCTTGTAAAATGGCTTGAAAATATTGGTGTAGCACGTATTACTGTGGCAAACCCAATGATGTTGCTTTTTATTAGAGAAGTATCAGATATTGAAATTGAGATGTCATGTATTTCTCATATTGATACTGTAACTCAATTGAAATATTATCATGAAACATTTGGAGTAAATAAGTTCTGTAATTCAATTCTTAAGAATCGTAATAAGCATTTCTTAATTAATGCACAGAAGTATTGTGACGAAAATGGTTGCATATTAGAATGTATGGCTCAAGAATTTTGTGGAGTAGCTGGTGTTGATGGAAATGGCATTCATTATGCCACACATTGTGTATTTAGAGATTCTTGCTATCTATGTCATGCAACAAACAAAACAAAAGAGGATAGTATGTCTTACAATAATTATCCAATGGGATATTGTATGTCAGCACGTTCATCAACCCCAGAAGCTTGGCTTCGTATGAGATTCATTAGACCAGAGGATCAAAAGATTTATCGTGAAAATACTGGTGTAAATTATTTTAAACTTTCTGGTAGAACTGGTACAACAGAGTATTTGAAATATGTGATGGAAGCATATATGTCAGAAGACTTTGATGGTAATGTAATTTCTTTATGGAAACCTCTTTCCTCAATTTATGATGGCAAGACAGAATTGAAGTCTAAGACAGATATTGATATTCCAAATAAGAAGCTTGATGGATTCATCAATAAATGGATGGATGGAAATGGATGGGAATGTGCTGATCAGCTATGTGGTACCACCTGTGATTTTTGTGCAAAATTCGCTAAAGAACATAACTTATATGAATAACATAACAAACAAAGATTTGAAACTTCTCAAATCGTGTAGAGCAGAAATTACAAGAGGTGACCGATCATTGGTCAACCTCTTGATTTCTAGAATGAATAATGCTATATTGATAGGAAGAATCAAGAAGAAAGCAGATGAACCTATTGTACAACCAGATAGATGGAATCATGTAATGAAAAATGTGCATAAACAATTAGAAGGTTCAAGGCTTTGTAGTGAATATAAAGAAGAATTTGACTATCTTATTGATAATATATTCAATATTATTCATGAAGTATCATGTAAATTACAAGAAAAGGATCATGACAATAGATAAGAAATTTGTAGACGATCACATGCAAGATAAAAATATCTTGTACATACCTATTATCTCTTCTATTAATAGAGAGACAAACAAGTATAATTTGGATAGTGATGGAAATGTAGTGCGATTCATTACATTTTTTGAACATCATAAGAATTTCAATACTTTGACAATATTGCTTCCAAAGAATAATGAATCACATGATATCATTGACAAGTGGGTAAAAGACAATGATAACATTAAAATCATTTGGTCAGATAATTTTGGTAAGCATGCAGGTGAACAAAGAAGTGATTCTAATGTTGTAAGCAAGATGGAAATGGAATTGTTTGAACTTATAAACAATCCAGATAATGGTAATGATTTTAATATTGTAATGTTTGAAAGTCAATTCTTAGGAAATCTATTGGTTGATCCATATTGGTTTAGAGGATTTGAAAAGGTTTTCTGGTGTCCAGTTTGTAAGATTGATAATGAGCATACAAGAAATTTCTTAGAGGGATATGATGTTTTGAATAAGAAATTGTTTCAACTTTCGGATTGGTCAATTGTAGAAAGTCCAACACAACTCAAGAAATTCTCTTTACCAGAATGTTCAATATACCCTTATTATATGATGATGGATCGCAATCTGAAATATTTTGATTATATGGTGGATTTTGGATTGAAAGATACTATTAAAACAATTAAGAATCTTGATACAGGTACTTATTCTATTTATTATATTCCTTATAGATTGACTGATGAAGGATATAAAGTAGATGATGTCATTTCATATATTAATTATGACTATGCTGATGTAGTTGTTGTGTATTATACAGATCCAAACAATAGTGGGGCAATGGAAGATTTGAAGAAAAAATTCAATTCAAACGTTGTTTTCATCAAATTATCAACAGATAGAAATACACATTTTACCATGTTGTCATCAGAAGATGTTGTTGTACCATACTTTGAAGATTTAGATTTCATCAATCATGCAACTTTATGGGAAATGATGTCATCAAAATCAAGATGTCAATTTGGAATAACTAAGGAACAATATGATATGAATTCATA
>CALESE010000024.1 GCA_937907205.1 uncultured Romboutsia sp. | reverse complement strand
ACTAAATTATAATTAGTATATCCTTATTGCAAATTTTTTATTATTTTTATAATTATTTACTTGGTTTATAATTATATTATCCCCTATTTATATAATACTTTAACTAACTATAAGTAAAATTTGCAATTTATTTCATATATTTATTTATATAGAGTCTTATTATATTAAATCTCTATAGTTGTATTATCTATAAATTTAAAATCTTGTCTTATTGATTTTAAATCACTTACAAGTTTTTCTACTGTCAAATCTTTTTGTTTTGCTTCTATCATTACATCAAAATCTTTATCTACTTTATCTTTTGATATATCTAAAAAATTTGAAAAATCCATAGCATTTATATAATCTGAATGCTTTCTATCACCTTCAAATTCTCTTGGACTTGAAAAATGAATTTTAGGAGGTAATGATTCCTTTTTCCAAGTGTCAAATACATCATTTAACAAATCTCCAATATATTCTCCTTCATTATTACAATTATGATGATGAATATCTAGTACCATTGGAATATTGGTGTGATTACATATATATAAAACATCCTTTGCTGTAAATACTTTATCATCATTTTCTAATATAAGCCTTTCAGTTATTCTTTTAGGAAATTTATTTACATTATTTATAAATCTTTGTATTGATTTTTCTTTTCCTCCAGATGATCCACCTATATGTATTACAAGCTTTCCTTCTTTATACTCTAATGCTTCAAATATGTCTACTTGTGTATTTAAATTTCTTAATGTATTTTCTACTACATTTTCTTTATCGCTATTTATTACATTAAAGTGATCTGGATGTGCATCTACTCTCATATTACTTTCTTTTATTATTTTACCTATATATTTAAAGTCTTTTTCAAAATATTTTATAAAGTTCCACATTACTTCAGGGTGAGTTGCAAGTGGTATTAAGTTAGATGTTAATCTATAAAAATGTATATTATTTTCAATATTATATCTAAGTATCTTCTCTAAATCTTTTATATTTGAATATGTTATTTCTTTTAATTTTTTAATTTTCTCTTCTTCATTTTTTAATTTATTATACCTTGTATAAGTTAATGTACTTGATGAAGTAACCTTGCCTAATTTCAAAGCTATTGCTACATATCCTAGTCTTACAATCATAATTTTTCTCCTTATAATTTCAAATATAAATTTATTTTGTCCTTTTATTTATATAATATTTAAATCCAAATTTTCATATAGTTAAATATAATAATTGTTAAGGAGAATAATTTTATGAAAAGAAAAAACTTAATTCTAAATGCTCTAATTCTTACCTCAACGACAATGGCAGTAAGCTTTATAACTATGGGCTTTAGAGTATATTTATCTAATAAAATTGGTACAGAAGGTATGGGACTTTATCAGCTTTTAATGAGTATATATATGATGGCAGCAACTCTTTCTATATCTGGTATTAGGGTTACTACAACTCGTCTTATAGCAGAAGAGCTTGGTAAGAAAAATTATAAAAAGATAAATAGCATAATGAAAAAAGCATTTATTTATAGTTTATTTTTTAGTTTAATAACTACATACTTACTATTTAGTAATGCTAATATTATTGCAACATACTGGATAGGAGATAAAAGAGCTATAATACCTCTTAAGATATTATCTTGTTCTCTTCCTTTCTTTGGCATAGGGGCATGTTTTCATGGATATTTTTATGGTATGAGAAAGATTATAAAAAGTGTAACTTCAGATATAGTTGAAATATCTACTTTAATGCTTATAATTTGTTCTCTTATAAGTTTTGCACTACCTAAGGGGCTTAATTATACATGTATATTAATTACTTTAGCTACTTCTTTATCGGTTATAATGTCTACTATTTATTGTTATATTATGTACATATTTGAAAATAAGAATTTAAATAAAGCTTATTATTCTAGAAGTGAAAAATGTAGTATGTTTGAAATATCAAGAATATCAATTCCTATTGCTTCAAGTGCTTATATTCAAACAGGACTAAGAACATTAGAAGATATATTAATACCTAATGCTCTTAGAATGTATGGTTCTTCTACTTCAGCTTCTTTATCTATATTTGGTCTTATAAAAGGTATGGTAATGCCACTACTTAATTTCCCATCTATGTTTTTAGCATCATTTTCAACACTTATAATACCTGAAATTGCAGAAGCTAATGCTCTTAATCAGAAAAAAAGAGTTAACTCCATCATATCTAGAGTATTTAAGTTCACACTGCTTATTGCAGTATTTTCTACTGGCCTTTTTATGATATACTCTAATGAATTAGGTATGGCAATTTATAATAATGCTGAAGTTGGATTTATGCTAAGAATACTAGCTCCTCTTATTCCTTTTATGTATTTAGATAGAATTGTAGACGGTAGCTTAAATGCTCTAGATCAACAAATGAGTACTTTAAAATATAATTTAATTGATATGAGTATTAGAATATTTTTAATTTTATTTTTAATTCCTAGAAAAGGTATTGATGGATTTATAGCTGTGTTGTTTTCATGTACTTTATTAAACTCATTACTTAGTATAAATAGGCTTTTAAAAGTAACTAAATTAGAATTTCTTTTATTTGATTGGATAATTAAACCTGGTATATGTGTATCTATTTCAAGCTATATTACTAAACTTTTATTTAATTTTCTTAAAATAAATTCATTAGTATTTTTAGAAGTTATATTAATAATAGCAATATATTGTATATTATTGCTTCTATCTGGTACTATTAAAAAACGTGATATATCATGGTTTGTTGATGCATTTAAAAATGATATAAATACTAAAAAAATTAGTGATTTAGGTCTTTATAAAAATATATACTAAAATAATATCCAATAAAGTAAATTTCTACCTTATTGGATATTTTTAGTTGAAATATTATTAATTCCCCCAACTATATAATTAAATCCATTTTCTATTTCATTTATAAAATCTTGAGGATTTTTTATAATATTTAGCTTTTTATTTCTAGTCTGTTTTTTTATAAAGCTTTCTAATTTCATAGCTTTGCTTCTTGTATTACTTATAAAATATACTTCTAATTTTTCAAAACCTTTATTTCTTGTGTATTTAGAATTAATTCCACTTTCATGTTCCTTCATTCTTCTTAATATATTAGTAGTGTATCCTGTGTATAAAGATCCATCTTTACACCTTATTATATATGTGAAATGCATATTATTACCTCTTATTTTTTATTAATCTTTACTACCATAGCTTTTTTTCCTACAACAGTTGCATAAGCAGGTATATCATGCAATACTACAGAGTTTGCTCCAATTTTAGTGTTTGATCCTACTACTATTGGTCCCAATACTTTTGCACCTGCTCCTATCATAACACTATCTTCTATTGTAGGATGTCTTTTTCCTATATCTTTACCTGTCCCTCCTAAAGTTACGCCCTGATAAATTATAACCCTATTTCCAATTTCTGCTGTTTCACCGATTACAACGCCCATTCCATGGTCTATAAGTATAGATTCACCTAGTATTGCTCCTGGATGAATTTCTATTCCGGTTATAAATCTAGATATTTGAGATACTAATCTTGCTAAAAAAAATCTATTATGTTTGTATAGAAAATGTGATAAAAAATGCATTATTCTAGCGTGAATAGATGGATATAGCAAAAAAACTTCTATTTTACTTCTAGCTGCTGGGTCATTTTCCATTATGAACTCTATATCCTTATTGATTCTTTTAAACATTCTGTCATCACCCTTTTTAATTATTGAATATTCCCATAGATATATACTTTTCTATTCCATCTGGTGCTATTGTTACTATTTTTTTATTAGGGTATTTTTTAGATGTTTTAATAGCTCCACATACATTAGCTGCTGAAGATATACCAACTAATAACCCTTCTTTTTCTGCGAGTAATCGAACCATATCAAAAGCCTCTTCATCTTCAATTAATATAATTTCATCAATTAAATATTCATAATAATTCTTTGGTACAAATCCAGCTCCTATCCCTTGTATCTTATGGCTACCACTTTTATTTTTAGAAATAGCTGGTGAGTTTTTAGGCTCTAAAGCTATTATTTTTATATTTGGGTTTTTAGATTTTAAATATTTTGCACATCCACTTAAAGTTCCGCCAGTTCCAACACCACAAACAAAAATATCAACATCTGGGATGTCCTTTAATATTTCCACTCCTGTAGTATTAAAATGTGCATATACATTATCATTATTTTCAAATTGATTTATACTTTTAAAATTAGTATTTTCTTGTAATAATTCTTTTGCTTTAGATATTGAACCTTTCATACCTAATTTCCCATCTGTAATGATTAGGTTTGCGCCATAAGCTTTCATTAATTCTCTTCTTTCAATACTCATAGTATCTGGCATAACAATGATTACTTTATAGCCCTTTAATTTACCTATCATAGCTAAAGCAATTCCAGTATTCCCACTAGTTGCATCTACTAAAATATCTCCTTTTTTTAGCTCTCCTCTTATTTCCATTTGTTCTATCATATTACATACGGCTCTATCTTTTATACTTCCACCAGGATTATTTTTTTCTAGCTTCAAGTATATATTTTTATTAATATTATTAAGTCTAATTATAGGGGTATTCCCTATTAAATTAAGTACATTATAATAAATCATAATATATTCCCCCTACTATGTTTATAAAGTTATTATATTAATTAAGTTATTATAATGTCACAATTAAAAAATTATCTTTACTTATGTAGCTGTTTACTATAACATAAAAAAGATATCATTATCTATAATTATACCTTTTTCTTATTTAAATATTGAAATTTTTATAAAAGGATAATAACCTTTATTGTAGAATTAATTAAAAAGAATTATATTTTATAATTCACTGAGGTTTACGGCTTCTTGGGATTAATCCATCCAAGATGCCATTTATTTTTTTAACTAAATAATTTATCTCCTAAATTAGCAAACATTTGTAATATTAGATATGATTTTATATCTATTATTTCATTACTATTTAATATCTTACTAGCTTCTTCTTTAGACACAAGTATTGCTTCTATATCTTCATCATCTTCTAAATAGTCCTTACTTAATTTACCATCACATAAACAATAGACAAAAGCTACTGATTCATCAGTCATTCCTGGAGATAAGTATAATTTATCTTTACTACTTTCTTTATTTATACTTATAATATCAAGACCTGTCTCTTCTTTTAATTCTCTTTTAACTGCATCTTTTATGTCTTCATTGTTATCAACAAGACCTGCTGGAAGTTCATAGATATAATTGTTTATAGGTACTCTAAATTGCTTTATAAGTACTAGTTTATTTTCGCTTTTATGAAATGCACATATAACTACTGCATCTACATTATCTTTTTTATTATTTAGATAAAAGTCCTTTAGGTGTTCTTCACTTTTTCTTGAAGCTACTGTCCAATGCTTATCATCATTATTTTTATTTTTATATTCAACATCATATAAACTTACAAACTTAGTTTTTACTAAAGTTTTTATATCTTTTATTTTTGTATTTTTCACTTTAATACTCCCTTCAAATTTATTTTATATACCTATATACAAATAATACCATTGCTCTTTGAATAAATATAGTACTTAAATATTATTTAATAAAACTGTTATTTATATAGTATTACAGTTATAATTATATATATTAATTAATTTATAGGAGGCTATATGAAAAATTTATTATATATCTATATTTTTTTAATTAATGTTTTAGGATTTTTACTTATGTATATAGATAAACAAAAGGCTATAAATAATGAATGGAGGATTAGTGAAACAAGCCTTTTATCATTATCTATAGTTGGAGGCTCTATTGGTATTTATATTGGTATGAATAAATTTAGACATAAAACAAAACATAAGAAATTTAAAATAGGTATTCCTATAATTATTTTTATCCAAGTATTTTTTATAGTTCTCCCAAAAGTATGAAATTTTTTATTTCTGCTTTTTTGACATAAAAATATACTCCTTTCATAGTTACAGTTTTAATTATTTTAACTGTATACTATATATGGAGTATATCAAAAGAAAGTTCCTATAAACTCAGTTTTATATCATCTCTATAAAATCTTTTAAATTAATGAGTAATTCCCATTGAAATATTCATAATAAAACTTAGTATAAATAATCCTGTTAATATATACATAGCAGGAGAAATTTCATTCCACTTTCCTGATGCCACTTTAAGTATTGTATAGGTTATAAATCCTAACGCTATTCCATTTACAATATTGTAAGTAAAAGGAATTAAAGAAATTATAAGTATCATAGATATAGTATCTATTATATCTCCCTTTTCAATATCAAAGAATGTTTGTATCATAAGTATACCTATAAATATAAGAACACTACTAATTACACCATTTGGAATTAATTTTAATATTGGAATTAAAAATAGTGATAATAAAAATAATATTCCTGAAGTAAATGATGCTATCTTACCTCTTCCTCCAACACTTATACCTGAAAAGTTTTCAGCTGCAACTATTGTTGGACTAGTACCAAATATTCCTGCTATCATATTCGATATAGCTACTATAGTAAATGGTCTTTGGAAATTTTCTAGTTTATTTATAGCTTCCATTTGACCATATAATATTCCCATATTCTCAAATACAATTACTATAGTCATTGAAAATACTGATATTATAAATGGAACAGTTAAAATATTTTTAAATGACATTCCTAAAAATACTTCATTAAATGCACCTATATTAAACATATTTATATCTATATTTTTAATATCTATTACTCCTATAATTATAGACAGTAAAGTTCCTACAATTATACTTATAAGTAATCCTCCATTAACATTTCTTATGTGAAGCACAAGTATTGTAATTAAAGTAATTAAGCTTATTAACGTTTCCTTATTTGCTATATTACCAAACCCTACTAAAGTACTTTCATTACTTATAACTATTCCACTCTTTTGAAGACCTATAAATAATATAAAAAAACCTACTCCAACAGTTATAGCATGTTTTAAGTTACCAGGTATTGACTTTAAAAGTATTGGTGTTAGTTTTGTACTAGCTATTATTGTAAATATAATACCACTTATAAATACTGCACCTAGTGCATCTTGCCAGCTAAGTCCCATAGAATTTACTATGGTGTAGGTAAATAGTGAGTTAATACCCATTCCAGGTACTACTATAAATGGTGTGTCAGAAAGTAAGCCCATAAGTATTGTTGATAAACTACAGGTGAATATAGTAGCTATCATTGCTGCATCTTGGCTTATTCCCGCATCTGATAAAATTAGAGCATTAGTCATGATTATATATACACTAGCTATAAATGTAGTTAATCCTGCTAATACCTCAGTTTTAATTTGATTTTTTTGAAGTGTTTGTTTCATTCCTCTTTCCTTATAAAATATATCCCTCGCCCACCCACATTGTATGCTTATACATTTTATCATTTTTTATATATTTAGTCTATATAAAATTAATATAACAAAAATAGTAGGATTTTAATCCTACTATTTCAAAGTTTATTGTCGATTATTATCTTCTTTGTTACCATATATAAATGTTTCTAATGCTTTTAAGTTTGGTTCTTTATCCCATTCTAATACCCATCCCTTTTGTTTACTTATAATATGACCTTTTCTATGTTCTTTTAATGGAAATTGTAATTGTTCTATATTTTTATCATTTATTTTATATATTGTATATCCTAGACTTAACATTTCCATAGGACTTATATTAGTTTTTGTATTTTCTAATAATATATCTGCACATTTTTTATATTCTTCTGGTCCTCTTTTTAAGAATTCTTTATATACACTCTGTGCTACTTCTCTATGTCTATTATCTCTAGAAAATGCATCATCAGTATATCTTATTCTACTAAAAGCTAATGCTTGATATCCATTTAATCTTTGTATTCCAGATTTTGTTATATACTCTTTTTTAACTTCATCTTTTCTATCATAGTAGTAATCATAACACGCGTCTATATACTTATTTATTTCTTTAATATCTTTTTCTTCTACGTTTACTTCTACTCCACCAATTTCATCCATAATATCCATAAATGAAACAAAGTTTACTGCTATATACTTATCTACATCTATATTAAAATTAACTTTAAATACTTGCTTTAAAAGATCTATTCCTCCATATGCATATGCATGAGTTAATTTTTCAGTTGAGTGACCTGGAATATCTACATATGTATCTCTTGCAAATGATGTTATTTTTATATCTTTTTTATTATTATCTATTGTTACAATCATAACTGAGTCTGATCTATTTAACTTTTCTACATTTTTTCCATCAGTTCCAACTAATAGTATATTAGTTATGCCATCTACTTCTTTTTCTTGTGATTTTTTAATATCTGATTTTACATCATCTTTTACATATATAGAGTTTAGCTTATTATATACATATCCAAATCCTGCAATCAAAATTATTAATAATAAACTAATTAATGTTATAACTATTCTTTTGAAATTTTTCATATTGTCCTCCATTATGATATATTCTATTTTTCTATGAATATATTTCTTATGTAAATATTATATCCTATATTTTTGTTTTTTTACTATATTTATTCTATTAAATATAATAATTTTATTCTTTCTTATTTGTAAAAAACAATAATATATATAATTAAAATAACCATTTAAATTTTATAATATAGTTTAAAAAGTATACTATAATTTACGTATTATTAAAAATATTTTATAATTATTAAAAAAATAGCTCCTTAACTAGGTAGCTATTTTCTTTTAAATAATTTAGCAAAAAATCCTCTATCTTTATATTTATTAGGATTTTCTATATCTATTAATTTATCTTGTATAACAGATTCTGGGTTTAACTTAAATAATTTATCAGCTGTAGTTATTTATTATATATTCATATGAATCTTTAATAGCAGGCTTTCTTCTATTTGTATTATGTGAATCAGTAGCAATAAAATGTACCATGTTGTTATCAAGTAATATTTTACATACTTTACAAGCTTCTTTTGAGTTTTTACCTACTATAGTATTACTATTTATTTGTATTAATGCTCCTTCTTTTATGCATTCATAAATTATATTAGGATTTTCTTGTACTTGTACATATCTTTCTACATGTGCAAGTATTGGTATATATCCTCTTATTTTTAACTCATATACTACATCTACTATGTTATTTGGGAAATTACTTTGAGAAAACTCAATTAGTAAATATCTACTATTATTTAAAGTATAAAATTCCTTAGATTTAATATATTCTAATAAATCAGAACTATAATATAGCTCATTTCCTATTAGAATTTCTAAATCTATATTATTTTTTTTCAATATATTGTTAAAATCTTTTGATTTCTCTATAAGTATTTCTCCTTTTTCATAGTCAAAGTCTGGATGATAATGTGAAGTATTTATAATTTTTGTTATACCTTCACTTACAGCTAATCTTGCCATTTCTAAAGACTCTTCTATATCTTTTGCTCCATCATCAATCCCAGGTAATATATGGCAATGTATATCTATCATATTTGTAGTTCCTCCTAATATGTTATATATATATTGTACCATTTTTCAATATATATAACTATATAATTAATCCAAATCCTATATATTTACTATAACTTTTTTCTTTCTCATTTTAAATTGTATGTATATAAATAAGCTAAAAATATAAATATAGTACTAATTACACTTTCTTAATAAATTGATTATTTAATTACAATTTAATATAAAGTAGTTTTTAATATGACACAAACTAATTATAACTCAAATAAGGACTATAATATTTGGCTAATATTAGTTGCTACTTGTTTATTTACATTTATGTCTACTTTAGATGGTAGTATTGTTAATATATCAATATCTATGGTATCTCAAATCCTTAATATTGATATGAGTACAGCTGAATGGATTGTATCACTGTATATGATAACAATATGTTGCCTTCTTATCTTTTGGGATAGAGTTAGCGACTCTAAAGGTAAAATCAAAATTTTTGGGATAGGTACATTTATATTTGTATTTGGATCTTTATTATGTGGTATAGGTAGTTCTATATTTATTGATTGCTTTAGGCATGGAGTTTCAGAATCTACTATGTCATCTCCTAGTAAAACTTCAAATGGCTCATTTCCGATGAAGCTTTTTGCACAGTAAATATCATGTCCAAGTCCTTTTGGTTCTTTTTGACGTATGTAGTGGATATTTACCATATTAGATATATCTTGAACAATTTTAAGCATTTCTTTTTTGCCTTTTTGCTCAAGTTCTAATTCTACACTTCTATCAAAGTGATCTTCTATTGATTTTTTACTACGCCCTGTTACTATTAATATTTCTTCTATTCCAAAATTTATCGCTTCTTCTATTATATATTGTAGTGTTGGTTTATCAACTATTGGCAACATTTCTTTTGGTTGTGATTTTGTTGCATGTAAAAATCTTGTTCCTAACCCCGCTGCTGGTATTATTGCTTTTCTTACTGTCTTTTTCATAATTTCCGCCTAAAAATATTATATCCTCTAGATTTTCTAGATGATATAATATCCACTTTTAGCATGCATTATTTAAGCTAATCTCATTGCTACTTAATCTAAATTATAGTAGTTTAACTTTAAAAAGTTAGTATATATATTATTGCTATATGTTTATATAAGTAAAAGTATAATAAATTAGATACTATCATTTATAAGTTAATTTACT
>CALESE010000023.1 GCA_937907205.1 uncultured Romboutsia sp. | reverse complement strand
TGTTAGCTTATTTAATAATTTTCATACCTTTATTATTAAGTTCGTTTACTATAATTGTTTAATAAAAGTAGTATCATTATTATTAGATTTAAATATTTTCATAATAAATAACCTCATTAGGATGGATTTGTTCTTAATTCCATTTAACCAAAGGAGGTTATTTTTTTCATTATATAAATTTTGTAAAAATCAAGTTGTAAATATTAGTTAGATGCAACACTAGTGAAGGCTTACACCTATTTTTAGTATTTTATCACTAAAAATCTTTATAAAAAAGAAAATAGCCATTTTTAATTTATTAAAAATGGCTATTTTGTCTACAGTCTGATCTCTCTATAATATATAGAGAGATTTTTATATTTTTGTATATAATATAAATGTATATATTCATATAAAAATAAATTATAAGGAGTTGATAAAATGAACTCATCTATTTTAGTTATAGAAGATGATTTTAATATACAAGAGCTTATAGTAGAGTTTCTAATCTCAGAAGGATATAAAGTAGATTCAGCAAATGATGGATTAGAGGGTATACAAAAATTTAAGCAAGAAAATTATGATTTAATAATCTTAGATGTAATGATGCCAAATTTAGATGGATATGCAGTATGTAAAATGATAAGACAAAGTTCAAATGTTCCAATAATATTTTTGACAGCATTAAATGAAGAAAGTAATCAAGTAAAAGGTTTTGAGTTAGAGTGTGATGATTATATAACAAAGCCATTTTCATTTAATTTATTAATAAAAAGGGTTGAAGCAATACTTAGACGTAGCATAAAAAGTAATGATAATAATACAATAAATTTTGAAAAGCTAAAACTAAATTTAAGTACATATTCAGTTCAAATTGGAGATGAAAATATTGAATTAACATTAAAAGAATTTAATATATTAAAAACACTTATAGAAAAGTATCCACAAGTAATAACAAGAGAAAATTTATTAGATAGTATATGGGGATATGATTATTATGGAGATACAAGAATAGTTGATGCACATATAAAAAATATAAGAAAAAAAATTAAGATACCATATATAAAAACAGTAAAAGGTATAGGATATACACTTGAAAAAGATATTTAATAAATGGGAAAATTTAAATATAAAATATAAACTATTTTCTATAACGACAGCTCTTTTAATAGCTTTAGCTATAATTATATATTTTATCTTAAATTCTTTATTACCAGTATATTATAAAAAATATAAAATTGAAGAACTCGAAAATAGTATAAATAGGTTAACTGAGAATTCTAAATATAAAGATACAGAATTTTTAAAAGAAGAAATTTCTTATATTGCAAAGAAAAATAATTTTTCAGTATTAATAAGAGATCAAAATGGGCGAATAATAGATGGTAATTCTGATTTTATATTGAAAAATTATACTCGGTTTATTTTAGGTAATAGACCAAAAGAATACATAGAACAATATCAAACAACTGTATATCTAAAAACTAATGATTATTATGGTTTTTATAGAGTAGACATTGTAATGCCATTGCAACCAATAGATGAAGCTAGTGATGTTATTAGAAAAATTATGCCATACATTATGGGAATAGCTATATTGATAGGTGCAATAGGTGCATATATATACTCTAATGTTATAACTAAGCCATTAATAGAGATTATAGAAAAAGAAAGAGAAGCAGAAAGTAGAAGAAAAGATTTTGTAGCAACTATTTCCCATGAATTGAAGACTCCAATAACGATAATCAGTGGACAATTAGAAGGGATGATTTATAATATAGGTAAATATAAAGATAGAGATGCTTATTTAAAAAAATCATATGAATCAACTCAAGAACTTAAAGAGCTAGTAAATGAAATGATGGAAATATCTAAATGTGAAATATTAGAAAAAGATTTATATTTAAAAAAAATTAATCTAAGTAAATTGCTATATAAATTAGTAAATAGACAAGCATTTTTAATAGAAGAAAAAAATATAAAGACAGAACTAAATATTGATGATGATATATTTATAGAATGTGACGAAGAAAGAATGACAAAAGCTATAAATAATATAATAAATAATGCTATTAAATATTCGCCTAATAATGAAAAGCTTATAATTAATCTTTATACAAAAAATAATAAATCTACTAAAAGAAATATCATCAAAAAAATATACGTAGAGATTGAAAATACGGGAACAAAAATAGATGATAAATATCTAAAAGAAATATTTAAACCATTTTTTAGAATAGAAAAATCTCGTTCGAGAAAAACTGGTGGAAGTGGATTAGGACTTTATTTAGTGAATCAAATACTTAATAACCATGGATTTGTCCATAAACTAAGTAATAAGGAAAATTCAGTAGTTTTCACAATAATAATTTAAATTCTAACACTTTTCATAAGAAACTCATAGTAAATTCATATAGAAAATGTATTATAAAATAGTAAAAAGACTAGCTTAAAAAACATAATATAATACCCTAATGTAATAATGATTCTCCCTCAATCCTCACATAGAATTTGTTATTACAACTATTTATCTCCCATAATTGTCAGGTTATGGGAGAATTTTTTATTATATAAATTTAATTTTTCATATATTAAAATAATTTTATTTTGGTGAATAATCTACATTTGTTTACTAGATAATCAATAATATAACCCATTATTATTACACCAGGAATATCTATAATAAGTCTAATTAAAGTGAACTTATAACCTAAAGCTCCAAATTCAAATAATAGTGTAGAAAACTTAGTAACACACCATGCATTTAAAAAAATCATAATATTAGAAAATTTAACACCTTTTTTTAATAATACAGCAGTAAAAGGAAATGCTGCGTACATAGGTCCAGCAGCAAAGAAAGCTATTAAAAATGCTAATAGTATTCCTAGTATACCAGAGTTATCACCCATATATTTAACAAAATATTCTCTAGAAACCCAAGTATCTAAAAATCCTAGAAGTATCATTACAGGTGGTAAAATAGATATCATTTGAAAAAGACTAGACTTAGCATTAATAAATATATTAGTACCTAAACTAGTATTAAAAAAATAGATTCC
The DNA here is from genome assembly GCA_937907205.1 of uncultured Romboutsia sp. Lineage (GTDB taxonomy): Bacteria > Bacillota > Clostridia > Peptostreptococcales > Peptostreptococcaceae > Faecalimicrobium. The sequence continues at coordinate 11,051 of CALESE010000023.1, read as the reverse complement.
AATAGAAATAAATAAACTTATCAAAAAATATTTATATCGATGTATTATAAACCTAAAATCCATTATATATACCTCCTACAAAAAAAGCTACTACAAATGCAAATAAAAAAGCCATAAAGTTTCTAAAAAAAGCAGCTTTTTTTCCAATATATTGAGACTCCATAGGAAATGTTAGTACACCAACCATTGTAAGTGTTGAAATCATAGCTGATACTTGAGCATATCCAGCACCACTTTTAAGCAAAGAATCACCAGTTGAAAAAGCAACAAAAGTGGGCATCATTGTAATAGAACCAACAATTGCAGATAAAGATGTACCTAAAAATCCTGAGTCATTACCAATAATAGATGATATTGTATTTGGATTTATAATTGACAAAATTACAGAAATGGTTAACATTATAAATAAAAATTGTGGCATAATATTTTCAAAAGATTTAAAAGATCTTTTAAGTGCGGCTTTAGTTTTATTTTTATCTTTGATAAAAGATATTATAAAAATAATAATACATAAACCGTACATAATGTATGATGTCATAAAATCACTCCTTGTTTTATTAATATATTATGAAAATTAAAGATTAAGGGTTAAATAATTTATAATTTAAATTATAGAGTATTTTCAATTTTATTTATAAAAATATTGGGCAAAATACTATAGATAGTAATTATCTATCAAATTATAAAGTAATTTAGGAGGAAAATACTATGTCAGAGATGGATAAATTAAAACAAGACGTAAAACAAACTGCTCAAAAAGCACAATTTATGGCAAAAGAATTAACTAAAGATGTAAAAGATGATGTAAAAGATGCTATGCATATAATGGAAGGCAAAGTAGATGATATAAAACATAAAATGAAAAAATAAGGTAAATAAATATAAAAGACGAGATTTTTTTCTCGTCTTTTATATTAGGTAAATTGTATTGATACAATTTGAGTTTTAAACAAATTGTATTTGAATATATATAAAATATTAAATAATCATAGTAATATAAATATAGAAATTAAATATACAAAAGTAGAAGAAATGGGGGAATAGGTTTGAATAATACCATAAAAATAAAACTATTAATTTTAACTGGATTATTTGCATCAATTATATGTTTAACAACGGCATACATATTACATATACCAATAGGTGCAAATGGAGGGTATGTACATATTGGAGATGCACTTATATATATAGCTGCTACATTACTTCCAAGGCCATATGCAATGATTTCAGCGGCAATTGGAGCTGGTATGGCAGATCTTATAACTGGTTCTGTAATATGGGTAATACCAACTATGATAATAAAACCACTATTAGTTTTATTTATATCATCTAATCGTGATAAATTTATAAATAAAAAAAATATTATAGGTACATTAATAGCAGGAATTATAGGTATGATTTTATATATGGTAGCAGAAGGAATTATATTTGGTAATTTTCTTGCAGCATTTATATTTACATCTATAGGATTAATACAGCCAATAGGAAGTTTTATAGTATTTATTTTACTAGGCATATCTTTTGATAAATTAGAACTAAAGAAAAAGATTTTAAATTAATATGAGAAAAGGAAAAATAAAGTTATGAGTATGAATATTTTATATACAATAGAAGATAGTCTTTATGTAAATATAACAAATGCATGTCTATGTAGATGTACATTTTGTATAAGAGATGAAGTTGATGAATTATCAAATAGCGAAAGTTTATGGATGGATTATGAACCAAGTATAGATGAAATAAAAAATCATTTGAAATATTAAAGTTTACAACATTTTTATTTTGAGTATGCAGTTTAAAAATATATACAATAGAAATGAAAATAGTATAAGCTTATGTATGCAAAATACCTAGAAAAAATCCATATAATATAAAACCCTCCGAAATAGTATAGTAATTTCTAGGAGGGTTTTATACTATATAGATTTTAATATATTATTATCTAACTATAGTAAATATCATATAAGCAATATATAAAACTACTAATAATATACCTTGTTTTTTAACTAAAGAATTATCTTTTTTCATAAAGATATATAGTAAAATAGTAATTGCTAACATAAATACTATATCTATGAATGCTAGAGTACTCATAGCAATAGGATGTATTGAAGCTGCTAATCCTAAAACTAGTAGTATATTAAATAGGTTAGAACCAATTACATTACCTATAGCTATATCTGTTTCACCTTTTTTTGTAGCTACAACAGATGTTACAAATTCAGGTAAAGAAGTTCCGACTGCAACTATAGTAAGACCAACTAAGTTAGCACTCATACCAAAAGATGTAGCTATATTAGTTGCAGAATTTACAACTAAATCACCGCCAAATATTATACCAATAGCACCTACTATACATAATAATATAGTTTTAGGTACAGATATCTGATCATCTTGTGAAATATCTATAGCAACGGCCGCTTCACTAGAACTAGTATCTACATCAGAGTTACTAGATTTCATACCAGATTTTACTGTGTTTATTAAAAATAATGTAAATAAGCCAAGTAGTATAAAACCTTCTAATCTTCCAAGCTTTAAATTTAATCCAAATATTAATAAAAGTGAACTTACAAGTATTAAAAATGGTGTATCACTTTTTATTGTATCCTTTTGAACAGGTAGTTTAGCTATTATAGAAGAAACCCCTAAAACAACAAGTATATTAAAGAAGTTAGAACCAACAACATTAGCAATACTCATATCGTTTTGTCCTGCTAAAGAGGAAGTAATACTTACCGCGGCTTCAGGAGCACTTGTTCCCATAGCTACTATAGTTAATCCTATAACCATAGGTGGAACATTAAATTTTTTCGCAATTGTTGAAGAACCTTCAACAAATATATCAGCACCTTTAATAAGAAATAAAAATCCTATTATTAAAAATATAAATGACATCAAAATCCTCCTTATAATAAATATTAAATTATATATATTAATATAAAGAATAGTATATCATATATATAAAATACATAAAATAGATAAATGAAAAATATAGTTAGAATTTCAATAATTTACTAAATACATTAGAGTAGTGTAAATTATTTTTATATTTTATAAGACAAATAAATTTGTAAGGAAGAATATGATAATAAATCACATAAAAAATACCCAGTAGATATAAAAATAAAAATCTAAAAGAGAGAAGAGAATTTATTATATTATAGATCTAACAAAGGAGCTATAACATCTTTTACTAGATATTTATCTAAAAATTTAGTCTCAAAAGGAATAAGAGTAAATACAGTTGCACCAGGACCAATATGGACGCCTCTGATTCCATCATCATACTCATCTGAAGAAGTAGAAACATTTGGAACATATACATCTAAAGTACCCATGAATCGTGCAGGTCAACCATTTGAGATAGCTCCAAGCTATGTATTTTTAGCAAGTGATGATTCTAGCTATATGTCAGGGAAAGTACTTCATCCAAATGGATGAACTATAGTAGGCTCATAAATACCAAGTTTAGTGTTTTAACTATATTATTATAGATACAATATAGTTAGTATAAATATTATTAATTATTAGAATTAACAATGTAAAATATATGTTTGATATACTCTTATTATATGTAAGTTTATTTATTTCTAAAATTACATATATTTTCTTATTTATTATTTTGGTATAATATAATAAGAATAAATGGAGGTATATCATGAGATTAGCAGAATTGGAAAAATACGTAGAAAATATTACAGATGAAATTATAGCAAAATCTATGCTAAAAGATAATAGTGATACTTTAAATAAATTTATAGTAAATACATTATGTGATTTACTTAAAGGTGTTAACTTAGCTGATGAATATAAAATAACTTCACTAGATAATATAATTAATTATAATAATAAAGATATAGGAGAAATAGCTACATATATAAGTATAACTCCATATGTTCAAAAATCTCTTAAAAATCATAGTGATTATGAAATTAAAGCTACATATTTTTTAGAAGTATTAATAAGTTATATTGTAGGACTTATAGATAAAAACACATTTATAGAAAATTTAACTCAAATGAAGGATATACTTGAATTATCAGATAAATTTTATAATGGATTAGTAATATATTTTTCTACGCATAAAGAATATATTACTAATAAAATATTAGATAAGTTAAAGTAGTCTATAATAAATTAATATAATATTTTAAAAATACTAAAAATAGGAGGATGAAAATATGAAAATATATACAAAAACAGGTGATAATGGACAAACATCTTTATATGATGGAACTAGAGTTGATAAAGATGATATAAGAGTAGAGTCTTATGGAACATTAGATGAGTTAAACTCTTATATAGGACTTTGCATAAATTATTCTGAAAATGATGATAAAAAAGTACTTAGAGATATACAGATAAAGTTATTCTCAGTTTCAGGAGAGCTTGCTACTAAAAATAATCAATACAAAAATATAGTTGTAGAAGATGATATAAAAACATTAGAAAATATAATTGATGATTACATACAAAAAATAGATAAAATGGATGCATTTATTGTACCTGGTACAAGTATAATTTCAGCAAACTTACACATAGCAAGAACTATATGCAGAAGAGCTGAGAGAAGAATTTTAACTTTAAGTAAAATAGAAAATATAAATCCACTTTTAATAAAATATATAAATAGATTATCAGATACTTTATATGCAATTGCTAGATATCATGAAAATGAATTAATTTATATAAAGTATTAATTTCAAAAATATTTGTAAAATGAAATGTGTAATACATAGATATAATCAATCATATATAAAACTATATATTATTGGGGGAGGGATTGATTATGAAATCTATGGTAAGGGTGAGAATGCATTCTAATAATGCTCATTATAGCGAAGATTTAATAGATGGAGCTAAAATCCTTCAATTATTTGAAGATGTAGCAACAGAATTATTAATAAGAAATGATGGAGATGAAGGTTTATTTAAAGGATATGATAATATAGAATTTTTAGAGCCTGTACACTCAGGGGATTATATTGAAGCTATTGGAGAAATAGTTGCTTTTAATAATACTATTAGAAAAATAGTATTTGAAGCAAAAAAAGATATAATTGTAAGAAATGATATAAATGGCTCTGCAGCAGACTATTTATTAAAGGATATAGTAGTATGTAAGGCTACGGCAACATGTGAAGTTCCAAAAGATAGACAAAGAAAGTAATAAAATAACCTAATACTAGTTTTAGTATTAGGTTATTTTATTACTTAACTTTTGCTAGAATATAGATGGAAATAATAACATTTGTAATCCTAAAATGAACATTATTATATTTAATACAATGCTTATTTTATTTAGTTCATTTTTTTTTCTTAAATTTATATAATTATCATATAAATCAGATATAGAATATAATATAAATCCTATTCCACCTATTTTAGAATTTAAATCAAATAATATGTAAGAAAGTAGTAAAGCGAATGATACAAAAGGCAATGAAAATCTAGCTATCTTAAATATATATAAATTTTTCATAGAATCACATCCTAATAAAATATATGATATAGAAAAAAATAAAATTATAATTTTATTAGGCTATACAAAATTATATATAATCAAAAGTATAAATTATAATAATTTACTATTTTAAGCTAAATCAATCAATTAATCCTTTGACTTCTTTTTCTGTAAGTTTTATCCACTTTCCAGGTGCAATTCCTTTTAAGGTTAAGTTCATTATTCTAACTCGTTGAAGTTTCTTGACTTCATAATTAAATACTTCACACATTCTACGAATCTGTCTATTATATCCTTGAGTTAACACTATTTTAAATGTACGATTATTAACTTTAGTAACTTTACATTTTTTTGTTATAACATTTTTATTTGTTACAGGATTAAATATCTTAACTCCATTTGACATTTTAGATATGAAATCTGAAGTAATATCTTTATTTACAGTTACAACATATTCTTTTTCATGGTTATTTTCAGAACGAAGTATCTTATTAACAATTGATCCATCGCTAGTTAAAATTATTAAACCCTCGGAAGGTTTGTCTAATCTTCCAACAGGAAATATCCTTTCTGGATAATTTATGTAATCTATAATATTACCTTTAACATGTCTTTCTGTAGTACAAGTTATACCAACTGGTTTATTTAAGGCTATATACACATTAGTTTTTTTAGGTTTAATTATCTTACCGTTAACTTTTACAACGTCACCCTCATTTACAGGCTGACCTATTTGAGCAACTTTTCCATTTATTAAAACTTTTTTTTGTTCAATTAGTTTATCAGCTTCTCTTCTAGAACATATTCCAGTTGAGCTTATGTAATTATTTAACCTCATAGTTTTCTCCTTAATAATTATGATAACTAATTAAGTATATTATAGTTAATAATCTTAATCAAGAGGTTTAATATTAGGAACTTTTGGAGAATATAAGCATATATTGTAATATAGGAGGTGAAAATTTTATGACTTATAGAGAATTATTTGAAGGTATAGATACAAAAGTAAAGCTATCTGATGGTTCATATATTATACCTATAAATTTTGATAATGGAGCTACAACTCCACCTCTTAAAAGTGTTATAAATACTATATTAGAGGATATAAAATATTATGGACCCATAGCAAGAGGTCTTGGACAAAAAGGGGATATATGTACTCAAAAATTTGAAGAAGCTAGAGAAGATGTACTAAACTTTTTTAATTTAAAAGGAAATAATACTCATACTGTGGTTTTTACAAAATCAGATACAGAGAGTCTAAACTTACTTGCGAATATTTTAATAAAGGATAACGATACAAAAGTATTAACAACTAGAATGGAACATCATGCTAATGATCTTCCTTTTAGATATAAATCACAAGTACTATATGTGGATGTAGATAATTTAGGCAGAATTAATATAGATAATATAAGAGAAAAACTCATAGAACATAAAGGTCAAATAAAGCTGGTAACAATAACAGGTGCATCAAATGTAACTGGGTATGTTAATCCTATAAATGAAATTGCTAAAATATGTCATGAAAATGGAGCAAAAATAATAGTTGATGCAGCTCAATTAGTAGCACATAAAGAGATTAACATGAAAGGTAATACAAAAGATGAACAAATAGATTTTCTAACATTTTCAGCTCATAAAGCATATGCACCGTTTGGTAGTGGAGCAATAGTAGGTCTAACTAAGGATTTACAAAATGTAGATCCATTTTTAAAAGGTGGTGGATGTGTAAAAGGTGTATTTGATGATAATGTAATTTGGACATCACCTCCACAACTTCATGAAGCAGGAACACAAAATTTTTTAGGTGTCATGGGTATGGTTAAGGCACTTAAAGATCTAAAACAAATAGGATTTGATAATATTCAAAATCATGAATTTTATATAAAAGACTATTTAATCAAAGAAATGAAGAAAATAGATAATGTAATAATTTATGGAGATACTGAAGACATAAGTGACAGAATAGGTGTTATATCTTTTAGTATTAAAGGAATGAATTATGAAGAAGTTGCAATGAAAATGGCAAATGATATGGGCATAGCTTTAAGGTGTGGAAAATTTTGTTCACATCCATATGTATATAGATTACTTGGTGTAAGTAATATTAATGGGTATATAGATGTAGTAAGTGATGAGGAAAATCTTGGATTAATAAGAGTTAGTTTAGGTCTTTATAATACAATGGAAGAAGCTAAAACTTTTATAGAATCATTACAGTATATAGTTTTAAAAAATAAATAATTTTAATGCTTAGCATCTAATATAAATTTTAGATGCTTTATTTTGTTAAAAAAATGTATAACAAATAAAAAGTAAAATAAGGTTTATTCCTTATTTTACTTTTTATTTAAATTAAGATATGTAATATTTTTTAGTTAAGTGATTTGTGTTTGGATGTCTTAATTTGATAATCAAATCATAAATTGTAATAGATATAAATGTAGATATTATAGATATAACTGAAGCAATAAGTATAGATGTTTTTGAAGCATTTATTAAAAATGGATTATCCATAAATGCAAGTTCTGACATAAAGATAGACATAGTAAATCCAATACCTGCAATTAATGAAACTAAAAATATATGTACCCAAGTTATATTATTAGGCTTTTTAGATATACCTAATTTACAACCTAGGAAGCTAAAAAGCATAATTCCTAGAGGTTTACCTAAGCAAAGTGCTAAAATTATACCTATATATAAACTTGAAGCCTCTGAATTAAATATATTTATATTATATGATAAGGTAAGTCCAGTATTAGCAAAAGCAAACAAAGGAATAATTAACAAACTATTAATAGGAACTAAGATCATTTGAAGTCTTTCAAGAGGGCTAATACCAAAGCGCTTAGATGAAGGAATTGTTACTGCAAGTAATATTCCACTTATAGTTGAATGAATTCCACTTAAATAAATAAAATACCATAAACATAGTCCAGACACTAAGTAATATAATATACTTTGTATATTAAAAAATTTATTAGCAATTATTAGTGTCATAAAAGTTAATATAGCTAAAGTTAAATATGTAACATCTATATTTATTGAAAAAATAGTACCTATAGCAAATATAGATATTAAATCATCTACAACAGCAAGAGAAAGTAAAAATACTTTAAGTGAAGGATTTAATTTTTTAGAGAAAATCAAAAAAACTCCTACAGCAAAAGCAATATCTGTAGATATAGGTATACAAAATCCATTTATATATTCAGTACCTTTATTTATAAAAGTAAATATTAAAGCAGGAACTAATACTCCACCGATAGATGCTAAAATAGGAAAAGAGGCTTGCTTAAATGATGAAAGTTTGCCATAAAGTATTTCATGTTTTATTTCTAATCCAGCAACTAAGAAAAATATAGCCATTAAAAAATTATTTATAAACATATGAAGATTTATTTCATTAAAGACATATGTATTTTCGATTATATTTTCATAAATTATATTTAGTGGACTATTATACATTATAAGAGCAACTATTGTTGAGAGTATGAGCAAAATACTAGTAAAAACTTCTAACTTAATAGGCTTATTGTAAGCTTTTAATAATCTCAAATTTATCACCAACTAACTATATTTATTAGTAAATTTTATGATAGTAATAAAATAAAAATTCATTAATTTAATTTATAATTAAAGTTGACAAAGTTTAAAATATAAAATATTATTTCTAATAAGTAAATATAACATATAAAAATAAATAACTTATCAAAAGTAGAGAGGAAATGACTATATAAAGTTAACCAACCATCATACTCTATAACAATACATTTATTATAAGTCCTATAAGATAAGTTATAATAACTTTGCTAAAAAAGCCTGAGTTTTATACTCAGGTTTTTTATTTATAGATAAATAGTATTTAAAAATCTTCTAGAGTATTATTTATATTACAAAAAGAATAATATTTAGTGTTAAGCTATTTACATTATTAACACTAGGAGGATATTATGTATGTTTGGGAATAATAAAAAAATCAAAGAATGCAGAAAACAAGGCGCATCATATTTATGTAAAAAAGAGATATGTAACTTAGATTCAGATGCAATAGATATAATGAAAAATGATCTTATACAGGCTAGAGGATTATTATCTGAAAATTTAAGAAAAACAAATGACGAAAAAGAACTTCCTACATATGGGTTATTTGTTTGTGATGATGGTATGGTAATGGGTAAACCTACAAAATCAGGAAATATAAAAATTTTATTTTTCGATCCCATATTTACTGATGATGGGGAATTAGTAACATCTCAAACTCTAGAAGAATACATAGAAGATAAAAGAAATAAAGTTAAATTAAAAAAAGCAGAAAAAAGATTAGTTGATAATGTATATAAAACACTAGAATCTATTTCATCAAAAAGTAAAGAAAATCCTAAAATATATATGATAGATAATATATATAAGTTTGATTTAAAGAATTCTCAAAAAAATAAAATATACGCATTTAAAAAATTGCAAAAAAAATCTAATGATGATCCAAGTAATATTGGATTAGTTTATAACACAGGTAAAGAATGGATGGTTAGCTTTCTAAAGTCAGATAAATTAAATAAAAATGGTCAATTTGTAGAAGCTCAACTATTGGAATTATATTTAAAAATGTAATATTATATAATTAATAATCGAGTAAATGCTCGGTTATTTTTTCGATAAAAAATTAATAGTAATTTGTAAAATATGCAGGTAATATGATATTATTTAGTATATACTATATTTTTTGGAGGAAGTTATGAGCAAGAAATCAATAGTAATAATAACTTTATTACTTATAACAACTGTAGTATCGAGTGGATTTGCAGTCTTTAATTATGATAGGTACAAATCAGTAGCAAGAAAAGGTGAAAATCTTGATAGTAAAATAGAGGAACTAATAAGCCAACGTAAAGCAGAGGAAGAAAAAAATAAAAAATCTCAAGAAAATATATTAACTTTGCAAGAAACGATAAGTTTATTAGAAAATAAAGTTAATGAATTGGAGCAAAATGAACAAATATTAAAACAAAATGCTGCATCCTGGGAAGAAAAGCATAAAATATTAGAGTCTAAGTATAATAATTTAGTAGAAAAAATACAAGGAATAAGCAACTTGACTAAATAATATAAAAAGACTATGTGCATACATAGTCTCAGATTGTAGACAAAATAGCCATTTTTAATTTATATAAGATGGCTATTTTCTTTTTTATAAAGATTTTTAGTGATAAATACTAAAAGTAGGCGTAAGCCTTAGATTATTTGATGTACCTTTCCACATCAAATTGGCTAATTTTTTTAGATTCATGCATGAGAAAATAAGGCTTACCCCCCATATAAATTTTCGACAAACCTCTTAATTTTGTATATCTCATACTATGTTTTTCTTTTGCATCTGCAAATACTCGTTCAATTGTTTTTTTCGTTTGCTGTAAACTTTTTTACCATAAGGCTTATGTCTAAGGTGATCAGATTCTTCTAAATAAATTTTACATATATGCCTTGTAACTAACTTTTGTCTATTTTTACTATTAGTATAAATTCATATACATATTCATATTTCTTAAAAAATCCTTTTTTAGTCATAGGTCTTTTA
>CALESE010000022.1 GCA_937907205.1 uncultured Romboutsia sp. | reverse complement strand
CTTTTATAATTTATATTTAAAGTTCTTTATATATTGTTATTTTTATTTTAATACATTATTATAGTACATATATACATAATTATAATATAATAGAAAGATAATGAATTTTTATACAAAAGAGACTAATGGATTAAATAAATAGATAAATAAATATGAATAATAAATACAAACTAGGAGGAAATATATGAATAAGGAATATGTATATAAATGTTTACTAAATATATTAGATGAAAAAGATGTTAAATTAGATGAACCTATGAAGAAGCATATATCATTTAGAGTGGGTGGACCAGCAGATATATTAGTAAAACCTAGAAGTGAAGAACAAATAAAAGAAGTTATAGCATTTGTAAAAAAAGAAAATATACCTTACATAGTAAAAGGAAATGGTTCGAATCTTTTAGTAAAAGATGGGGGAATAAGAGGTATAGTTATTGAAATATCAGATAATTTTAATTCTTATGAAATAGAAGGTAAAATAATAAAAGTTCAATCAGGAGCATTACTTTCTATAATAGGCAAAGCTGCGTTAAAACAAAATTTAAAAGGATTTGAATTTGCAGCAGGTATACCAGGAACTATAGGTGGAGCTTTAGCTATGAATGCTGGTGCATATGGCGGAGAGATGAAAGATATAGTAAAATCTGTAAGACTTATGGATACAGAGGGAAATATATTTGATTTTACAAATGAACAGATGGAATTTGGATATAGAAAAAGTATACTATCTAAAAGTGATTATATAGTTTTAAGTTCAGAAATAGAATTAGAAGAAGGTAATTATGAAGAAATAAAGGGAAACATGAGTGATTTTTCTAATAGAAGAATAACAAAACAACCATTAAATTTACCTAGTGCAGGAAGTACTTTTAAAAGACCAGAAGGGTATTTTGCAAGTAAATTGATAGATGATAGTGGACTTAGAGGGTTAACATTAAGAGGTGCACAAGTTTCAGATAAACACTGTGGATTTGTTGTTAATTTAGGAGAAGCTAAAGCAAAAGATATTTTAGACTTAATGTATGTAGTTAAAAGTACTGTAAAAAATAAGTTTGGAGTTACTCTAGAAGAAGAAGTAAAAATACTTGGAGAGGATTAATATATGCAGATATTAGCTGATTATCATACACATACAGTGTATAGTCATGGTAAAGGAAGTATAGAAGATAATGTAAAAGTAGCAATTGAAAAAGGGATAAAAACATTAGGTATTTCAGATCATGGATATAAACATATAGCTTATGGTGTAAAAATGGATGATATTTTTATAATGAAAGAAGAAATAGATAAGTTAAATGATAAATATAGTGAAATAAATATACTTTTAGGTATGGAATGTAATATATTAGATTCACAAGGTAGTATAGATATGAATGATAAAATAAGAGAAGTATTAGATTATGTAATGGCAGGTTACCATTTTGCATCTACACCTACATCTATTACAAGTATGCTAAATCATTGTAATAACTACTTGATAAAAAATGAAAAATCTAAAGAATATAACACTAAATCTTTGATAAATGCTATGAAACAAAATGATATATTTATAATAACTCATCCAGGAGATAAAGGTGATATTTATATAGAAGAAGTGGCTAAGATTGCAAAAGAAACAAATACTAGGTTAGAAATAAATAGTAGCCATGGATACTTAAATGTAGAACAGCTAAAAAAGATAAAAGATATAGGTAATAAATTTATTATTGGATCAGATGCTCACATACCTAAAAATGTTGGCAATTTTGAAAAAGCTATAAATATAGCTAAAGAATCTAATATAGATTTATCTCAAATAGAAAATATTATCATATGATAAAGGAGGAAACAAGATGAAATTCGTAATAGTTACAGGTCTTTCAGGTTCAGGAAAAAGTGAGACTATGAAGGCATTAGAAGATATGGGATTTTATTGTGTAGATAATTTACCTCCAGCATTAATAACTAAGTTTGCAGAGTTATGTTATCAACCTAATTCTAGTATAGAAAAAGTCGCGTTAGGGGTAGATATAAGAGGTAGAAAGTTTTTTAAGGAACTTCATGAAAGTTTATATTATTTAAAAAATCAAAACTATAAGTATGAAATAGTTTATTTAGAATGTTCTGATGATGTTTTATTAAAAAGATATAAGATGACAAGAAGAAATCATCCTTTATCTAATAACATACAAATACCAGAAGGTATAAAGCTAGAAAGAAGTATAATGGAACCATTAAAAGAAATATCAGATTGTATAATAGATACTACTAATATGAAGCCTAAAGATTTAAAAGAAGAGATAGAAAAAATATATTCAATAGGAGAAAGTGGCAAAACATTAACTATATCGGTAGTGTCTTTTGGGTTTAAACATGGAATACCATCAGATTGTGACTTAATGTTTGATGTTAGGTTCTTACCAAATCCATACTATATAGAAGATTTAAGACCTAAAACTGGAGATGACAAAGAAGTTAGAGATTATGTTATGAATTCTGATATTAGTATAGAATTCTATAATAAACTTAGTGATATGATAAACTTTTTAGTTCCTCAATATATACAAGAAGGAAAACATCATCTTGTAATAGGAATTGGATGTACTGGCGGAAGACATAGATCAGTTACTATATCAAATATGATATATGATGATTTAAATAATAAGGGGTATAGAGTAGTTAAGAAGCATAGAGATTTTATGTTAAGATAACTTGGAGGCTAATATGACAGATATACTCATAGGTATAGGTATTTTGGGGTGGATATCATTATTTATAGTTTTATATTTTTATATAAAAGAGAAAAAGAAATCTAAAGTTTTAAAGGAAAAACAAAATAATGATCCTAAGGTAGTTGTTATTGGTGGTGGTACTGGACAATCTGTATTTTTAAGAGGTCTTAAGTACTACACACAAAATATTACTGCGATTGTTACTGTAGCAGACGATGGTGGAGGATCTGGAGTTTTAAGAGAAGACTTAGGCATGTTGCCACCTGGAGATATAAGAAACTGTCTGCTAGCTTTAGCTAATATAGAACCTACAATGGATGAAGTTATGAAATATAGGTTTACAGAGGGGGCATTAAAGGGTCAGAGTTTTGGTAATTTATTTTTAGCAGCTATGAATGGATTATACGGTAATTTTGAAGTTGCCGTTTATAAAATGAGTCAAATCTTTGCAATTACAGGAAAAGTTTTACCAGTAACATTAGAAAATATAAATTTAATAGCAAAATTAAAAAATGGAGAATTTATAAGAGGAGAGTCAAGTATACCGAAAGAAGTTAAAAGACAAAAAAGTGGTATAGATGAGGTATATCTAGATTCAATAGATGTAAAGCCTTTGGATGAAGTGATAAGTTCAATTGAAAATGCAGATATAATAATAATGGGACCTGGCAGTTTATATACAAGTATAATCCCAAATTTACTTGTTGAAGGTGTAGTAGAAGCTATAGATAGATCTAGATCACCTAAAGTATATATATCAAATATTATGACTCAACCTGGAGAAACAGATGGTTATAATGTATTAGACCATATAAATGCTATAATTAAACATGCAAATAAAAATATAATAGATTATGTAATAGTTAATAATGAGATTTTATCTACTAATATATTTAAAAAATACGAAGATGATGGAGCAAATCAAGTTTTATTAGACAAACACCAAAAAGATAAACTAAAAAAACTTGGAGTTAAATCAATAGAAGAAAATTTAATTGAAATAAAAAGTAACTACATTAGACATAACGCAAAGTATATTTCTAATATAGTTGTTAATTTGGCACTAAGTCATAAAAGTGAGTCAAGTAAGTAAAAAGGATTTTAAGTATTTGTGTAGAAATCCTTATTATTATGTTAGTTTTAAGGAGTGAACATCTATGAGAGAAGAGGTTAGTGCTGGTGGTGTGGTACTTTTTGGTAATGCTATACTTTTACTTAGAAAATTCAATGGAGATTGGGTTTTACCAAAAGGTAAAGTAGAAGAAGGAGAAAATAGACAAGAGGCAGCATTAAGGGAAGTACTAGAAGAAACTGGAGTAAAAGCAGATATACTAAAGTATTTAGGAGAAATTCATTATACTTTTAAGGAAAACTGGGATGAAAATAAAGCTGTTCATAAAACAGTATTTTGGTATCTAATGCAAGCAAGAAGTATGGATACTATACCACAAAAAGAAGAAGGATTTATTGATGCTAAGTTTATACATTTAGATAGAGTCGTTGATCTTGCTAGATATGATGACGAAAAAGAAATAATAAAAGTAGCATTACAAGAAATTAAAAAAGATCAAACCAAAAAAAGATCTAGCCAAAGGTGATAAATATGTCTTTTTCAGCTGAAACAAAAAATGAATTAGCAAGGATTTTACCTGAAAATCATTGCTGTAGTATAACTGAATTGGCTGCTTTAGTTAGATTAGCTGGAAGTATACAAATTGTAGGATATAAAAAGCTAAATCTTAAAATAACAACAGAATTAAACTCAGTAGCTCGTAAAATTTTTAAATTACTTAAAAATAATTTTGGGATAAATACAACTATTTCAGTAAATAAAAACCAAGTATTAAAAAGAAATAATAGCTATGTTTTACTTGTTACAAGTGAAATGGGAGCAGAAAAGCTAATGAAAGACTTAGGAATATTAGCCCCAGGAGATGGATTTTACACTGTAAATAAAGTACCAAATGAACTTATAAAGCATGATGAATGTGTAAGAGCATTTATTAGAGGTGCATTTCTTGGAAGTGGATCTATAAGTGATCCAGGAAAAACATATCATATGGAATTTGTAACAAATAATGAAGATTTTGCAGAATCTTTAAAAGATCTTATAAATACGTTAGGTTTTAATTGCAAAATTGTAGCTAGAAAAAATAATTATGTTGTATATATTAAAGAAAGTGAGCAAATATCTGATTTATTAAGTATAATAGGCGCTCATAATGCATTGCTAAGTTTACAAAATACAAAAATAGTAAAGGCTATGAGAAATAATGTTAATAGAATCGTGAACTGTGAAACAGCAAATCTATCTAAAACAGTCAATGCAGCAGTTAGACAGGTAGAGAATATAAAGCTTATTCAACAAAGTATAGGAATAAGTAGTTTGCCAGAAAATTTACAGGAAATTGCAAGACTTAGATTAGAATATGAAGATATGACATTAAAGGAACTAGGAGAGATGTTAAATCCTCCAATAGGCAAATCTGGTGTAAATCATAGATTAAGAAAAATTGAAGAAATTGCAAATAAATTAAGAAGCTAATTATAGGAGGGGGTTATAGTACATATAGCCTCTTTTTGTATTATAAATTTGTTTTTATAGTATTTATTTGTGGTAAAATTAAATGATAGAATAGGAGGTGATTTGATGAATAAAGATTTTATTCATCTTCATGTTCATACAGAATACAGTTTACTTGATGGATTCTCAAGGTTAAAGAAACTAATAAGTAAAGCTAAAGAATTAAATATGAGTTCAATTGCTATAACAGACCATGGCTGTATGTTTGGTGTTATAGATTTTTATAAAGTTGCTAAAAAAGAAGGTATAAAACCTATAATAGGATGTGAGGTTTATGTAGCATCTCGTACTTTAAATGATAAAGACCCGAACTTTGACAAAAGACAAGGTCATTTAATATTACTTGCTGAAAATATGGAAGGTTATCAAAATTTGATAAAGTTAGTATCTACATCATATGTAGAGGGTTTTTATTATAAGCCAAGAGTAGATATGGATGAACTTAGAAAATATAGTAAAGGCATTATAGCTTTATCAGCATGTTTAGCTGGCGATATACCTCAGGCATTAATGGATAGGAATTTTGAAAAAGCTAAATCTAAAACATTAGAATATGAAAGTATATTTGGGAAAGGTAATTTTTATTTGGAGATACAAGATCATAATTTACCTGAACAAAGAGAAGTTAATTCAGCTTTAGTAAATTTATCTAAAGAATTAGATATACCATTAGTAGCTACTAATGATGTACATTATGTTGAAAAAGAAGATTCAAAAATACATGATATTCTTATGTGTATTCAAATGGGTAAAACTGTAAATGACCCTAATAGAATGAGATTTGGTAGTGACGAATTTTATCTGAAATCTAGAGAAGAAATGGAAGAGTTATTCCCATATGCAATAGATGCATTGGATAATACTGTAAAAATTGCAAATAGATGTAATGTGGAATTTGATTTTAATACAATACATCTTCCACAATATGATGTTCCAGATGGATATACACCAGACACATATTTAAGAGAATTATGTTTTAATGGATTAAAGGAAAGATATGAAAATCCAAGTCAAGAAGTTATTGATAGATTAAATTATGAATTAGATGTAATAAAGAGAATGGGATATGTGGAATACTTCCTTATAACTTGGGACTTTATAAATTTCTCTAAAGAAAATAATATAATGGTTGGACCAGGAAGGGGTAGTGCTGCAGGGTCTATAGTTGCATATACTCTAAAAATAACTGATATAGACCCTATAAAATACTCATTACTTTTTGAAAGGTTTTTAAATCCTGAGCGTATATCTATGCCAGATATAGATATAGATTTTTGCTATGAAAGAAGAGAAGAAGTTATAGATTATGTAAAAAGAAAATATGGAGAAGATCATGTTGCTCAAATAATAACATTTGGGACAATGGGAGCAAAAGCAGCTATAAGGGATGTTGGTAGAGTACTTGATATACCATACAATAAAGTGGATAAGATAGCTAAAGAAATACCATTTGCACTAGGTATGACGATAGACAAAGCATTAGATACTAATCCTAATTTAAAAACATTGTATGATCAGGATAAAGAAACTAGAGAAGTTATAGATATATCTAAAAAAATAGAAGGTATGCTAAGACATGCCTCAACTCATGCAGCAGGTGTAGTTATATCTAAAAATCCAATAGATGAGTATGTACCTTTATACAAACATCAAGATGCAATAACTACTCAATTTACAATGACCACATTAGAAGAATTAGGACTTCTTAAAATGGATTTTCTAGGACTTAGAACATTGACAGTAATAAGAGATGCTCTTGAGTTAATAGAAAAAAATTATGGTAGAAAAATAGATTTTTCAAAAATGGACTATGATGACCCAAAAGTATATGAATTATTATCATCAGGTAATACACTAGGAGTGTTCCAATTAGAAAGTGCTGGTATGAGAAGTTTCATGAAGCAATTAAGACCAGACAATTTTGAAGATATAGTTGCAGGAATATCATTATATAGACCAGGACCAATGGATTCTATACCAACTTATATTGAAAATAAAAATAATCCTGATAAAGTTACATATATTCATGAACGATTAAAACCTATAATGGATGTAACTTATGGATGTTTAGTATATCAAGAGCAGGTAATGCAAGTAGTTAGGGATCTTGGTGGATATAGCTATGGACGTAGTGACTTAGTTAGAAGAGCTATGGGTAAAAAGAAGATGGATGTCATGGAAGAAGAAAGAAGATATTTTATATATGGTAAGGAAGATGATAATGGTAATGTAGAAATTACAGGATGCGTAAGAAATGGTATACCAGAAGATATAGCAAATAAAATATTTGATGATATGATAGACTTTGCTAAATATGCATTTAATAAATCTCATGCTGCTGCATATGGAGTATTATCGTATGAGACTGCATACTTAAAAGCATATTATCCAGTTGAATTTATGGCAGCATTAATAACAAGTGTAATGGGAAATACAGATAAGGTTGTAGAATATATAAGAGAATGTAATGCACTTGGAATAGAGATACTTAAACCAAATATAAATAAAAGTTTTTCTAAGTTTTCAGTTGAAGATGGAAATATAAGATTTGGTCTTGCAGCAGTAAAAAATGTAGGCGTAAATATAATTAATAATATAATTAATGAAAGAGAGTCTAATGGATACTTTAAAGATTTTGAAGATTTAGCGAAAAGGCTAGACTCAAAAGATACAAATAAAAGATGCATAGAGAGTTTAATTAAATGTGGGGCATTTGACGAAATTAGTGAAAATAGAGCCAGCTTGATTGCAGGTTATGAAAATGTACTAGATAGTATATCTATGGATAGAAAGAAAAATGTAAAAGGTCAAATTTCTTTATTTGATGCTTTTGAAACAACAGATGATAGTGAAGATACAAATGATATTAGCATTATTCCAAGGATAAAAGAATATGATGAAAGAGAAAGACTTACTTTAGAAAAAGAAGTTTTAGGTATGTATGTAAGTGGTCACCCATTAGCTCAGTATAAAGAAGAACTAGAAAATAGTACATCTATAGATAATGGTAAATTAAATGCATTAAGAGAAGATATAGAATCATATTTAGCTTTAGATGAAAGAGAAGTTATAATGGGTGGAATGATAGTAAATAAAAATATAAAGACTACAAAGAAAAATGATATAATGGCATTTTTAGAATTAGAAGATTTATATGGTGCCATTGAAATAATTGTATTCCCACAAACTTTACAAAGATATAACACAATTTTAAATGAAGATAGCATAATTTATGTTAAAGGAACATTAAATATTAAGGAAGATGAAAGTCCAAAACTTATAGCTAGAGAATTTAAAGATATAAATGATAAATCTAATTTTGAAGAAAATACAAAATATAATAATAGAAATAACTATAATAGTAAAAAAACTATAAATAAAAATCCTAAATCAGGTATCTATATAAAAGTAGATAGTTTTAGTAATAAAGAATTACTTGATAACATTGTAGATGCATTAAATTTATATCCAGGAGATGAAAATATATTTTTATTTGCAGAAGATACAAGACAAATGTATAAATATAACGGATTAACAGTAGAAATTTCAACCTATTTAACGAATCATTTAGAAAAAATAATTCCTAAAGAAAATATAAAAATAAAAAATTAATTTTTATTAAAAAAGATTAGAATGTTAAAATAAAATATTATATAATAAATAATGTAAAAGTATTTTCAAAATATGGTATAATATGAGAAAATAATTTATTTTAATAGTTCTAATTTTTTTATTCATAATGGGATAAAAAGTCAATATAGGGACCAAAAATGTCCCTTGCTTATAAAATAAATAATTAGGGGGTACATTATGAAGACTATAGGAATATTGACAAGTGGAGGAGATGCTCCAGGAATGAACGCAGCTATAAGAGCTGTTGTAAGATCTGCAATATACTATGGATGTAAAGTTTATGGAATTAACAGAGGATATAAAGGTTTAATTGAAGAAGACATAAAAGAAATGAGCTTATCTTCTGTTGGTGATATTATACATAGAGGTGGAACAATTCTAAAATCTTCTAGATGTGAAGAATTTAAAACAGAAGAAGGAAGATTATTAGGTGTAAAAGTATTAAAAAAATATGGTATAGATTGTTTAGTTGTTATAGGAGGAGATGGTTCATTTAATGGAGCGCAAAAATTAAGTGAATTAGGATTCCCTGCAATAGGGCTTCCTGGAACTATAGATAATGATTTAGCATACACAGACTATACTATAGGATTTGATACAGCAATGAACACAATAATAGATGCTATAGGTAAGATAAGAGATACATCTTCATCTCATGAAAGAGTAAATATAGTAGAAGTAATGGGTAGACACTGTGGAGACTTAGCTTTATATGCAGGTCTTGCAGGAGGAGCTGAAACAGTTATAGTTCCTGAAGTAGATTTTAAAGTAGAAGATGTTTGTAATAGATTAAAAACTACTCAAAAAAGAGGTAAAAGACACAGCATTATAGTTTTAGCAGAGGGAGTAGGAAACGCTCAAGACCTAGGTAGAAAAATAGTAGAAGAAACTAATGCAGATCTGAGAGTTACAATCCTTGGACATGTTCAAAGAGGAGGAAGTCCAACTGCATTTGATAGAATATTAGCAAGTAGAATGGGTGTTAGAGCAGTAAAATTACTATTAGAAGGTAAAGCTGCTAGAGTTGTAGGTATAAAGGATAATAAGATAATAGATTTAGATATACATGAAGCTTTATCAATGGAAAGAACATTTGATAAAGATACTTATGAAATGGTAAAAATACTATCTATATAAATTTCAGGAGGAATATATTTATGTTAACTAACAAAAAAAGAACTAAAATTGTTTGTACTTTAGGACCGGCATCTGATAAAGAACAGGTTCTTACTCAATTAGTAGAGAATGGGTTAAACGTTTGTAGATTTAACTTTTCTCATGGATCTCATGAAGAACACAAAGTAAGATTAGACCTTGTTAAAAAAGTAAGAGAAAAATTGAATCAACCAGTTGCAATTTTACTAGATACTAAAGGTCCAGAAATAAGAACAGGACAATTTGCTGAACCAGAAGTTCTTTTAGAAGAAGGACAAAAGTTTACTATAACTATGAATGATGTTGTAGGAACTAAAGAAATTTGTACAGTAAGTTATAAAGATTTAGCTAAAGATGTAGTAGCAGGAGATACTATATTAATAGATGATGGTTTAGTAGGTCTTAAAGTTAAAGAAGTAAACGGAGAAGATATAGTTTGTGTAGTTGAAAACTCAGGAATAGTTAAAAATCATAAAGGTGTAAACGTACCAGGAGTAAAAATAAACTTACCAGCTATAACACCTAAAGATAGAAGTGATATAGAATTCGGTATAAGTCAAGGGATAGATTTTATAGCTGCATCTTTCGTAAGAAAGGCATCAGATGTTTTAGCTATAAGAGAAATATTAGAAGAAAACAATGCAACAGACATACAAATAATATCTAAGATAGAGAATCAAGAAGGTGTAGATAACCTAGATGAAATATTAGAGGTTTCTGACGGAATAATGGTAGCTAGAGGAGATCTAGGAGTTGAAATACCAACTGAAGAAATACCAGTAGTTCAAAAAATTATGATAAAAAGATGTAATGAACTAGGTAAGCCAGTAATAACTGCTACTCAAATGCTTGACTCTATGATAAGAAATCCAAGACCAACAAGAGCAGAAGTTACAGATGTTGCAAATGCTATATATGATGGAACAGATGCAATAATGTTATCAGGTGAAACTGCTGCTGGTAAATATCCAGTAGAAGCTGTTAAAACTATGGCAACAATAGCAAAAAGAACAGAACAAACTTTAGATTATGATAAAATCTTAAACGAAAATTCAAAAAATAATAATACAGTAACAGATGCTATAAGTCATGCTACTTGTTCAACTGCAGTAGATTTAAATGCATCAGCTATAGTAACATCTACTTCAACAGGATATACAGCAAGAATGGTATCTAAATTTAGACCTAAGTGTCCAATAATAGCTACTACAAGCAATGAAAAAGTAATGAGACAATTAGGACTTTCTTGGGGTGTATATACTGTTAAAGCAGAACAAGCTGGAAATACAGATGAAGTTATAGAAAACTCTATAGAAGCAGCTAAAAATGCTGAATATATAAATAATGGAGAGTTAGTAGTTATAACAGCAGGAGTGCCTGTGGGAGTAAGTGGTACTACTAATTTAATAAAAGTTCATGTTATAAATGAAGAAATAGTTAAAGGAATAGGTGTTGGAAGCAAAACTGCAGAAGGTAAAGTTTGTGTAGTTAAAAGTGGAGAAGAGTGCCTAGACTTCAAAGAAGGCGATATATTAGTTACTACTATGACTGATATAGAAATGAATCCTTATATAGAAAAAGCTTCAGCTATAATTACAGAAGAAGGTGGAATGACTTCACATGCTGCTATAATGGGATTAAATTTAAACAAACCAGTAGTAGTATCTGCTTTTGATATATTAAACTCTATAAAAAATGGAGAGATAGTTACAGTAGATGCTTCTAGAGGATTAGTATATAGAGGTTCTACAAGAGTTTTATAATTATATAAAAGTGAATATTTATTTATATAGGGGCTTTATAAGCTCCTATTTTTTTGGTAAAATAAATTCTTGGATATTTTTAAAATAAATGTACGGAGGATAAACCTATGTTGTTAAAGCAAAAAGAATATATAGTAGATATAGTAGATATAGGTCAAGGTGGAGTTGGAGTAGGTAAATATGATGGATTTACTGTATTTGTAGAGGGCGGATTAATACAAGATAAATTAAAGGTAAAAATAAATAAATCAAAAAAGAACTACGCAGTTGGAAATATTGTTGAGATAATAGAGCCATCACCTTTTAGAGTGAAAAGAATGTGTGATGATAGCCTTAAAGATTGTGGAGGTTGTCAAATTCAAGAATTAGATTATCAAAAGCAGTTGGATATTAAAACAAATGAAGTAAAGCAAGTTATAACTAGAATCGGAAAATTAGATGATGTATTAATACATGAAACTATAGGAATGGAAGAACCTTTTAGATATAGAAATAAAGCACAATTTCCTATAAAAAATATAAATAATTCACCTTCAATAGGATTTTATAAAAAGAAAAGTCACGACATTATACCAACAGATAAATGTATAATACAACATGATGTAAATGATAAAATAGTTAAGATAATTAAAACTTACATAAATGCTTATAATGTAAGTATTTATGATGAAAAGTCTCATACAGGATTACTAAGACATTTAGTGACTAAAGTTGGTTTTACAACTAATGAAGTTATGGTGGTGTTAGTAGCTAATGGTAACAAGTTACCTTACTTAAATGAACTTTCATCAGTATTAGAAGAAAATATACCTGGATTTAAGACGTTGGTAGTCAATGTAAATAAAGAAAGAACGAATGTTATATTAGGTAAAGAAAACATACTTATATATGGAAATGGAAAAATAAATGATTATATAGGTGATTTAGTATTTGAAATATCACCATTATCATTTTTCCAAGTTAATCCTTTACAAACAGAGGTACTATATAATAAGGCTTTAGAATATGCAGAACTTAAAGAAAATGATACTGTATTCGATATATATTGTGGTATAGGTAGTATATCATTATTCTTAGCTCAAAAAGCTAGTAAAGTTTATGGGATAGAAATAGTTGCAGATGCTATAAAAGATGCAAAGATAAATGCTAAGTTAAATAACTTAGATAATGTAGAGTTTTATGTAGGTAAGGCTGAAGAAGTAGTACCGAAAATGTATAAGGAAGGCAAAACAGCCAATGTAGTTGTAGTAGATCCTCCTAGAAAAGGATGCGATGAAAAGGTATTAGATACAATAATATCTATGAAACCGGACAGAGTAGTTTATGTATCTTGTAACCCATCTACATTAGCAAGGGATCTTAATTACTTAGATGAACATGGATTTAAATGTGTTGAAATACAGCCAGTAGATATGTTCCCTCATACGATGCACGTTGAATGTGTGGCTAAACTTGAATTAAAAAAATAGTTTTGATTTTTCAAAATTATTTTTTTATAATACTAGATTAAATTAGTATAAATATGGTATAAAATATTAGAGAAAATAATTTATTAAGGAGAATATATAATGGCAGGAAATAAGACAATTTGTTTTTGTAAGAATGTTAGTTACATAGATATAAGAAAGGCTATGATACAAGGTGCTAGAACTGTAGATGAAATAAAAGAGATGACAGGTGCAGGTACTGGATGTGGAAGATGTGTATCTGAAATAGAAAAAATATTAGCATCAGTTTGTGGATGCAAAGGAGTTTCTCTTGAAACTGTAGTTAATGCAGTTAAAGATGGAGCTGATACTACTGATAAAGTTGCTGAAGTTACAGGAACAGGAACTGGATGTGGAAGATGTAAGGCTTTAGTTCAAAATGTAATAGATATAAAAAGATAATTTTATTATTTTAATTAAGATTACTGGCAAATAGTTACTTTTATTACAAATAGAAGTAGCTATTTTTAGGTTAATACATGAAAAAATAATACTCACTTCTATTTAAATTTTTTGTAAGCCTTTAAATAATAAATATTATACAAATTAATTTGGATAATATTTATTATTAATATAAAATTTACAAATAATTTATATTTTAATTATAAATAATTAAGAATAAAATGGTTAAAATACTATTAGATAAATGTATACCACACCTCGTCTTTTATGACATCATAGTTTTATACATTTATTTAAAATAGATTAAGTCCTCCTGTATGGAGGACTTTTTAGTTTATTATAAATATAATATAAAATGAATTAATTAGGAGGGGATATATATGAAGATAACATGCACAGTAAAATTTTCTAATGACCAATTACATAAGATAGAACAATTGGGATATGAGATAAAATATTATCCTGAAAATAGTATAGAAAATGATAAATATATAAATGAATCTGAAATATTAGTAACATATAATCCATTTGATACATTAGATATATCTAAAATGAAAAATTTAAAATATATTCAAACGTCTAGCATAGGAATTGATCAAATACCAAAGGATAAATTAGAAAATAGAGATATATTAATATGCAACAATAAAGGAAGTTATAGCGTACCTATATCTGAGACTATAGTTATGAACATACTTAATATTTATAAAAATAGTATTAAATTTTACAACAAGAAACTAAATAAAAAATGGAAGATGGATTACTCTTTAACAGAGCTTACAGATAAAAAAGTAGGATTTTTAGGAACAGGAACATTATCAAGCGAAACCGCAAAAAGATTAAAAGCTTTTAGTGTTGAAGTATGGGGTGTTAATACTGATGGAACACTTAAAGAGTATTTTGATAAATGTTTTTCATCTAAAGATATGGATAAAGTATTTAAAAATTGTGATGTTGTAGTCTGTACTATGCCGTCAACTAAAGAAACAATAGGTATTATTAATAAAGATAAGTTTAGCCTAATGAAAGATAAATCAATTTTCATAAACGTTGGAAGAGGAAATATAGTAAATGAAAAAGATTTAGTAAGATATATAAAGAAGTTTAGAGGTGTTTATTTAGATGTATTTGAAAATGAGCCACTAAGTGAAGATAGTAAACTTTGGGAATTTGATAATGTAATAATAACACCTCATAATTCTTGGATAAGTGATAAAAATAAGGAAAGAACATTTAATGTTATTTATAATAATTTAAGTAATTACAAAGACGGTAAAAAATTAAATAATATTATTAATATTGATAAAGGGTATTAATAAAATAAGCTACCAAATAATTAGGTAGCTTATTTTATGATATACTAAAATATATTAAATGTATAAACTGGTAATAATATAAGATAGAATTTCATAAGAGGTGGTTACGATATGAATATTGAAAAAAGAATGGATGAATTAGTAGATTTAATCAATTACCATAATGAAAAATACTATAATCAAGATAATCCAGAAATTTCAGATGCACAGTATGATGAATTAATGAAAGAGTTAATAAGATTAGAAGAAGAAAATCCTAATTTAAAAAGAATAGATTCTCCAAGTAATAGAGTTGGTGGAAAGCCATTAGATAAGTTTGAACAAATAGTACATAAGATACCAATGCTTAGTTTATCAAATGCATACTCAGCTCAAGATTTAAAAGATTTTGATAAGAGAGTTAAAGATATGGTAAGTTCAGATGTTGAGTATGTAGTTGAATTTAAGATAGATGGGCTTTCTGTTGGATTAACATATGAAAATGGAGAGTTTAAAAAAGGAGCTACAAGAGGAGATGGAGTAGTAGGAGAAGATATATCAAAGAACTTAATGACTGTAAAAAGTATACCATTAAAGATTAATGATAGTAATGAGCTTGTAGTTAGAGGAGAAGTTTATATATCAAAAGAAAATTTCAAAAAGATAAATGAACAGCAAGAAGAACAAGGATTACAGTTATATGCTAATCCAAGAAACTTAGCAGCTGGATCACTTAGACAATTAGATTCCAAATTGACTGCAAAAAGGCCTCTAGATATATTCATATTTAACTTAGAATATGGTGAAAATTTAGAGTTTAAGACTCATAGTGAAAGCCTAGAATTTTTAACTAATTTAGGATTCTCAGTAAGTCCTAATTATAAAGTATGTAAAAATATACAAGAAGTTATTGAGCATATTGAATATTGGACTGAAAATAGAGATAAACTAGATTTTGAAATAGATGGGATGGTTATCAAGGTAAATGATATAAAACAAAGAGAATCAATGGGATA
Organism: uncultured Romboutsia sp.; assembly: GCA_937907205.1. Lineage (GTDB taxonomy): Bacteria > Bacillota > Clostridia > Peptostreptococcales > Peptostreptococcaceae > Faecalimicrobium. The sequence goes on along the minus strand of CALESE010000022.1, from coordinate 11,481 downwards.
TACTGCAAAGAGTCCTAGATGGGCAACAGCATATAAATTCCCAGCGGAGAAGAAAAAAACAAAAATATTAGACATAATAGTTGAAGTTGGGAGAACAGGAACTATAACTCCTACTGCAGTGCTTGAGCCAGTTAGATTAGCAGGTACAAGTGTAAGTAGAGCTACATTACATAATGAAGATTATATAAAAGAAAAAGATATAAGGATAAATGACACAGTATTAGTTCAAAAGGCAGGAGACATAATACCTCAGGTTATAGAAGTTGTTAAAGAAGAACGTAATGGTAATGAGATAGAATTTAATATGCCAGATAAATGTCCGGTTTGTTCAGAACCAACAGTTAGACTAGATGGAGAATCCGCAGTAAAGTGTATTAATATGTCTTGTAAAGCTCAAATAAGAAGAGGAATAATCCACTTTGTATCAAGAGATGCTATGAATATAGATGGATTAGGTGAATCAATAATAACTTTATTATTAAATGAAAAGATAATAGAAGATATAGCTGATTTATATAGTATAAAAAAAGAAGATATAGTTAATTTAGAAAGAATGGGTGAAAAATCTGCAACTAATCTTATAAATTCAATACAAAAATCAAAAGAAAATGACTTGTGGAGACTTATAAATGGGTTAGGTATTAAATTTATAGGAGTTAAAGGAGCAAAAATATTAGCAAATAGCTTTAAAAGCTTAGACTCAATAATAGAAGCTAATGCAAATGAGTTAGTTAATTTAGAGGAATTTGGTGAAACAATGGCTAACAGTGTTGTTGAATTCTTTAAAGAGGATAAAAATATAAATGTAATAAATAAACTTAAAGAAGCTGGAGTAAATACTCAAATAATTGAAAATGAAGATAATAATAAAGTTAAAGTATTTGAAGGAATGAAAATAGTTTTAACTGGTACACTGCCAACCTTAAAAAGAAATGACGCTAAAGAAATGATAGAATCTAGAGGTGGAAAAGCTACATCAAGTGTAAGCAAATCAACAACATTTGTACTAGCAGGAGAGGAAGCTGGTTCTAAACTTATAAAAGCTAATGAATTAGGTATAAAGGTAATAGATGAAAATGAGTTTATAGAAATATGCAAATTAAATAGTAAAGAGGAAGTAGAATATAAATTAAAATAATATAAAATAGTAGATATATATACAATAAATCTAAAATAATTTGAGGTAAAACCAAGTTATATGGATGAGTTTAAGTGTGGAAAATTACTTTAAAGTTGTGTTAATATTATTACTATAGTTTGTTAAATTAATTTAGAGATCAATTACTTTTAATAGATTAAGAAAGGGTTTAAAATGACGAGAATTGATAATAGAAACAATGACCAATTAAGAGATATTAATATAACTAGAAACTATACAAAATATGCTGAAGGCTCAGTATTAATTGAAATGGGAGAAACTAAAGTTATATGTACAGCATCTATAGAAGATAAAGTACCTCCTTTTTTAAGACATACAGGAACTGGATGGATAAATGCAGAGTACTCTATGTTACCAAGGTCTACTCATCAAAGGAAGGTAAGAGAGTCATCAAGGGGAAAAATTGATGGTAGAACACAAGAAATACAAAGATTAATTGGTAGAGCTATAAGGTCTGTAATAGATTTAGATAAAATTGGAGAAAGAACTATTTGGGTAGACTGTGATGTAATTCAAGCTGATGGTGGAACAAGAACGGCATCGATAACAGGAGCATTTGTTGCAGTAGTTGATGCATTAAATAAATTACATAAATCAAAGGCAATAAAAGAAATGCCAGTTAGAAACTTTGTATCAGCGATAAGTGTTGGTATAGTAAATAATCAATATCTACTTGACTTATGTTATGAAGAAGATTCAAAGGCACATGTTGATATGAATATAATAATGACTGATAAATGTGAATTTGTAGAAGTTCAAGGTACAGGAGAAGAAAGACCTTTCTCAAGAAAGGATTTAAATACATTATTAGAACTTGGAGAGAAAGGAAATAAAGCGTTGATAAAAGCACAAAGAGAAGCATTAGGTGAAATTGCAGACGAAATATTAGGTATGGAATATGGAGATGAAGTAGTTATAGCTACAAATAATGCTCATAAATTAGAAGAAATCGGTGCAATATTAGAAGATTTTGACTATACTATATATTCTCTAAAAGATGTTAATCTAGGTGGAATAGAAATTGTAGAAGATGGAAAAACATTTGAGCATAATGCTTTAATAAAAGCAAGAACAATAGCAAAATTAACTAATAAAATAGCCATATCAGATGATTCTGGATTAGAAGTTGATGCAATTGGTAAAAAGCCTGGAATTTATTCTGCTAGATATGCAGGAGAGAATGCAACTGATGAACAAAATAGAGAAAAACTACTAAAAGCATTAGCTAATACTCCTATGAGTAAAAGAACTGCAAGATTTGTATCTGCAATAGCTGTAGTTTTCCCAGATGGAAAAGAATTTGTTGTAAGGGGTACTTGTGAAGGATATATAGGATTCGAAGAAAAGGGTAAAAATGGATTTGGATATGATTCGTTATTCATAGTTGATGGATACAATAAAACATTTGGAGAAATTCCAGCAGCTGTTAAAAATAGCATAAGTCATAGGGCTAATGCATTAAAATTAATGAAAAGTGAGTTTAGTAAAAGGGTAGTGAGATAATGAAAGTTGGGGTATTGAGTGATACTCATAGAATGCAAAAGTACATGAATAAAGCCATACAAGATTTAAAAGATTGTGATTTATTAATTCATGCTGGAGATAATTTTTTAGACTCTAAATACCTACATAAAGAAACTAATATTCCTATAATTGCCGTTAGAGGAAATTGTGATTTTGATAATGTAGAAGATGAATTAATTTTTGATATAGAAGGTAAAAATGTATTTTTATGTCATGGAGATTCATACGGAGTTAAGTATGGATTAGATATGTTAGAAAAAAAGGCTAAAGAAGTTGGAGCAGATATAGTTATATTTGGTCATACTCATGTACCACTTAATATAAAAAAAGATAATATACTTTATATAAATCCGGGAAGTTTATCTTCACCAAGAGATTTAAGTAGAAGAGGATTTATCATTATAAATATTAATAATAACGATATAATTATAGAAGATATAAACATATAGTTTAATTGTTCGTATAAGCATCTAAATACATGGAACTATTGGAAATAAAAAAAGTTATGTGATATAATTAAGTAGTTAAAATATAAATATAATGGATTATAATTCCATATAAAACATTAGACAAAATACATAGGAGGATTAATTCAATGAAAGCAGAATTAATTAAAAAAGAAGGTAACAAAGTTACTTTAAAAATAACTGTAGATAATAATAAATTCGAAGAGTCAGTAACAAAAGCTTATAACAAAACTAAAGGTAAATATAATATACCAGGATTTAGAAAAGGTAAGGCTCCAAAAATTATTATAGAAACTCAATATGGAAAAGGAGTATTCTATAACGATGCTATAGAAATGTTATTCCCAGAAGTTTATCCTACTGCATTAGATGAATTAAATATAGAACCAATAGATAGACCAGATTTAGATGTTGAAGAAATAAGCAAAGACAATGGCTTAGTTATGGTTGTTAATGTAGAAGTTAAGCCTGAGTTTGAATTAGGAAATTATAAAGGTATAGAAATAGCTAAAGCTGACTATAATGTAAGTGAAGAGGATGTTGAATCAACTTTAAAAGATATGGTTAACAAAAATGCTAGATTAGTAAGTGTTAAAGATAGAGCCATAGAAAATGGAGACACTGCAGTAATAGATTTTGAAGGATTTGAAAGCGGAGTTGCTTTTGAAGGTGGAAAAGGAGAAAACTATAGCTTAGTTATAGGATCAAATACTTTTATACCAGGATTTGAAGATCAATTAGTTGGTAAAAAAGCAGGAGAAGAAGTAGAAGTAAATGTTACTTTCCCAGCTGAATACCATGCTGAAAACTTAGCAGGTAAAGCAGTAGTATTCAATGTAAAAGTTAATGATGTAAAGGTTAAGGAATTAGCAGAGTTAAATGATGAGTTTGCAAAAGATACAAGTGAGTTTGAAACATTAGAAGAATTAAAAGCTGATGTTAGAACTAACTTAGAAAAAGAAGCTGAAACAAGAGCTAAAAATGAAATGAGAAACTCTTTAGTAGAAAAGGTTAGTGCTAATACAGAAGTTGAAGTACCAGCAGTTATGGTTGAACAACAAATAGATAATATGTTAATGGAACTTAACTACCAATTACAATATCAAGGATTAAACTTACAACAATTATTATCAATGACAGGAAGAGATGTAGCTGAATTAAGAGAAGAAAGAAGAGCTGATGCAGAAAAATTAGTTAAATCTTCTTTAGTATTAGAAGCTATAGCTAAAGCTGAAAACATAGAAGTATCTGAAGAAGAATTTAATGTTGAATTAGCAACTATGGCGGCTATGTACAACATGGATGTTGAAAAAATAAAATCTTCTTTAAGAGAAAATGATATAGAAGATATAAAAGGTCAAGTAAAAATAAGAAAGACAATAGATTTATTAGTTGATAATGCAAAAATAGCTTAATTTTTTACAGTAGCCTATATAGGCTACTGTAAATTATATATAGAAATAAATATATAGAGGGGGTATGATATATGGCATTAGTACCTACAGTAGTAGAGCAAACAGGAAGAGGAGAAAGAGCTTACGATATATATTCTAGATTATTAAAAGATAGAATAATATTCTTAGGAGATGAAGTAAATGATGTTACAGCAGGGTTAATAGTAGCTCAGTTATTATTTTTAGAAGCTGAAGACCCAGATAAAGATATACACTTATATATAAATTCACCAGGTGGTAGTGTAACTGCAGGAATGGCTATCTATGATACTATGCAATACATCAAACCTGATGTAAGTACTATATGTATAGGTTTAGCTGCATCAATGGGTGCATTTTTATTAACAGCAGGAGCAAAAGGAAAAAGATTTGCTTTACCTAATAGTGAAATAATGATACATCAACCTTTAGGTGGAGCAAAAGGCCAAGCAACAGATGTTGAGATACATGCTAAGTGGTTATTAAAAACTAAAGATAAATTAAATAAACTTTTAGCAGAAAATAGCGGTCAGCCATTAGAAAAGATACAAATGGATACTGAACGTGACAACTTTATGAGTGCAGAGGAAGCTAAAGAGTATGGTTTAGTTGATGAAGTAATCATAAATAAACCGTAGATAGGAAGAGGTGTTAATATGTCAAAATATGAAGAGAAAAGACAATTAAAGTGTTCATTCTGCGGTAAAAATCAAGAACAAGTAAGACGATTAATTGCAGGTCCAAATGTTTATATTTGTGATGAATGTGTTGAACTTTGTGACGAGATTATCCAAGAGGAAATTGAAGATACTGTAGAAGAGGATACAACATCATTACCGAAACCAAAAGAAATGATGGAAGTTCTAAATAATTATGTTATAGGCCAAGAAAAAGCTAAAAAAGCTTTATCTGTAGCTGTTTATAATCATTACAAAAGAATTTATAGTAAAAAATCTACAAAAGATATAGAAATACAAAAGAGTAATATACTTTTACTTGGTCCTACAGGTTCAGGTAAAACTTTATTAGCTCAAACTTTAGCAAAAACTCTTAATGTTCCATTTGCTATGGCAGATGCAACTTCATTAACAGAAGCTGGTTATGTTGGAGAAGATGTTGAAAATATACTTTTAAAACTTATTCAAGCAGCTGATTTTGATATAGAAAAGGCTGAAAGAGGTATTATCTATATAGATGAAATAGATAAAATAGCAAGAAAATCAGAAAATCCATCTATAACAAGAGATGTTAGTGGAGAAGGTGTACAACAAGCACTTTTAAAAATATTAGAAGGAACTGTTGCTAATGTTCCACCACAAGGTGGAAGAAAGCATCCTCACCAAGAATTCTTGAAAATAGATACTACTAATGTACTATTTATATTAGGTGGAGCTTTTGATGGAATAGAAAAAATAATCCAAAAACGTGGTAGCGAAAAAACACTAGGATTTGGAGCTAAAATAGAAAGTAAGAAAGATTTAGATTTAGGCAAAATATATGCTAAAGTTCTTCCAGAAGATTTACTAAAGTTTGGTATAATACCAGAATTTATAGGTAGAATACCAGTAGTAGCAACTTTAGATTTATTAGATGAAGATGCTTTAATGAGAATATTACAAGAGCCTAAAAATGCACTAGTAAAGCAATATAAAAAGCTATTAGAATTAGATGATGTTGAACTAGAATTTGAAGAAGATGCTCTTCGTGCAATAGCTAAAAAGGCTATTGAAAGAAACACTGGGGCAAGAGGTCTTAGAAGTATCGTAGAAGCTACAATGATGGAAAGTATGTATGAAGTTCCATCTAGAGATGATATCAAAAAAGTTATAGTTACAAAAGAATCTGTAAATGATAGTAAAGATCCTATTATGGTACTTAAGGATGAAGAAGAAAGTGCATAGTTAAAATAAAAGAAGTCAATAGACTTCTTTTTTGATTGAGAATAAATACTTAAGGTATAATGATTATTATAATAATATATATTAAATATTAACCGATATAGATATAAAGCTTAAAATAATATTTTATAATGCATAGAAAATTATAGTTTCTTGAAATTGTAGATAAAAATAATTTCAGTAAATATGTTTTAAAAAACTCACCATTTAAATTATTTGATAGAGGACTTTTTTAGAAGTATATTAGTTTAAGTAATATATAATAATAAAATAAGAACAAATATCTTAAGAAATTTGCATTAATATTGAAAATCAGTTATTGTAAATATATAATATAGAAAGTTATAAAATTTTGCACTTTAAGGAGTGATATTGTTGGAACAGAATTATGCGAAGATAGAACATGAATTACCGTTAATTCCACTTAGAGGATTAGCGATATTTCCATATATGATATTAAACTTTGATGTAGGAAGAGATGTTTCACTAAAAGCATTAGATGAAGCTATGTTAAAAGACGAATTAGTATTCTTAACATCTCAGAAAAAAGCAGAAATAGACGAGCCTACAGAAGAAGATTTTTATCATATAGGAACTGTATGTAAAATTAAACAAATGATAAAATTACCAGGGGAAACTGTACGTGTTTTAGTTGAAGGGATATCTAGAGGTAGCATAAAAGAAGTAAATTTAGAAAATGGTTACTATAATGCTAAGATAGATGAAATTATTTTTGATGAAGAAAATGCACAAGAAGATCTAGAATTAGAAGCATATGTAAGAAATGTTTTTGATGTTTTTGAAGAATACATAACAATAGGAAATAGAACTTCACCAGAAATATTGATTTCTTTATCTGAAACTGAAAATATAGATAGATTTGTAGATACAGTAGCAGCTAATATTTATTTAAAACCTGAGCAAAAACAGCAGGTATTAGAAACATTTGACCTAAAAGAAAGATTAGAATTAGTTTACAAAACTTTATTAGAAGAAATAGATATATTGAAAATAGAGAAAAAAATTACTTTAAAAGTAAAGAAACAAATGAATAAAGTTCAAAAAGAATATTATCTTAGAGAACAATTAAGAGCAATACAAAAAGAATTAGGTGATGATGAAGATATAAATTCTGAAGCTGATGAATATTTAAAAGCTCTTAAAAAGATAAAAGCACCTAAAGAAACTAAGGAAAAAATTGCGAAGGAAATTAATAAATTTTCTAAGTTATCACCAATGTCTCCAGATGTTTCAGTTAGTAGAACGTATTTAGATTCAGTATTTGCTCTTCCTTGGAACAACGAAAGTAGGGACAAGCTAGAAATAGATAAAGCTAAACAAATTCTAGATGATGAACATTATGGATTAGAAGATGTTAAAGAAAGAATATTAGAATATCTTGCAGTAAGAAAGTTATCTAAAGCACTTAAAGGGCCTATAATTTGTTTGGTTGGACCTCCTGGAGTAGGGAAAACATCAATAGCTAAATCAATAGCTAATTCTATGGGTAGAAAGTTTGTTAGAATATCGTTAGGTGGAGTTAGAGATGAAGCTTCGATAAGAGGGCATAGAAAAACTTATGTTGGAGCTATGCCAGGTAGAATAATTGCAGCATTAAAAGAAGCTAAAACTAAAAACCCAGTAATATTATTAGATGAAGTAGATAAAATGGCATCAGACTATAAAGGTGATCCAACAGCTGCAATGCTAGAAGTTTTAGATCCTGGTCAGAATAAAGACTTTGTAGATCATTATATAGAAGTACCATTTGATTTATCAAAAGTATTATTTATAACTACTGCAAATAGCTTAAGTACGATACCAAGACCATTATTAGATAGAATGGAAATAATACAAGTATCTGGATACGTAGATGAAGAAAAACTTAATATAGCTAAGAAATATTTACTGCCAAAGCAAATAAAAGAGAATGCTTTAAATGATGGATTTGTTAAAATAGATGATGAAACTATGAAAGAGATAATAAATTCTTATACTAGAGAAGCGGGTGTAAGAAACTTAGAAAGAGCTTTAGGTAAGCTTTGTAGAAAAGTAGCTAAAGTTTATGTAGAAAATCAAGATATGGAAGAAATAGTTATAACAAAAGATAAATTAGAGGAATATCTTGGTAAAGATAAGTATAGACATCAAATGGCAGGGGCAAAACCAGAAGTAGGAACTGTAACAGGACTTGCTTGGACTGCAGTAGGAGGAGAAACTCTTACAGTAGAAGTAAATGTACTAAAAGGAAAGGGTCAGATTGTTTTAACTGGTAAACTTGGAGATGTTATGAAAGAATCTGCTAGAACAGCTATATCTTATACTAGATCTATAGCAGAAGAATTTGATATAGATCCAGAATTTTATCAAAATAAAGATATACATATTCATATACCAGAAGGTGCTGTGCCTAAAGATGGTCCATCAGCAGGTATAACGATGGCAACAGCAGTTATTTCAGCTCTTTCAAACATACCTGTTCTGAATAATGTTGCAATGACAGGTGAGATAACTCTTAGAGGAAAAGTACTAGCTGTAGGTGGAGTTAAAGAAAAATTACTAGCTGCACATAGAGCAGGTATAACTAAGGTATTATTACCTAAAGATTGCGAACATGATTTAGATGATATACCTGAAAATGTAAAAGAAAAAATGGAATTCGTACTTGTCGATCACATAAGTCAAGTATTAGAACATGCATTATTAAGGAATGGTGAAAGTAATGAAAATTAGAAGTGCAGAAATTACTATGAGTGCTATAAATAGATCTCAATATCCTGATGAAGGTATACCAGAGATAGCATTAGTAGGCAGATCAAATGTTGGTAAATCATCAACAGTTAATACATTACTAAATAGAAGAAATTTTGCTAGGACAAGTCAAACGCCTGGTAAAACTAGAACTATAAATTTCTATCTTATAAATAAAGAATTTTTCTTTGTAGACCTTCCAGGTTATGGATATGCTAAAATAGCTAAATCAGAAAAAGAAAAATGGGGAGTTATAATGGAGAGATATCTACAAGAAAGGAATGAATTATGTGCAATTTTCTTGCTTGTTGATATTAGACACGAACCAACTAATGATGATGTTATGATGTATGAATGGATAAAACACTTTGGATACAATTGTGTTGTAATAGCAACTAAAGCAGATAAGATATCTAGAGGTCAATATCAAAAGCATATGAATATAATTAGAAAAAAATTACAGATGGATAATAATGAAAAGATACTTCCTATATCTTCTCTTAAGAAAACAGGAGTAGAAGAAATATGGAATGAAATAATAAATCAATATAATAAAAGTGGCTATGAAATAACTGTAGATTAATAAGAAAAGATTATAATTATTTCAATTAGTTTTGCATTAATGTAAAATTTAACACTTTAAAAAATACCCCTCATGATTATATGACTACAGCCCGAATATTCATGAGGGGATTTTTTCTATATTTAGAAAAAATAATTAATTATTATTTTATAGTTGATATTATGAAGATAACATAGTAAAATATGTAAAACAAATAAAATATTGTACGAGAACATAGAGGAGGTGTTATTATGAGTCAAAAGTCTGGTCAGCAAGGACTAAGAAAAACAATTGGTTTTGGAGCTGCTTTATCAACTGTAGTAGGTATGTTAATAGGTTCAGGAGTGTTTTTTAAACCTCAAGCCATTTACTCTTCTACAAATGGAGGACCGGGATTAGGATTATTAGCATGGTTAATAGGAGGACTTATAACAATTGCAGCAGGTCTTACAGCTGCAGAGATATCATCAAGTATAACAAAATCAGGTGGGCTAATGGTATATTTAGAAGAAATATACGGAGAGAAAATTGGATTTTTAACTGGATGGATGCAACTTGTATTATTTGTACCAGCTATAATAGCTGCATTAGGAATTGTATTTGCTCAAGAAGCTGTTAATGTGATGGGATTAGATAGTAGCTATGTAATAACAATAGCTATATCTCTTATAATATTTCTTTCATTACTTAATTCATTAGGAGCAAAGTTTGGAGGAAATATACAAACTATTTCTACAATATGTAAGTTATTTCCTTTAGCAATTATAATAATATTTGGTTTTATTAAAGGAGACACATCATCTCAAATATTAACACCATTTGTAGGTGAAGATATAAATGTAGTAAATGCAATATCTCAAGTTTTAATAGCTACATTATTTGCATATGATGGATGGATATATGTTGGAACCTTAGCAGGAGAAATGAAAAATCCATCTAAACACTTACCTATGGCAATAGTTGGTGGTATATCTGTAGTTATGGCAGTATACTTATTAATAAATGTTGCATATTTATTAGTTATACCAGCATCTCAAATGGCTCCAGAAGGTACAGCTCCAGCAACATTAGTTGCACAAAAATTATTTGGTCAATCAGGAGCTAAGGTAATAAGTATAGGTATATTAATATCAGTATTTGGTACATTAAATGGATTTATATTAACTGGAGGAAGAATACCATATATTATGGCTTGTGAAAAAAGGATACCATTTTCAAATATATTATCTAAATTAAATAGTAATGGTGTTCCATTAAATGGAATTTGGTTAATAGTTGTGTTAGCTACATTATATTCATTAACAGGACAATTTAATTTATTATCAGATTTAGCTATATTTACAATATGGATATTCTATACAATGTTATTTATTGGAGTTATAAAATTAAGAAAAGCAAGACCGGATATGAAAAGACCTTATAAGGTTCCTATGTATCCAATAATACCTATAATTGCAACATTAGGTGGAGTATTTGTAGTAATAAGTACTTTATTAAGTCAACCTAAAAATGCTATATCAGGATTAATCATAACGTTAATAGGTCTACCTGTATATGGATATATGAAAAAGAAAAATTTATCTAGACAAAAAGAATATACAGCATAAAAAAGATTACTTTTAGTAATCTTTTTTTCAGAGCGTAGACAAAGTCTACGCTTTTTTATTTTTGTTAATACTCTTTATGA
>CALESE010000021.1 GCA_937907205.1 uncultured Romboutsia sp. | reverse complement strand
AAAACATACTCTTAGACATACATAAAACATACAAAAAGCATACAAAAAACATACATTCATATATAAAAAATATTTAATATAATTAATAATTTTTTGTTTAATATATATAATTGCTTATCGCAAATTTAATTAAATTTTCTATATCAATTTTACTTTCTTTTGATTTTTTTAATAGCTCTTGATACATTTCATCACTAAGTTTTAGATTAATATTTTTAGATGACTTTTTTTTATTTTTCATCTCCAAAACATATGCTTTTTGTTCTAAAACTTTTTCTACATCTACCGTTTCTAAATATTTTTCTGCTTCTTCTTTTGTTTCAAAACTTTTAAAAACACTATTGTATCCTTCCGTTGCTTTTTTACATTCTTCCCAAGTTTTATAAATCATATCTTGTATATTGTTGTTACCAATTTTAACAGCATACCACTTTTCTTTTTTGGCTTTTTTAGATATTTCTTTAAATTCTTTTTTAGGTTTTTCATCTACATAATCATCTATTAATTTGTGATTTCCTGTTCTAAGTAAAGTAAGTATTTTCTCTAACTTTTTCATACTATTATCACTAGATCTTTTACTTTTCTTTACCGATTCTCTAAATTCACCACTCTTATTTTTTATCCTAGTTACACCCCATTTATGGTTTGTTACAAGATGTATTTCTGTAGGTTCATTTAATTTCACTAACTCTTTTATAAAGTCATCTAAAATCAAAGAAATACTCTTTTGAATTATTTTAATTTCTACTTTCTTCATCTAAACAATCCCTTCTACAATTAACTTTTCTTGCTTCCATATTTTTAGTTTTGCATGTTTATTTAAATATAATAAACACATCAAATATAAACAAGATTTTTGTAGTGGTCTTACTTTAATTAGATAAAATATAGTCCTATATATAAGCCTTCGGCTACTAACGCCTTCAGCCTTCGGCTTTCAGTTGTTGCTAACGCAGAGTTCAAACTAAACACCAGAAGGGGTGTTTAGTTTGAACTCTTTTGTTCTACTCGTTTATAAGGTTTTTGTTTTTAAATTCTAATAATCAAAATACTTACATAAATATTTAAATTTAAAAGTTGACTTTGGAGCGCTCATAGGATATGACCTGAGCTCCAAAGCGGGCGCAGTTCTCCCTTGCAAAAATTAGCAAGGAGCAAACTACAATAATCAAAAAGTCAATATGACCTTGAGTCCTGCCTCAATCTTAGGCTTAGGGGACTATTGCAACACTATGTTTATTCAAGCCTTTCTACTCATCTGTAACCCACGAGCTTTTTATTCTGACTTGCTCCCGTACTCATACCACATCACTGATACAGTACTCTAGCCGCACTAGAATGTTTTTATGTGATGAAATCACCCTAGCTGTTACCCTCATACCCTACTTTTAGATTTATTGTTGGCTTGTAGGCTTTTACCAACTGACGACTTATGCAATGTATAGTGTGCCATTTCATAAGCCGAATGACTTTTACTCGGTCATTACTCCTTATACGTTTAAAGTGTACGGTATCACTACCACCAAGCGAATACTTTCGACCTTCAAGAATAAATCTTGTGGTTTCTACTCATTTAGACCTTGTAGGCTTCTAAGTTAATTAGGCTCTTAGCAACCTCTCTGCTTTGGACTTATCAGTAAAAACTGACAGTTTCCTTCCTTTGAGTTCGGAATTTTTATTTTATTTTCTAAGTTATATTAAATATCCTAATTTTAAAATTAAAAAATGCTCTAGGGTTTTCCCTAGAGCATGTTAAGGTCTAATTTAATGTTGACTTATCCGATTTATAAATTTATACTATCTTGTATAGATACTTATTTAGTGTCTATACTAATTTTATAAATTACTTCGGTTGGGTTAACTTTCAAAAGATAATTTCCAGTTATCATTTGATTGGATTATTCCTTAACTTCTAGGTAGTCTTGTACCTGGAGCTACTTTAATTCGTTTGGCAACAAATTAAAGAGCCGAAGTTAATATGCGAAAAAGTTCTCAATTTCCAGTTGAGGACTTTTTTATTGTTTAATTTATTAATTATATTCTAACTTCATTGGCATAATATAACAATATTTTTTTTTCAAATTCTAATTTTTTTTATAAATATGGGTCGTATCGGTAAAATACGTAATCCGTACGTTAATAAAAGTTAACTACTTTTTCCAACTCAAGTTATATTTATTAGTAAAATAAGTGTAAATCTGCATTTTACCGACGATATCTCCATTATAAGTTAGTTTCCATTACTAGCTCCAACTAAATATTTTCCAATTACAGTTTTACCATCTTCTTTATATATATTTATAGTTCTATACCCAAGTTCTTTCATTTTTCTTACATATTCCATAGCCTCTTCTGGATTCTTCGGTTGATTTGCAGTATCATACAGTTCATCTTTTTTGACAAATCCTTCAACCCCATCTACACCTTTAGCAGGAATTAAATTTGGCTCTGTTATATCTTCAGAACCAGTTCTATGAGAAGATAATTCAAGAAAGCTTTCTTTTGATAAACATAGACTTATAGCAAACACTAAAATAACTGATATAAATAATAATTTTTTCTTCACTTAATTCACCTCTTTTATAAAAATAATAAACCAAAAGACACTATAATTAAATATTAAAATAAAAATATTTTTTATATTTTTCTTACATTTTTCTACATTTTTTTACAATATATGTATGTTATATTTTTTATGAACCATGTAAAAACATCAATATTTAGGAGGATAAAATATGACAAAAAAAAATTATAAAAAATCAATTGCTGTCGCATTATCTTTAGCATCAGTAATATCCACTAATGTTCATGCTAATGGAGTTAACAACATAGATGAAATCAAAGTTCCATATAGTACAAACTCAAATCAAATCTTAAAAGGTTCTAGTAACATGAAGGTCTTTAATGTGGGGAGGTATTCATATAATAACTCTACAGGATCTTGGTTATCTTCTGGAAAAGCATACGGTACAACTACTGTAACTAAGAATATGGGGGCTCCAGAGGCTCATGGTAGATTAGGAGCTCATTGTAATCTATACAACGAAATCACAGGTAAAGTAGTAGCTACTAAAGGTTGGGATTATAATACATATTCTACTCATTCGTTTAATGTAAAAACCCCTAAAGTTTCTGGAAAGGGGCATTACTACGCAAGAGGTACAACTCGTGTTTATAATGGTAATGGATATACAACAGTTGGTGCTAACCAAAGTCCAAATGTTGTTATAAGAGAATTAGGTATTAAAATACCAAAAGCAGAACTAAAGGAACGTCAAGAGTTATACAATAGTAAAGGTATGATTCCAGCTGTAGGGTTAGATAATGTTGAAGGGTATGTAGTTGAAACTGATCTATACGATTTTGATAGTCAGCCAAATACTCCAGAAGAAGCTATTACGTACACAAAAGCTAGAACATCAAGAACAATACCTCTTTATTCAAATGACGGTGAAACAGTTATAGGTAAATATAAAATAGGTTAATTATAGATACGCTAAGATAAATTTTTTTCATATCTAATCTCTATTAAACTGAAATAATATATCTAGAAATGCTAGCTATTTATAAAAATTATATAATAGCTAAAATTTCACTTTAGATGATAATTATGTATTTAAAAGCTATTAGAATCCAAGTAAATGGATTCTAATGGCTTTTTTACTCGATATCTTTAAGTAATTTGTATTTAATTCAAATAAAAGTTAGTTTCCTTGATTTATATAATTCATACATTCTCTATATTTTTCTATATTATTGTGTTTTAAAGCATACTCTGCATATTTTTTAGAAATAAATTCAGATCCAAATGGAGTTTCAAGAATAAATAAATAATAAGAAATTAAATATGCTAAATAAGCAACTTCTTTATACATTTCTTTATACAAATATAGATAATACAAATTTAATAAATAAAAATATGTGTTGTTTTTATAAAAGTCATCTTCCAAAAATATATCTGATAAAATTTCTTCATTTATCCAATAAATGTCATCCATTTCATCTATATAAAATTTATATATTAATTTTTTTAGCAATATACCTTCACCCCATTTTTTATTATACAAAATATTAAAACTTAAATATATAAAAAGGAATTAGTCTTTAAATTTGGCTTTAGGGTATAGTTTAAATAAAAAAGAGTGTATATATTGAAATAACTACATTTCAGTAAATACACTCTTTTTTTATTTTATTGTTTTTTATGAAACTTTATTTTTTTAATTTTTGCAAATTCTATATAAAT
>CALESE010000020.1 GCA_937907205.1 uncultured Romboutsia sp. | reverse complement strand
GTTTCTTAAATAGTCTTTTTATTAAACTGTCTACTTTTTAGGTATCAGTTCATTAATCTTCATACCTTTTATTTTTGAAAATTATTTATCTAAAATATAATAAAATTATTAACAAAATTTACAAAAATATATTACAAAAAAGTTACAAATAAAAAATTATACAAGTATTGCAAATACTGTATAAGCATAATTATATAAAAATGTCAAGTTGACAAAAGGTATCAAAAAAGTTACACTTTTGAAGTGCTATTAATAAGTAATCACAAATTTAGAATATAAATAAAATCATATGAGGAGAATATTATGAGTATAAAAAATAATAAGATATTAACAATATCGGTATTGATTAGTATATTATCATTAGTAATTTTGACTGGAGGATATTTTATATTAAATAAAGATGTAACATTAGTAGTAAAAGGGGAAGAAAAAAATATATCTACATTTAAAAGTAATGTAAAAGAATTATTAGAAGAAGAAAATATAGAATTTGATGGAAATGATATAATAAGTGTAGATTTAGATTCTAAGATAAAAAATGGACAAAAAATTGAAATTATAGATGTTAAAGAAAAGGTAATAAAAGAAAGTAAAGAAGTCCCTTTTGAAGTAAAGGTAATAGAAGATAAAAATCTATTAAAAGGAAAAACAGAAGTCAAGACAGAAGGAAAAGTAGGTAAGAATGAATTAGTATATAAAATAACATATCATAACGGAAAAGAAGTTGATAAAAAATTTATAGAAGAAGTAGTTACAAATAAACCTATAAATAAAGTTGTAAAAAAGGGTGTTAAAACAGAGGTACAAGTTGCAACATCTAGAGGTTCTGATTTAGGTAGAAGCAAATCTACAACAAGCAATAGAAAACATATGAGAGTTGTTGCCACAGCATATACAGGTCATAATAAAACAGCTACAGGAACAACACCTAAATGGGGAACTATATCAGTAGATCCAAGTATTATACCATATGGAACGAAAGTATATATTCCGCAATTTGATAAAGTATTTATAGCTGAAGATTGTGGAGGTGCTATAAAAGGAAATAAAATAGATATATATATGGAAAAAGAATCAGAGGTTTATAATTGGGGAAGGAAGTCAATTGATATATATGTTATAAAATAAATTAAAGATGGATTTTATCCATCTTTAATTTATTTTTGACAAAATATTATAAAAGTGATATAATGAATTTGCAATACGGGAGTGGATGGGTGCCGGTGTGTCCTCTAGTCTTCAAAACTAGTATGAGGGGTTAATAGCTTCTCGGGTGGGTTCGACTCCCACACATTCCCGCCATTAAAAAGAACTCATTAGAGTTCTTTATTTATTTTATATTATTTAATTCAGATTTTATAAATTGTTTGTCAGAATCATTCCATTCAAAAACTTCTTTTTTTATAGTTTTATCTATTTCTTCAAATTCATCACGATCATTTATAGATTTATATTTTGTTAAAGTAGTTATACATAATAGCTTTGCAATATCACCATTTAAACAGTCGATAGAAGAGTTTTCAATTTCTTTAAAGTCTATATTATCTATATTTATAAATTTTTCATTATATATATTTTTCTTAAATACTGATGTATAAATATTATTATTTTTATGAAAAATTTCTATATATTCATTTTCAGTGAAGTTTGTTGAAGAAGTAGAATTGGTTTGTTCAACGATTAAAAAATCTTTATAAAAATAAAATGAATTTACTGTGGATAGCTTATCAATAATATATTCAAATTTAAAATTATTATTATTTGTTTTTTTGTAAAGGGCAATGAACGAACTTTTATCTGGTGATGATAAAGTAAAAGCTATTTTATTATTTTTATCATTGGGTATATTATCAATAACATTTAGTTCTAAGTAATCGATATATTTTATAAGATTATCTTTATTAGCATCTTTTAAAATTTTATAAATTAAATTATAATTATCATTACTATGGTTAAATGATTTTGCATAGACTATGGGTAATAAATTTTTATTTTTACAATTTTTTATAATTAGGTTACCTAGAATTAAAAAATTTAAAATAAGTAAAAAGCATAATAGATTTATTATTTTTTTCAAATGAAACCTCCTTTAATATAGGTTTTATTATTAAAATATATTCTGATATGCTAAAATAAATAACTTTAGGAGTACAGTTAAAATGGAAAAAAATTTTACAACAAGAACGGGACTTATAATAGGTAATGAAGGTATAGAAAAACTAAGAAATTCTAATGTAATTATATTTGGAGTTGGTGGTGTAGGAAGTTTTGCAGCTGAAGCTATAGCACGAGCTGGCGTTGGAAATATGACTATAGTTGACTTTGATAATGTAGATATAACAAATATAAATAGGCAACTTCCAGCTCTTCACTCTACAGTTGGTAAATACAAAGTAGAAGTTATGAAAGAAAGAATATTAGATATAAATCCAGATATAAATATAAAGGCTATAAGAGATGTATATAATAAAGATACAAGCGATAAAATATTAACAGAAAATTATGATTATGTTATTGATGCAATAGATATGGTTACTTCAAAAATACATTTAATAGAAACATGTAAATCTAAAGGCTTAGAAATAATAAGCTCTATGGGGATGGGAAATAAATTAGACCCTACAAAAATAGTTGTTACAGATATACATAAAACTAGTATGTGTCCATTAGCAAAAGTTATGAGAAAAGAATTAAAAGACAGAAAGATAAAAAAACTAAAGGTTGTTTATTCAACAGAACAGCCACAAAAACTAAGAAAGAAAATAATGAATGGTAAAAAAGTAACTCCAGGTAGTACATCATTTGTACCATCTGTAGGAGGACTAATGATAGCTTCTGTTGTTATAAATGATTTATTAAATAAATAATATAAATAAGGAACAATATAATTTGTTCCTTATTTATATTTATAATTTTTTTTAGTAAATATAATATCTCCATCACTATAAAAAACAATATCTCCTAATAAATCTGTTCTATAAACTTTAGCATTTGTAGAGGATAGATTTTCTAAGGTTGATTTATGTGGATGTCCATAATTATTTTTATATCCACAAGATATAGCTGCTATATCAGGAGATACTTCTTTGATAAATTTAGTATTAGTAGAAGAACTACTACCGTGATGACCTATTTTTATAAAATCAATGTTTTCTAGATTGAAAGAATTAATTATTTCAATTTCATTTTCATATTCTGCATCTCCTGTAAACAAAAATGATTTATTTTTATAATCTAATTTAAAAACAATTGAATTTAAATTGTTATCATCTTGAATATAAGAAGGATTTAAGGTTAATAGGTTAATATCATTATCAATATTAATTTTATCTCCTTTATATAAATATTGAATTTTTAAAGTTTTGTTATTACAAGCATTAATTAAATTTTTATAAGCTAAGGTATCAACATTTTGATTTGGCATATATATTTCTTTTACATCAAAATTATTAATTATATAATCAAGACCGCCTATATGATCTGAATCAGGGTGAGTTGCTATTATTATATCTAAAGATTTTACATTTTCTTTTTTTAAATATCTTTTGATTATTTTTTCACTTTTATCATCTCCACCATCAACTAATATACGTTTTGAATTAGGGGTTTTTATTAATATACTATCTCCTTGTCCAACATCTATTATATGTATAGATAAATTAGAATTTTTGTCACAACCAAATAAAAGTGGTATTATAATAATTATTAGTGGTAAAAGTTTACTTTTAACTTTAAATAACCTCCATTCATTAAATGTTTATAAATTTTACACTATGGGTAATATAAATTAGTAAAAATATATTTAGATTTTTAACTATAAAATATAATTAAATACAAATTAATAAAAATAAAATATATAAAAAATGTAATTAAGATAAAAATATAGATAAATTAAAAAATTAGGAGGAATTTATGATTTTCAAAGAAATAGATATAAACACCAAAAATGAATTACAACCATTTTTAGATATAGTAGATTATGAAGCCTGTGATTATTGCTTTACTACATTATATATGTGGCAACATGCTTATAAAACTGGTTATTATTTAAGTGATGATTTCGCAGTTATAGTAGGGGAATATGAAGGAGATAGCTTTTCAATACAGCCATTAGCAAATAAAGAAAACTTGCCTAAAGCAATAGATTTTATAATAAATTATTTCAATGAAGATGTTATGGAAATATTAAAAAATAGATACCAAGATAAATTTGAATATATAGAAGAAAGAGATTTATTTGATTATATATATGATGCAGAAAGTTTAAGAACTTTAGCGGGAAGAAAAAATCAAAAGAAAAGAAACCATATAAATTATTTCTTAAAAGAATATGAGAACAGATTTGAATATAAATTATTAAGTGAAGAAAATTTCAATGAATGCTTAGAACTAATGAAAGCATGGACTACGAATAAAGAAGAACAAGATATATTTGATGATAGTATAGATGATGAATTAATAGGAATTAAGAAGATATTCAATGATTATGAAATATTAAAAGATAGAGTAAAAGTAGCAGGTATTTATATTGATAATAAGTTAGAAGCATTCACAATAGGTGAACTTTTAAATAAAAATATGGCTTTAGTTCATATAGAAAAAGCAAATCCTGATATAAGAGGATTATATCCTTATATAAATCAACAATTTATATTAAATGAGTTTAGTGATGTTGAATTTGTAAATAGAGAAGAAGACTTAGGAATAGAAGGTCTTAGAAAAGCAAAGCTTTCTTATCATCCACTAAGATTTGTAGAAAAATATACGGTTATAGAGGGATAGTCATGAAAATAAGATATGCTAGATCAAATGAAATTGATGATAGTGAACAATTTGTGGATTATTACTTTAAAGATAAATATAGTAGACTAAATACTATAGTAGTTGATGAAGGAGAAGAAATTGTTTCATCTCTTCAATTAAATCAATATAAATTAATTTTAAACAATAATGAATATGATACTTCTTATGTTGTAGGAGTATCTACTTTCCCTCAGGTAAGAGGGAAAGGGTATATGAGACATATAATGAAATTTACATTAAGGGAATTATATGAAAAAGGTCAGCTAGTATCAATACTAATGCCGATAGATTATAGATTATATAGACAATATGGATATGAGCATTGCTATGATCAGTTAGAATATAATTTAAATATAGAAGATTAAAAAAATTTAAAATAAGGGGCAATATACATAAAGTAAATAAAAATCATTTTTCAAATTTAGTAAATATAAATAATGAATTTTTATATGGATTAAATGGAAATATAAAAAGGGATGAAGAATACTATAAAAATTTATTTAAAGAAGTAAAAAGTGAAAATGGACATATATACATCCATGAAGATGATGGATATAAAGGTTATATTATTTACTTTATAAATGGAAATAAAATGTTTGTAAGAGAACTTTTCTATAAAGATATAGATTCATTAAAATCAATATTAAAGTTTATATATAACCACAATACACAATGTAAGGAAGTAATTATATCATCACCTATAAATGATAAGATAAGATTAGTATTAGAAAATCCTAAAACAGCTAACATTAATATAAAGCCTTTTATGATGGGTAGAATAATAAATTTTAAAAAGTATTTAGAAAGCTTAACAATAAACAGTAATTTAGAAGCACAAATCAATATATCAGTAATAGATGATTACTTAGAAGAAAATAATAAAGTTTTTAAAATTAAATTAGAAAATAACAAATTAATTGTAAATGAAACTTACGAAAATTATGATATTAAGTTAAATATAAATACATTAACTCAATTAGCATTTTCATATATAGATATACAAGAAGCTTTAATTCTTAATAATATAAATGAAAAAAATATAAATAGATCTTTAATTGATTTATTAAATACTATTTTTAACAAAAAAGATAACTATATAAATGAATATATATAAATGAATATATATAAAAGATACTTTATAGTATCTTTTTTTGTTTAAAAATTTTTGTATATGAAGATAATTAAAATAAATTTTAAAATTAGGAGGAAATATGAGAAGACCACTTCTAATAATATTTATTTTTATATTAATATATTCTTTTATATACACTAAAGATAAGGATTTAGATACATATTATGGAAATAAACAAGTAACTATAAAAGGCATAGTAAAAGATAAAAAAGAAAAGGATAAGTATGATGAGTATATAATAGATAAATTTTTAGTAAGAGATTATACTAAAAATAAGAATATGATAATAGGAAATATAGTAAAAGTAAATGGAACAAATAAATCATTAGATGATATGAAATATGATGATTTTAATTATGGAAGATATATAAAAAGTATAGGATTTGATGGAATAGTTTATATGGAAAATTATGATATCTTAAATCAAGATTTATTATATAAAAATATAGGTAAACTGAAAATGTATATAAGCAACACTAGCAAATATTTATATAAGAAGAATTCTGATTTTATAAATTCTATATTACTTGGCCAAAAAGAAAATTTAAGTCAAGAAGAAAAAGATGTATTTCAAAGAAGTGGTACTAGTCATATAATAGCAATTTCAGGACTTCATACAGGTATTTTATGCACTATAATATCATTTTTTATAAGGGGAATAAATAAATTTTATAAACTTTTAATATTATTTATTATAATGAATTTTTATATGATGATGATAGGTGTATCACCATCGATTATTAGAGCTATTTATTTTGTAATTATTTTATATTTGGCTGTGTTTTTAGATAAAAAAAGAGATGGAATATCAACTTTATCTTTGGTAGGAATATTTTTAGTTATAAATAACCCATATATAATATATAATGTAAGTTTTCAATTGTCTTTTCTTGCTACATTGTCTATAATATATTTCTATGGCTATATAAAAAATATATTAAAGATAAACTTAATATCATTAACAATAGCAGCCAATATACTAACAATACCTGTTATATATTATAATTTTAAAGGAATATCTATAATTAGTATTATAAGTAATATAATAGTAGTACCATTTATAGGTATTATAATGTATCTAAGTATTATCTTTATTTAATATAAATATAGGGATATCAAAACTTATAGCTAAACTTACATCTATTATAGTAAATATAATTTACTATTTATTAGAAAAAATTAGCGATTTATATTTTATATACATTGAAATAGAAAGTCCAAATATTTATTATGTAATTATTTATTATGTAATAATGTTTTCATATATGATTTATAAAGAGATAACAGTTATGAAGGAGCAAAAAAATGAATTACAAGGATATTATAAATAATATTAAAAATAATAGCTTTGAAAATATGTATTTATTTTATGGGAGAGAATATTATTTAATAGAAAATGCTATAAAAGTATTCAAATCAAGTTTAAATAGTAGTATGCTTGATTTTAATTTAGATATTATAGATGGAAAAGAAACAACTTTAGATGCTACTATAAGTTCTATAGAGACATTACCATTTATGGATGAAAGAAAAATAGTAATAATAAAAGATTTTGAGTTATTAAAAGGAAAGAAAAAGAACTTTAGTGATAGTGATGAAAAATATTTTATAGAACATTTAGATAGTATACCGGAAAGTACAGTTGCTGTTTTTATAGTATATGGTGATATAGATAAAAGAAAAGCATTAGTAAAAAAAATAAGTAAAAATGGAATTGTATTTAATTGTGATAAACTATCTGATATGGATTTATTTAAGTGGGTAAAAAAGAAGTTTGAAAGTAATAGTGTTATAATTGATAATCCACAGATAATGTACTTTATAGAACAAGAGGGATATAGAGATAAAAGTAGTGAAAAAACTTTATCTGATTTAGAAAATGAAATAAGTAAAATTAGTTCATTTGTGGGTAAAGAAAATAAAGTAACTAATGATGTAATAGATAAATTATCTCAAAAAAAAGTAGAAAATGATATATTTAAACTTATAGACTATATAGGTGAAAAAAAATCACAAGAAGCAATTAGAATATTAAATGATATGATTTCAGAAGGGGAATCAGTTTTGGCTATATTTGCAATGATAGCAAAGCAATTTAAAATTGTTATGCAAGTTAGATATTTACAAAGTGAAGGCTATACATCAAAAGTAATATCAGAAAAATTGGGAGTGCATTCATTTGTAATAGGAAAAGCATTAAAACAGACCAAGAACTTTTCAGATGAGATAATTATAAATATGTTAAATTATATACTAGAAAGTGATTATAAAATAAAAAATGGATTAATTAGAGATTATTTGGCTATGGAGATTTTAGTAGGTAAGTATTGTAATAAAGATAAATAAATAGAAAAACCTTAGTATTTACTAAGGTTTTTTGTTATAAAATAAAAAACCCTTGATTAAAATCAAGGGTGTTATCTCAATAAACGGTTAATTAAGCGTTCATTCCGTTTAATTTTTGAGCTAATTTAGATATTTTTCTAGCTGCAGCATTCTTGTGTATAGTTCCTTTAGAAGCTACTTGGCTTATTCTCTTTTGAGCGTACTCAAATCTTGCAACAGCCTCTTCTTTATTTCCTGCTAATACTGCATCTTCGAATCTTCTTATAGCAGTTTTAACTTGAGATTTTCTAGCTCTGTTTAAAGCAGTTTTCTTTTCGATAACTTTTATTCTTTTCTTAGCTGATTTTATGTTTGCCACTGTGTTCACCTCCCGTGAGTTTTTTATTATATTCATCGTCAACATATTAGATTTTAACAGAAATAAATCTAAAAATCAAGGATAATTATTTATTAGTTTTATATAATATCTTTTTCTTTTGACTTTTTAGATTATAACCCATATAAAAATAATTTACAACAAAGAAATTAAATATTTAGTGATTTACAAATTTATAATTATTGTTATAAAATACTAAAATTTGTTAACACTTATAACTAGCATTTAATTTGTACTAGGAGGGTTAAAATGATTAGTATAAGAACAGACTTAGCTCTAGAAGCAAGAGAGATTTATGAAGAAGATAAATCATCTAGTGAAATACCTGGAGTTAAAATTGATAAAAAAGAATTAGAAAATTGTATAGTAACAAAAGTTGAAATTATAGATGAACAAGGCTCGAAAATAATGAATAAAGGTATAGGTAAATATATTACATTAGAAAGTAATCTTATGAAATTTGACGATGATGAGTCTAGAGAAGAGGTAATAAATTATCTTAAAGATGAATTAATAGAAATTTTAGGTACTGATAAAACTAAGAAAACTTTGGTTATTGGTCTTGGAAACTGGAATATAACATCAGATGCACTAGGACCTAAGACTGTATCAAAAACATTAGTAACAAGACATATATTTAAAAATTATAATAAAGATTATGATGATGATTTTACTGAAGTAGCAGGACTTAGTCCAGGTGTTATGGGAATAACAGGTATAGAAACTAGTGAAATTGTAAAATCAATAGTAGATAGAATAAAGCCTGATAGGGTAATAGCAATTGATGCTTTAGCATCTAGAAAAATGGAAAGGGTAAATACTACAATACAAATTTCAACAGCAGGTATAGCACCTGGAGGTGGAGTAGGCAATAAAAGAAAAGCTTTAAATAAGGAGTATTTAGGCGTAGATGTTATAGCAATAGGTGTTCCGACAGTAGTTGATGCAGCTACACTAGCAAGTGATGTATTAGATATGGCAATAGATAATTTAATCAATCAATCAGATGGAGTAGGAGATTTTTATTCTATGCTAAAGCAACTTAAAGAAGAAGAAAAATATAATCTAATAAAAGAATCATTAGATCCATATGATAAAAACTTAATTGTTACACCTAAGGATATAGATGACACTATTGAAAACTTATCAATAATAATAAGCGAAGGATTAAATAGATCTCTTCATCCAGGAAGGATTATAAAATAAGGAGGAGAAAAATGTTAAAAAAACGCATAAAGTCAATAATGATTGCCTGTGTGTTATTTTGTACTTTACCAATGACAGCTTATTCAATGGAAAAAGATGATTTTCTAAAAATGTTAGTTAATTCATCTTATCCAGAGATAAAAGAAGAAGAAAAAGAACAAGAAAGTAAAAATACTAAAGATAAAAACACAGATGAAAAGAAAGAAGAAAAAGATTTTATAAAAGTCCATATAGGTGAAGAAAATATACCTAAAATAGATAACAACAAAGAGAAAAACAAAAATGAGATTTCAACATTAAATCCATCAAAATACCAAAATGAAGTAAGGGTGACTAAAGAAAATCCAAGGATACTATTATATCATTCTCATGCAGGTGAGACATATTCTGATTCATCAGAAGGAAATTATCATTCTAAGACAAATAAAGAAAAATCTGTACTATCAGTAGGTAATTTAATTACAGAAGAATTAGATAAAAGAGGATGGGGAGTTGTACATAATACAACATACAATGACTATCCTGAATTTAATAAATCATACCAAAAAAGTTTAGAAACTATTCAAAGTATGATTAATAAATATAAAACTATAGATATAGCAGTAGATTTACATAGAGATGGAAGAACTCTAATTGACACTAATACAAATAAAGTTATTCCAGAAGCTCTTAATAAAGAACATGAAAGAATGACTACTACCATAGATGGTGAAAAAGTAGCTAAATTTTTCTTTGTTGTAGGTAAAAGAAATCCAAACTATGAACAAGTAAAAGCTTTAGCAGATGATATAACAGCTTTTGCGCAAAAAAAATATCCTAATTTAGTAGGTGATGTAACAGTAAAACCTGCAGGAAGATTTAATCAGTTTGTTGCAAAAAATCATATGCTTATTGAAGTAGGAAGTAATGGTACAACTTCTGATGAAGCAAAAGCTAGTGCTAAGTATGTAGCTGAAATATTAGATGAATACTTTAAAAATAAAAAATAATTTATCTTAAAAGCGTAATAGGAGAGTAAAATGAGTAGATTAGAAAAAACTATGCAAAAAAAACATAAAAAAAGAAAGTTTAAAGTAATAAGTAAAATAGTATTTATGTTTTGTATGGTTTTAAATTTAATGCTTTGTATAATTATTATAGATAATAACGCAAAGAAAATGTTAGGAGAAGAAACTTACGATATAGAAACTATAGTAAATAGATTAAATAATAATATAAAAGAAGTATTTAGTAGTATACCTTTGAAAGAAATCAAAGATAATATAGTTAAAACATTAAATTAAATAATAAAAATAAGACTTATTTCTATATAAGTCTTATTTTTATTCAACAGTTATTTACATAAAAGAGGATATATTATAAAATAAAAATTATGATAATAATAAAAAGGAGGACACAAGGTGGACAATAAACAAAGTAGAACTAGAAATTTTAGTATAATAGCACATATAGATCACGGTAAGTCTACCTTAGCAGATAGATTAATTCAAAAAACTGGACTTGTTAGTGACAGAGACATGAAAGCTCAATTATTAGACAATATGGACCTTGAAAGAGAAAGAGGAATCACTATAAAGTTACAAAATGTAAGATTAAAATATAATGCTAAGGATGGAAATGAGTACTATTTAAATTTAATAGATACTCCAGGACATGTTGACTTTAACTATGAAGTATCAAGAAGTTTAGCAGCATGTGAAGGTGCATTATTAGTTGTAGATGCAGCTCAAGGTGTAGAGGCTCAAACATTAGCTAATGTTTATTTAGCTCTAGATCAAGATTTAGAAATATTACCAGTTATAAATAAAATAGACCTTCCAAGTGCAAGACCAGATGAAATAAAAGCAGAGATAGAAGATATAATAGGTCTTGATGCAAGTGAAGCACCACTTATATCAGCTAAAAGTGGATTAAATATAGAAGATGTATTAGAAGATATAGTAAATAACGTACCTGCTCCAACTGGAGATAAAGAAGCACCTTTAAAAGCCTTAATATTTGACTCTTACTATGATGCATACAAGGGCGTTGTAGCTTATGTTAGGATATATGAAGGAACAGTTAAAAAAGGTATGACAATAAAAATGATGAACACTAATAAGAAGTTTGAAGTAACTGAAGTTGGTGTTATGGCACCAGGTCAAACAGAACTTGATGAATTAAGTGCTGGAGATGTTGGTTATATTGCTGCAAGTATAAAAGATATAAGAAGTTGTCAAGTAGGGGATACTATAACTGATGCTAATAATCCTACAAATGAACCACTGCCAGGATATAAAAAAGCTACTCCAATGGTTTACTGTGGTATATACCCAGGTGAGGGAGAGAAATATGAAAATGTAAGAGATGCACTTGAAAAACTTCAAGTTAATGATGCTGCGCTTGAATTTGAAGCAGAAACATCAGCTGCATTAGGATTTGGATTTAGATGCGGATTCTTAGGATTACTTCATATGGAGATAATACAAGAAAGATTAGAAAGAGAATTCAATCTTGATATTATAACAACGGCGCCGTCTGTTATATATAGGGTAACAAAAACTGATGAAGAGGTTTTAATGATACAAAATCCAGCTAATCTTCCTGAGGTTTCTGAAATAAAAATGATAGAAGAGCCAATAGTTAAAGGTGATATAATAGTACCTAAAGACTATGTAGGTATAGTTATGGAGCTTTGCCAAGAAAGACGTGGAACAATGATAAATATGGAATATATAGATGAAAAAAGAGTTATGCTTCACTATGATTTACCATTAAATGAAGTTGTTTACGATTTCTTTGATGCATTAAAATCTAGAACTAGAGGATATGGATCATTAGATTACGAGATAAAGGGATATGTTCCTTCTAAACTTGTTAAACTTGATATATTAATAAATAAAGAACAAGTAGATGCATTAAGCTTTATAGTTCATGAAACAAGAGCTTACCCAAGAGGTAAATCTATGTGTGAAAAGTTAAAAAATGAAATACCAAGACATCAATTCCCAGTTCCAATACAAGCAGCTGTTGGAAACAAGGTCGTTGCAAGAGAAACTATAAGTGCTCTTAGAAAAGATGTATTAGCTAAGTGTTACGGTGGAGATATATCTCGTAAGAAGAAACTTCTTGAAAAACAAAAAGAAGGTAAAAAACGTATGAGACAAGTAGGATCAGTTGAAGTTCCTCAAAAGGCATTTATGTCAGTATTAAAATTAGATGAATAATAAATTTATATAAACTAAAATACCAAGAATTTTTCTTGGTATTTTTTATTTATTAAAAACGCTATTTAAATATTTATATAAAATTTGGGAACAATAATTTCAGAAATTATTTAATACTTTTACTAAAGTAGTAAGGAGGAAGTTTATGGATAATGGATTAAAAAAAACCTTAGGTTTTTCAGCAGCTCTTTCTACTGTTGTAGGTTTAGTTATAGGTTCAGGAGTATTTTTTAAGCCTCAATCAATATATTCTACTACTCATGGTGCTCCAGGTTTAGGTATGCTTGTTTGGATAATTGCAGGTATTATAACTATAACAGCAGGTCTAACAGCGGCAGAAGTTTCAGCTGCAATACCAAAAACTGGAGGTATGATGGTATATATTGAAGAAATATATGGTGCAAAATTAGGTTTTTTAACTGGTTGGATGCAAACTGTATTATTTTTTCCTGGAACAGCAGCAGCACTAGCTGTAATATTTGCACAACAAGTATCTGAATTATTTGGTTTTACTTCCAATAATATGTCAATTGTATTGCCAATAGCTATAGGAGCTATACTTTTATTAGCTTTTTTTAATACCATAGGTTCTTCATTAGGAGGTCAAATTCAAACCGTAGCTACTATAGGAAAATTACTTCCATTAATACTAATAATCATATTTGGATTTATAAAAGGAACGGGTAATCCTATATTAACACCATTAGTTTCAGATGAAGTTAATTTATCAGAAGCATTAGGACATGTTTTAATAGCAGCATTATTTGCTTATGATGGATGGATAAATGTAGGAGCAATAGCTGGAGAGATGAAAAATCCTGGAAGAGATTTACCAACTGCAATAGTAGGTGGATTGTCTATTGTTATGGCAGTATATGTTGTGATAAATGTAGCATATCTATGGGTTGCACCGGCTAGTGAATTATCAACAGTAACAGCACCAGCAGCATTAGTGGCCACTAAATTATTTGGGCCAATAGGTGGAAAGATAATAACTGTAGGGATACTTATATCAGTATTTGGTACTTTAAATGGTTATTTGCTTACAGGTCCAAGAATTCCTTATACATTAGCTAAAAATGGAACACTTCCAGGGAAGGAAATATTCTCAAAGGTTAATAGTGGCGGTTCTCCTTACAACTCAATATGGTTAGTAGCTATTCTTGCTTGTATATATGCATTATCAGGTCAATTTAACTTATTAACAGATTTAACTATATTTACAGTTTGGGTATTTTATGTTCTAACATTTATAGGCGTTATGAAATTAAGAAAGGATGATCCCAAATTACCTAGACCTTATAAAGTGCCATTATATCCAATTATTCCACTTATAGCTATAGCAGGTGGTATATTTGTTATATTAAATCAATTACTAACAGCTACAATGATAGCCTTAGGTGGTATTATAATAACGTTAATCGGACTTCCTATATATTCATATATGAGCAAAAATAATAGTTAATAGATAAAAGTCTCTACATATTGTAGAGGCTTTTATTATATAAAGTTTAAACAACCTAAACTTAGGTAATTACAAAAATATAACAAATAATAGAAAATAATAGATTGATACATTAGAAAAATGTATAATTTAATTTATATAAATGTGAAAAGAGGAAATAAAAATGTTAGGTTTATATGTACACATACCATTTTGTGTTAGTAAATGTAATTATTGTGATTTTAATTCATTTAAATTAAATAAAGAATTAAAAGATAGATACATAAAAGATTTAAAAAAAGAGATGATATTATATAAAGATGAATTTAGAGAAAAAGAAATAACGTCTATATTTTTAGGTGGAGGAACACCAAGTATACTAGAAAGTGAAGAAATAAAAGAGATCTTTTTTTATATAAAATCTAATTTCAATATAAAAAAAGATGCTGAAATAACTATAGAATGTAATCCAGGGACTTTAAGTAAAGAAAAGTTAATTACAATGAAAGATTTAGGTATAAATAGACTTAGTATAGGTCTTCAAGCTACACAAGAAAGCCATTTAAGATATATAGGTAGAATACATACTTATGAAGAATTTGTAAAAAATTATAAAGAAGCTTTAGATATTGGATTTAAAAATATAAATATAGATTTAATGTATGCTTTACCAAACCAAAATTTTGATGAGTGGAAAGACAGTTTAGAAAAAATAGTAAAATTAAATCCGTCACATATTTCTGCATACTCACTTATATTAGAAGAAGGTACAAAATTACATGATATGTATGAGAAAAATGAATTTGAAATGATAGATGAAGATACAGATATAAAAATGTATAATTACACTATAAATTATTTAAAGGATAATGGATATAACCAGTATGAAATATCTAACTATTCGAAAAGTGGATTTGAATGCAACCATAACATACTTTATTGGAAATGTAATCATTATATAGGGCTTGGTCCTGGTGCTTCAGGATATATAAATAACTATAGATATAATAATTTAGAATCTTTGAATGATTATCATGAAAAATTATTAAATAATGAGAAGCCAATAGATTTTATTGATGAATTAACAATAGAAGATAAAATTCAAGAGAAAATATTTATGGGGCTTAGAATGAATGAAGGAATTAAATTTATTGAATTTAAAGATGAATTTGATTTAGATTTTAAATTAAGATTTAAAGATGTATTAAAAAGATTAAAAGAGAACAAACTTATAATTGAAGATGAATTTGGAATTAAATTAACTCAAGATGGAAGAGAAATATCTAATAGTGTTTTTATTGAATTTATGAATTAATTTAAAATATATTGACAATTAAAAAAAATAGTGATATATAATATATATAATCTTTTTAGCACTCGAAGTTATTGAGTGCTAACAGTGAGGAGGCATAATATGGAATTAAATGAAAGAAAACTAAATATCCTCAAAGCTATAGTTAAAGATTATATAGATACAGCTGAAGCTGTAGGTTCAAGAACTATATCTAAAAAGCATGATTTAGGTGTAAGTGCTGCTACTATAAGAAATGAAATGGCAGACCTTGAAGAATTAGGATATCTTATCCAACCTCATACGTCTGCAGGTAGAGTACCTTCAGAAAAAGGTTATAAATTATATGTTAATTCTCTTATGGGAAATGCTGAACTAAGTGACGAGGAAAAAATAATAATTGAAAAGTGTATTAGAAAAAATGTATCTAATATAAAAGATTTAATTCATGAGACTTCCAAACTGTTATCTCAACTTACTAATTATACAACAGTGGCTGTTACAAAAAGTTTAGTTAATCAAAGTAACATAAAACATATACAACTTGTCAGTATGAATGATAATAAAATATTATTAATAGTAGTTACTGATAAAGGAGATATAAAAAATGCATATATATCTAATGATTCTTATTTAGAGCAGTCTAAGTTAAATTTAATTTCTGACAATCTTACAAAAAGACTTTCAGGAAAAAGTATAACTGAAATAGATAATAAATTAATAGCATTTATAAAATATGAAATAAGTGAATATTCAATTCTTGTAGAAAATCTAATAAATGCTTTAAACTTTAATATAGTGGAAGATGATTTATCAGTTTCACTAAATGGAGCTACTAATATTTTTAATTATCCTGAATTTAATGATGTAATAAAAGCAAAGTCTTTTTTAAATATGTTAGAACAAAAAGAGACTATAACTACTATGGTTAAATCAAAAGGAATACAAAAGGATAATATTAATATAATAATTGGTAGTGATAATGATTGTGACATTGCTAAAGAATGTAGTGTAGTTACAGCTACATATAACATAGATAAAGATTTAGTAGGTAGAATAAGTTTTATAGGACCTACAAGAATGGATTATGCAAGAATATATGCAATTGTTAATTATATGAGTTTATTGTTTAATAGAAAATAAACTTATTTAAATATAAACTAAGGGGTGTAGTATCTTGGAAAATAATATAAAACAAGAAGAGTTAAAAGAAAAAGACACTTTAGTTGAAGATATACAAGAAGAAATTCTTGAAAATGAAGAGACTAATAAGTGTGAACAATCTAATGAAGAAGATAATGTATTAGAGATAAATTCTGAATTAGAAGAAAAAAAATTACAAGAAGAGATAGACGCTTTAAATGACCAATATCAAAGGCTTCAAGCTGAATATGCAAACTATAGAAGAAGAACTCAACAAGAGAAGGAAACTGTAGGAATATTTGCTAATGAAAAGATATTAAATGATTTAATACCAGTTATAGATAACATGGAAAGAGCATTAGAAGCATGTGAAGATAAAGATAACAATATGTTCAAAGGTATAGATTTAGTTTATAAGCAACTTAAAGATACATTAACTAAATTTGGAGTAGAAGAAATTAATGCTAAAGATGCTGATTTTGACCCACATCTTCACTTAGCAGTAATGCAAGAAAGTGTAGAAGGTGTTGAGCCAAATAAAGTAGTAGATGTACTTCAAAAAGGATATACATTAAAAAATAAGGTGTTAAGAGCAAGTATGGTTAAAGTTTCTTGCTAAAAATACTAAGTCAATAATTCTTCATATAATGAAGTTTTAAATATCAAATTAATTAATATTAATATATAAAAAATCAAGGAGGATATTAATCATGGGAAAAGTAATAGGAATAGATTTAGGAACAACTAACTCTTGTGTTGCAGTACTTGAAGGTGGAGAACCACAAGTTATAACAAATGCAGAAGGTATGAGAACTACACCATCAGTAGTGGCATTTACAAAAGATGGTGATAGAATAGTAGGAGAACCTGCAAAAAGACAAGCAGTTACAAATGCTGATAAGACAATAATATCTATAAAAACACATATGGGTACAGATCATAAAGTAAATATAGATGGAAAAGATTATACACCACAAGATATATCTGCAATAATATTACAAAAATTAAAAGCAGACGCTGAAAGTTACTTAGGTCAAACTGTAACAGAAGCAGTTATAACAGTTCCAGCATACTTTACAGATGCTCAAAGACAAGCAACTAAAGATGCAGGAAGAATAGCAGGTCTTGAAGTTAAGAGAATAATAAACGAACCAACTGCAGCAGCCCTTGCTTACGGTATGGATAAGTTAGATCAAGAAAAGAAAATATTAGTATTTGACTTAGGTGGAGGTACTTTTGACGTATCTGTATTAGAAATAGGAGATGGAACTTTCGAAGTTTTAGCTACTGCTGGTAACAACAGATTAGGTGGAGATGACTTTGACCAAATATTAATAGATTACTTAGCTGAAGAATTCAAAAAAGCTGAAGGTGTAGATTTAAGAAACGATAAAATGGCTCTTCAAAGATTAAAAGAAGCTGCTGAAAAGGCTAAAAAAGAGTTATCATCAACAATGAGTACAAATGTTAACTTACCTTTCATAACAGCTACTGCTGAAGGTCCAAAACACTTAACTATGGATATAACAAGAGCTAAGTTTGATGAGTTAACAGCTAACTTAGTAGAAAAAACTATGGAACCAACAAGAAGAGCATTACAAGATGCAGGACTTTCTACATCTGATATAGATGATGTATTATTAGTTGGTGGTTCAACAAGAATACCAGCAGTTCAAGAAGCTGTTAAGAAGTTTATAGGAAAAGAAGCTCATAAAGGAATAAACCCAGATGAATGTGTTGCAGTTGGTGCTGCTATACAAGCGGGTGTTTTAACTGGAGAAGTTAATGATTTATTACTTCTTGATGTTACTCCATTATCTTTAGGTATAGAAACTATGGGTAATGTAATGACTAAGATAATAGAAAGAAATACAACAATACCAACTAAGAAGTCTCAAGTATTCTCAACTGCTGCAGATAACCAAACTGCTGTTGATATACATGTACTTCAAGGTGAAAGAAGTATGTCTTATGACAATACTACTTTAGGTAGATTCCAATTAACAGATATACCACCAGCACCAAGAGGAATACCTCAAATAGAAGTTACTTTTGATATAGATGCTAATGGTATAGTTCATGTTACTGCTAAAGATTTAGGAACAGGAAAAGAACAAAAAGTAACTATAACTTCAGGAACAAACCTTTCTGAAGAAGAAATAGAAAGAAAAGTAAAAGAAGCTGAAATGAATGCTGAAGCTGATAAGCAAAAGAAAGATAAAATAGAAGCATTAAACCAAGCTGATTCTACAATATATCAAACAGAAAAAACTTTAAATGAACTTGGAGATAAAGTAAGTGCTGATGATAAGTCTCAAATAGAAGCTGCTATAGCTGAATTAAAGGCTGTTAAAGATAAAGAAGAATCTACAGGTGAAGAAATAAGAAAAGCTATGGATGAAGTAATGAACAAATTCCATAAAATTTCTGAACAAATGTATCAACAAGCACAAGCAGAACAAGCATCTGCTCAAGACCAACCTCAAGGTGAAGCTAATGATGATAATGTAGTTGATGCAGATTTTACAGAAGTTAATGATGAAAAATAATTTACACAAATAAATATATTTGTATATAATTAATATATAATAAAGAAAAGAGTATCTTTTCTAAAGCAGAATAGTTTAAATAAAGATAATAGCTTGTAGTTTTGATATTCTACAAGCTATTGTTTTGTAATATGAAGGTGGTGGCAAAATTGAGTACTAAAAGAGATTATTATGAGGTCCTTGGGGTAGATAAAAATGCTGATGCTCAAGCTCTTAAAAAAGCATACAGAAAGTTAGCTATGAAGTATCACCCAGATAGAAATCCTGATAATAAAGAAGCAGAAGAAAAGTTCAAAGAAATAAATGAAGCATATGAAGTACTATCAGATGATGATAAAAGAAGAACTTATGACCAATTTGGACATGAAGGTGTAAATGGTCAAGGTGGATTTGGTGGCCAAGGTTTTGGAGGTCAAGGATTCGGCGGATTTGAAGATATATTTGGTGATATGTTTGGAGATATCTTTGGAGGAGGATTCGGAGGTTCAAGAACTAGAAGAAGAGGGCCAGAACGTGGATCAGATATTAGACATAGTATAAATATAACTTTTGAAGAAGCTGCTTTTGGTAAAAAGACTTCTATAAAAGTAAATAGAAGTGAAGAATGTAGTGAATGTAATGGAAGTGGAGCTAAACCTGGAACTTCTAAAAAGACTTGTCCAACATGTAACGGGGCTGGAGAAGTTAGAACAGTACAAAGAACTCCATTTGGTAATATAGCAAGCTCAAGAACATGTTCTACATGTGAAGGAGAAGGAGAAGTTGTAGAATCACCATGTCCTAAATGTTCAGGAAAAGGAAGTACTAGAAAAGTTAAAACTATAGAAGTTGATATACCAGCAGGTATAGATGATGGACAAATGATAAAACTTTCTGGTCAAGGTGAAATAGGAAGTAAAGGTGGACCAAGAGGAGATCTTTACTTAATAGTTAATGTAGCACCTCATCCATTATTCACAAGAGAAGGAAATGATATTCACTTTGAAATGCCTATAACCTTTGTTCAAGCAGCATTAGGTGATGAAATAGAAGTTCCTACTTTAGATGGTAAAGTTAAATATAAGGTACCAGAAGGAACTCAAACAGGAACAGTATTTAGATTAAGAGAAAAAGGTATACCAAGACTTAGAGGTAATTCTAGAGGAGATCAATACGTAAAAGTTGTAGTTGATGTTCCTAAGAAATTAAACGAAGCTCAAAAAGATATATTAAGAGAATTTGCTAAAGAATGTGGAGAAGAAGTTCATGAGAGGCAAAATTCTTTTGGAAAAAAGATTGAAAAATTATTTAAGAAAAAATAATAAATAAAAAGCTCTGCAAATTTGCAGAGCTTTTTTACATAGATATAAGAGATAGTGTTTGTATTTGACTCAATATACCTTGTGATAATTTTTCAATTTTAATTTTTTCAATAGACTCAAAATCTTTAAGTGCTAAAAAGTTCATAAAAGCATTTATAGTTATTTTTTCATAAATATAAAAGTAATTGTTTTTATCTTTTATATATTCTTTATTTTTTATAGATTTATTTATTAAATCAAGTTCATCTAGAGTTGTTAATATAGTAGTCGAACTTAAAAAAGTTCGTAAATAGATTCTTCAAGGCTCTTG
>CALESE010000019.1 GCA_937907205.1 uncultured Romboutsia sp. | reverse complement strand
ATGTATTATTCACATTGTATTATTCAAGTAGTTACTTTGGGATAAAACAATCTATGGATATAGATTCTATTAGATATGCTATTGAGTTTATAGAATGTAAAACAACAAAGAGTATTCTTTTTACAAGTTTATTTTTCGCAATGAAAGAGTGTGTTTTTGCTAAAGATGGTCATATGGCACAACCATTAAATATGGAAACTAGTAAGAAAAGAATGTTAAGGTTAAAAGCAAGAAGTATATATGATATATTTATAGATAAACTAAATGAATTTAATAATGATGATTTTGTATTATCACAGAATAATAATAAGTGCTATAACAAAGACTTTAGAACACTATTAGAGACAGAAGAAAGTATAAAAAATGAAGTAGGTTTTATATATATAGATCCTCCATATACAGATATGCAATACTCAAGATATTATCATATTCTTAATACAGTTGTATTATATGATTATCCAGAAATATCGTTAAGTAGAGGAGCTATATCAAAAGGAATATATAGGGAAGGTAGATATCAATCACCTCTTAGTCAAAGAAAACATGCATTGAATGAGATTGATTTCTTATTTAGATTTTGTAAGGAAAATAAAATAAATGTAGCATTAAGTTATGCTTATCCAATAGATACACAAAAACAAGCAACTAATAGATATACTGCTAGTATTGACGATTTAATAAATGTAGCTAAAAAACATTTTGGTGATAATGTTAAGGTAGTACACGAAGAATACAGTCATGCTAATAACAGAAATAGTGATAAAAAGAATGTACTTGAATATTTAATAATGGGTATACACGATAAGGAGTAAATATGAATAATATTAATAATTTAAAAGAGATAATAGCTAATATAGAAGCGACTAATAAAAATGATATATACTCTTCTAACTTATATTGGTCACAAAAACCATTTAATATATGTGATGCAATTATTGAATCTTTAAGTGAAGAAGGTGATATAATCTTTGATCCATTTATGGGTTCTGGAGTTACTGTTATAGAGGCTTTAAAAAAAGAATATAGAAGAAATGCTATTGGTTGTGATATAAATGACGTACCTATATTTATAGTAAAAACATTATTAGAAAAGTATAATGTATCTAAAATAGAGAAAGACATTAGAGAACTAAATAATAAAGTAAGCAAATTATCAACTTATTATTCAACAAAATGTAGTGAATGTGGGGAAATAGTTATTATATCAAAGACTATATTCGATAAGGTAGATAGGAATGCACAGTGTGAGTTAAAGTCTATACATTATAAATGTAAGGTATGTAAGAATACCTTTAAGGGTGAACTAAATGAAACCGAAATGTCTAAATTCTTTGTTGATGAAGAATTAAATAATATAGATATTTTTAAATTTATAGCGAACTCTAGACTTGCAGTTGGTGAAGGTGATACAGTAAGAACTATTTTTACAAATAGAAATTTAATAGTATTAGATAAAATATTAGGATATATAGATGAATATAGAGATACGGAATCTTATGAGCCTATGAAGTATATTTTATTATCTATTTTACATTTAAGTAAGATTACAGACACACATTCTAATTCTCAGTGGCCTTTATGGATCCCCAAAAAAGATTGCGTTGAAAAAAATGTAGCAGAATTATTCATAAAGAATAGTAAGAAAACTATTAAAGCATTAAATCTAGCATCTAAATATTTATATGAAGATAGAGAAAAAGTAAACTTAATCCAAAACTTAGATACTGGTAAATTTATACTGATAAAAGAAGGTATTCAAAATATAAAAGATGATGTTATACCTAATGAATCTGTGGACTTGGTAATAACAGATCCACCATATATGGGACAAGTTATATATTCAGAGTATATGCAGCTGTATAAACCATTTATTGACTTGAATTTTGAATTAGAAGATGAAATAGTTATATCAAGTGCTCCAACTAGGGATAAAGGAAAAGAATTATATTTTGATATGATGAATTCAGCATTTAGAAATATATCTAGAGCATTAAAGATAGACAAATATATGTGTATGTATTTTCATGATAGTAACTTAGATGTATGGGATAATATAATAGATATAATGACTAATAATAATTTGAAATATATGGGACAAGTGCATATAAGTAAGAATAAAAATACTCTTAAAAATATACTTAGCCCTAAGAAATCATTAAATGGGGATTGCATAATTTTCTTTAAGAAAGATTTAAATATAAATTATGATATAAATAAAATAGAGAATATAGAAGATAAGATAAATAATATTGCACAAGATATTATAGAAATAAAAGGATATGCATCAACTCCAGAGTTATATGATAACGGAGTATTAGAGTATATAATATTAAATGGAAAACTAAAAGAAGTTTCTAAAAAATATAAAGATTTAACAAGTATATTTGAGCAAAGATTTAATTGGGATAAAGATAGAGGAGTATGGACTATATAATTAATAAAAAGCATCTATAAAAAAATATAGATGCTGAGTGTATGAAAAAAGTTTTTAAATACAAAATTTATCAGCTTTCTATTATAATATTAAATCACAGAAAAATGGCAAAGTTATTATTCATATGGTATGAAAAGTTGGTCTGTTAACTGGAATGCAATATATTCGATTTTTAAATTTTAAGCAGATCTTAGAAAAGTTATATATACAATAAATGCTATTGGAAGTCTCGATAGTATCTATCTCCGATTAAATCGCCAACGTAGTATATTTCCAAATGATGTATCATTACTTAAAGCCTTATATTTAGCTATGTTTGAAGAAATTAAAAAATGGACTCTCCCCATTCAAAGTTGGGGAAAAGTTTATGGGAAATTGTCTGTAATGTATGAAGGAAGGCTATAATAAATATATAAGTAACTGCTCAAAAAATATCTTTTCATGAGGTTTATTTGACATGTAATTAAATCGATTTTATATTTAATTAAGGCATAGATAATTATTACTATATCTACACCTTAACAAAATTATCATAGAAAATTTATTTACAGAAAAAAATTTACAATCTCTAATGATAAAGCATCTAAAATAATTGTAGATGCTTTATTACTATATTAGTGTTTATAGCAAGTCATCATCATAAAAATCAGATATATCACTTGGATCTACATCAGCATCTAGGCAAATATCGTTTATTTCTATTAATATAGTACTATGTATATTTAGATTATCTAGTGCACTTATTACTGCTTTTATTTCATTACTTATATTAGTTATTATTGAATTAAATTCTTTTGTATCTTCAAATATACTTTTATGCATAATTGATGAAGAACAGTTCTTATGTACTGTAATAGAATTAGCTATAATTGAAGTTGTTGTTTCTACCTCAATAAAATTACCCTTATTTTGACTTTCTACTTCTTTTAACTTATCAAATTTTAAAATCATATTATTATTCATAATTTACCCCCATTAATTAATATTATAATTTAGAGGTGTACATAATATTTTATAATTATGTACACCATTATTGTTAATATAACCTTTCTGCTTTTATAAAAGCTAAGTCACTTTTAGATAATGAAACTTGAAGTCTTCTTATAGAAGTGCCTTTTGCTACATATCTATCTATTTTATCTTGTAGTTTCTTACGAAGGAATGGAACTACATATTTAGGGTCAGCAGAGTGTATCTCTCTTACTTCTATTTCTTGTTTATCAACTACTGCTAATATTATTGCTTTATCGTTATAGTATTTATTTAAAACGTTTTCAGATATATCTTGGAAATTCCAAGAAGTTGTTTTAGAAACTTTATATTCATAAGGATTGCCTTCAGCATCATATGCATCATGAGCTCCTTCTCTTCCACCTTGCTCAGGGTTTACAGTATGGTCTAACTCTAATGAAACTATTAACTCCCAAAATTTATTACTTGTTAATAAGTTTTTTACACCTGTCAGTTCTTCAAGTTGACTAGTAGCTAAATATATATCATCTAAATATCTATCATATATACCAGAATTAGATGGAACAAATATTTTATTTAAACCAAGTCTTGTTTCTATTTGTTTAGGGCTGACATTTATCATTTTTCGAGAGTTTTTTATAGCCTTTGTATGCTTAAGAAGATAATCAGACATCATATGACCAGGAACTTCATAATACCAGTCGAATTTTCCTGGATAAGGATAATCTACATCATTTATATGAGCAAATATAACACTTTTAGCATCACGCAACTTAGCTATGTTCGTATCAGAGAAATCATTAAATGTCCAGCTATGATTAGAACTTGACTCTTTAAAGTGTTTATATTCAAATTCATTACCATCTTCATCTCTAGCATCCCTAGAGCCACTATGTCCAGGGATTAATATGTGACCTAGTGGGTTTGCAGTAGAAACTTCATATATCTTACTATTAGATAAAACATCATTTACACCATAATCTTCAAATATTCTATCTTGTATTG
This sequence comes from uncultured Romboutsia sp., assembly GCA_937907205.1. GTDB lineage: Bacteria > Bacillota > Clostridia > Peptostreptococcales > Peptostreptococcaceae > Faecalimicrobium. Next base: position 1,630 of record CALESE010000019.1, on the reverse strand, counting down.
CTTTTAGCTCATCTATTTTTTCTTTTATAGCCTTATTTTGTAAATAGTTATTCATTAAATTTCCACCTCTTAAATTTTTTATTTTGGATAGGTCTGATTCTATAAGACCTATAAGATAATTATTTATACTACTATCTATACTTGAAACATGGTCAGATAATTCTGAATGTAAATCATCATCAAGTCTTAATGTTACTTTTTTCAAGGTAGACCTCCTTCAATTAATATGATGCACTGTGTTGGCTAGACTGTAAAATAGCACTCACATAAATTTCATACATTTTACCGTTAGATAAAATATTATTTAGAATATGATCTTCTAATATTTTATCTTGAAGTAAATTTAGTTCATTTATTTTTGCATATTTCTTTTTTATAATTAGACATTAAATTTTCACCCCTTAAACTATTCATTTTAGATAAACTAGCTTGAAATATAAATTAGTAACTTTAAATGTAAATAATCAAGCCTTAATGTTAGTTAAATAAAATCTTGTTTTATACTGATGTGACGTCGTTAAGTAAATTATAGAGCAAGACATATATAAAAGTCAAGATTAATCATCAAAAAAAATAAATTTAGTTTTTAAGATGGTTTTATGATTAAAAAAATATGATGTGACGTCATATATAAAGTGTAAAATAATATATGTATAGATGTCAAGATGAATATAAAAAATAATATGTTTATAAAGATAAAGGTTTGCAAATAAGGGAGGAACTATTGGAAAAATATTTGGATATTGTAGAGTGAGCACCAGTGACCAGAGTGTGGATAGGCAATTAGAATCTTTAAAAGAATATGGCATTGATAAAAGCTTATATTCATAGATAAAGCAAGTGGTAAAAATTTTGATAGACAACAGTATAAACTACTAAAACAAGTAGCAGGGGAAGGTGATACTATTATAGTGCATGGATTCGATAGGTTGTCAGAAATAAAAAACAGATACTTTATGAGTTACAAGACTTCAAAAAAGAATATATAATATTAAAGGCACTAAATCTACCTACAACAATGGTTGATAGATAAGATAATATAATGCTTGAAGCAATAAATAATATTGTAATAGAATTATACGCTATGCTTAGCCAACAAGAATTAGAACTAAGAGAAAAAATGCAAAAATAAGGACTAGAGCAATTAAAAAAGGAAGGGGTTCATATGGGAATACTTAGGATTGCTAGACCTACTAATTGGGAAGATATATATAATAGGAGGAGAGGTAAAGACATAACTGCTAAGATAGCAATGCAACTATTAGGTGTAAAAAGAACTACATTTTATAACTTGATAAAAAAGTATGAATTTGATGTGTTATATAAATAAAGAAGTTGGACTATCTAGTTTCTTTATTTTCATAAAAATTACAAAAAAGTATAATGAAAAATCGTGGGTATTATCCTTGCGATTCGTCTCCACCATTGAAATCCACGAAAAATATTAGCGATTTGCTAATATTTTTTTATTTGCCAAAAACAAATTTAATAAGTATAATTGTGAGCTTAACACATGATACATCCATTAAAACATGTTTTTTTCAATTACAAGAAACAAATGGTGTGAATAACTAATAAAAGAAAAGCCTGTATAGTAGTCGAACTTAAAAAAGTTCGTAAATAGATTCTT
>CALESE010000018.1 GCA_937907205.1 uncultured Romboutsia sp. | reverse complement strand
GAACTATTTTTTTATATATTTTTATGTGTTGCACTTAATATGATAATTTATCTTTACAAATATTATAGAATATGATATCATGTAAAATATAAATGTATAGGTGATGGAGTTCACCCTTAAATGCGAAAAGCTAATGACTCCTACTCTCAAATTTGAGGGTAGGAGTCTATTTTTTTACAAAAAGAAGGGGATAAGTATGATTTTAATTTTTAGTTTAATTATTATTGGATTTATAGCAAATTATAGTGGAAAAGTTGCACAATATTTTAAATTACCATCATTAATTGGTGTGATGATTATAGGGATGATAATAGGTCCATCATTTTTAAATTTAGTTCCAGATGATACACTTAATGTTGCCCCAACTTTAAAGGATATAGCACTTGTTATAATTTTATTTATAGGTGGGCTTGGGATAAATATATCTCAAATAAAACAAATAGGAAGACCAGCAGTTTTACTTAGCATAGTTCCAGCAACACTAGAAGGTTTTTCAATAGCATTTTTATCTATGATATTTTTAGATTTTAATTTTGTTCAAGGTGCTATTTTAGGATTTATAATAGCAGCTGTAAGTCCAGCTGTATTAATACCATCTATGGTATCTTTAATAAATAGAAAAGTAGGTCAAGATAAGGCTATACCTCAGATGTTATTAGTAGGTGCAAGTTGTGACGATACTATAGCGATAACTTTATTTACAACATTTTTAAGTATATATATGCAAGGTGTAAATGGAGAAAGTGTATCAATATATAGTCAAATTATACTAATTCTACTTACTATATTATTAAGTATTTTAGTTGGATTTATAGTATTTAAATTAAGTAAAAATATTATTCAAATTATAGAAAGTAGTTATTTAAAAGTTATAATTACACTTATAATTTGTTTAGCAATGAGATTTATAGAAAAAAATTTACATATAGAAATATTTAATTCTTTATTATCTATAATGATTTATGGATTTTTTATAAGAAATTATATCAAGGAAAGTTCAAAAGTAATACTAGATAATATGAATAATATATGGAAGTATGGAAAATTATATCTATTCACTTTTGTAGGTATGTCAATTAATCCAAACTTAGTAGGCAGATATTTAATTATAGGTACTGTAATATTATTATGTTCCTTACTAATTCGTTCAATAGGTGTCTTAATAGCACTTATTGGTACTAATTTAAACTTAAAAGAAAGGTTGTTTTGTATAATTGCATATCTTCCAAAGGCAACAGTTCAATCGGCAAAGGCATCTATACCACTGCAAATGGGAGTTGTGGGAGGAGAAGTAATGCAAGCTATTGCAATACTTAGTGTTTTAATAACAGCACCTATAGGAGCTATAGGGATAAAATTAACAAGTGACAAATTATTGTATATAGAAGATAAAGTTGGTTAATGCCAATAAATATAGGGAGGATAATATGAGTAAATATATTTTTATAACATCAAACTTTGAATTACAGGAAGTAGATATGACCAATAGTAAGACGATTACAGCACTTGAAGCTAAGTCAAAAGGAATAAGACCACCAAATTGGTGTACATGGGAAGAAATTGATACTGATTTAGAGATATTATATTATGAAAATGAAGATGACATAAATAACATTCATATATATAGAGATTATGGATGGGAAGATGAGTTAACTTGTTGTAAGTATAAAAAATATATTTATAATGTTATGTGTAGCAATGATAAAAAGAGAGCTGAGCAAATATTAAACTATATAAGGGAGATAAACTTAAAAGGTAGCATATACATTTGTTCCATATGGGCAGGTGATAAAGTAGATATAGTGCCTAAGGAAATATATATAAATAGTCTTAGTATAAATGATATTTTAAGTATATTAGATAACTTTAATAAGTGTATAAAAGTATTACCTAATTAATATATAAATTTTAATATATAAGTAGAGGAATAATTTATTCCTCTATTTTTTAATTAATTTATAAATCTATTTGGATAATAAGAATAAGTTCTTTTTAATATAAATTGTTTTAATATTTGAATAAAAGATATAATTACAAAACTGATAGCTATAAATTTAAATTCAATGTAAAAAAGATATGGAACATATGAAGCTAAAAATATATAAGATAAGCATATAAAAATCGTAAAATTAATTTCAAATAAAACACTAACGAGTTTTCCAAGGGATCTTTCTCTAAATTTATACTTAGACCTAAATAAATATCTAAATGTAACTTTTAAGTTAAATAAAGTATCTTTTAGACATTTAAATATTATAATAGATAAAATAATACTAACTAAAAATGAAAGTTCAATATTAATATATAAAAATAAAGTTAAAATAGAAAACAATACAAATATAAAAAACTTTTTAAATATATTAGATAAAATAATTAATCCAATAATAAAAAATATAATTGCTATAAAAATATCCATATACATTCTCCTATAAAGTTATTTATGTATATTTTAACCAAGTTAAAAAATGGTATACTATTATGAATTATCAATATTTTATAACACTCTTAATAATAATTTTTAATTATGATATAATATTTATTTATAAAATAAGAAAGCAACATTAACAATAAGGAGGTTGAGTTATGAATGTAGATAGAAACAAATTAACTCCTATGATGAAGCAATATTTTGAAGTCAAAGACAAGTATCCTGACTGTATATTATTCTTTAGACTAGGAGATTTCTATGAAATGTTCTTTGAAGATGCAATAGTTGCTTCAAAGACACTTGAAATAGCTCTAACAGGAAAATCTTGTGGACTAGAAGAAAGAGCTCCTATGTGTGGAGTACCTTTTCATAGTGCCAATTCATATATATCAAAATTAGTAGAAGCTGGATATAAGGTTGCAATAGGTGAGCAACTAGAAGACCCTGCATCTGTAAAAGGAATAGTAAAAAGAGATGTAATACAAGTTGTAACACCAGGTACAGTACTTGAAGGTAGCTTACTTGAAAATAAGAAAAATAATTACTTATTATCTTTATATAAAGAAAATGAAAATATAGGTCTTACTTATGTAGATATAAGTACAGGAGAGGTAAATGCAACAAGTTTAACTAGTGATAAAGTAGTTGAAGAAATTGCAAAAATACATCCGACAGAAATAATAATAAATGACTTAAGCTTTATACCAAGTTTACAAAATATAATAACTTTAAGTAACATCTATGTAAATGAAAATTTTAGTGAAAGTTATTTAGATTCAAATATATTAAGTAAATATTTTAGTGATGAATATTTAAGTAGAGTAAAATTTGATGATAAAAATCTTATAAGATTAAGTTTATCAGTACTTTTAAACTATATATATAGTACTCAAAAGCAAGTAACTTCTAATATAAATGCTATAAATGTTTACAATTCTAGTGAATATATGGTGCTAGATATGTTTACAAGAAATAATTTAGAACTTACTCAAACTATAAGAGGAAATAAAAAGAAAGGTTCACTACTTCATGTACTGGATAAAACTTCTACTGCAATGGGTGGAAGACTTATGAGAAAATATGTAGAAGAGCCTCTTGTAAAGAAGTCTAAAATAGATGAAAGATTAAATGTAATAGAAGAATTAAAAGATGACTTTATGTTAAGAGAAGACTTAATTGATATATTAAAAAATGTTTATGATATAGAAAGAATATGTGGAAAAATTGCTTTTGATAAAGTAACTCCAAAAGAAATGATACATTTAAGAAATTCTATTGAGAAACTACCAATTCTTAAAAACATTATAAATTCATCAAATGCAGAAATACTTAAAAAATATATAAAAAATTTAGATAATTTAGATGATATATATAATTTAATAGAAGAAGCTATACTTGAAGAACCATCACTTACTATTAAAGATGGAAATATAATAAAGTCAGACTTTAATGATGAATTAAAAGAGCTTAGAGATATATCTCAAAATGGAGCATTTTTAATAAAAGAGATAGAAAACCGTGAAAAAGAAAAAACAGGAATTAAATCTTTAAAAGTAGGATTTAACAAAGTATTTGGATATTATATAGAGATAACTAAAGTTGGACTAGCTAATGTAGAACTTGATAATAGTTATATAAGAAAACAAACTCTAAGTAATGCAGAAAGATTTATAACACCAGAACTTAAAGAAATAGAAGATAAGATACTTAATGCACAAGATAAAATAAAATCACTTGAATATGAGATATTTGTAAATATAAGAAATGAAATATATTCAAATATTGATAGAATACAATCTGTTGCTAAAATAATAGCGAATATAGATGTTTTTGTATCTCTTGCAACTGTTGCATATATAAATAATTATGTAAAGCCTAATATAAATGAAGATAATAAATTAGATATAGTAAATGGGCGTCATCCAGTAGTTGAACGTATTGTTGGAGAAGAAAATTTCGTAGCCAATGATACTTATTTAAATACTGGTGAGAATATAATAAATATAATAACAGGACCTAATATGGCAGGTAAGTCTACTTATATGAGACAAACTGCAATAATTTCTTTGATGGCTCATATTGGCTCATTTGTACCAGCAGAAAAGGCAGATATTCCAATACTTGATAGGATATTTACAAGGGTTGGAGCTAGTGATGATTTAAGTCAAGGTCAATCTACATTTATGGTTGAAATGAGTGAAGTATCATTAATACTTAAAAATGCCACAGATAAGAGTTTGGTTATACTTGATGAGATTGGACGTGGAACTAGTACTTATGATGGAATAAGCTTAGCTTGGTCAATAGTTGAATATATACAAAAAAATATAAAATGTAAAACATTATTTGCAACACATTATCATGAATTAACTGATTTAGAAAATGAATTTGAAGATGTAAAAAATTATTCGATAGCTGTTAAAGAAGACAATGAAGGTATAATATTCTTAAGAAAAATAATACCTCAAGGAGCAGATAAAAGTTATGGAATATATGTAGCTCAACTTGCAAAATTACCAAATGAAGTTATAAATAGATCGAAAGAAATACTTAAGGATTTGGAAAAAAATCATGTATATAATAGTGTCTCTATAAATGATAATAAATATGTAAATGAAGAGAATTTACAAGTATTTAGTACAATAACTGATAATGAAAGTGAAGAAAAGATAAAAAATCTAGAAGTAGAACTAGAAAGAGTATCACAAGATAAAATAGCTTTAGAAGAACAATTAGTTAAGGCTACTAAAGAAAAATTTGAAAATGAATCATTAAAATCTGATTACCAACTTTTAATTAAATATAGCGAAAAAACTAAGAAAGATTTAGATAAATTAAATAAAGAATATAAAAAATTAAAAGAAGAATTAAATAATAAAATTATAGAAGACGAAACAGCACTTACTCAGCTTTCTTTTGATAATATAGAATCTAGTAGCTTAAATGATGAAATACTTAATTTAGATATATTAAATATGACACCTATTGATGCTATTAATGCACTTTATAGTCTTCAAAGTAAAGCTAAAAGTTTAAAATAATATTATATTAATACCCTACTGAACGAAATGCTACGTAGGTGGGAGGTGTGTATGAATGAATAGAATTAATATATTAGATGATTTAACCATAAATAAAATAGCAGCAGGAGAAGTTGTTGAAAGACCCTCTTCTGTTGTAAAAGAGTTGATAGAAAACTGTATAGATGCAGGGTCAACTAAGGTTGTTGTAGATATATTAGATGGTGGAAAAAAGATTATAAAAATTATGGATAATGGTAGTGGTATAGCTTCAAGTGAAGTTGAAAAATCTTTTTTAAGACATGCTACGAGTAAAATAAGTAAAATAGATGATTTATATGATTTATACTCATTAGGATTTAGAGGAGAAGCATTAGCATCTATATGCGCAGTATCAAAACTTGAAATGATAACAAAAACAAAAGATGAACCTGTTGGAACTAAAGTTTATGTTGAAGGTGGAAAAATAATATATAAAGAACCAGTTGGAGCTAATAATGGTACAACTATAACAATTAAAGATATTTTTTATAATACACCAGTAAGACAAAAATTCTTAAAATCTACACATGCAGAAACAATAAATATAAGTGATCTTATAAATAAACTTGCTATAGGAAATCCTAATGTACAATTTAGATATGTAAATAATAATAAGCCTATGCTAAATACTCCAGGAGATGGAAAATTACTAAGTGTAATAAGAAGTATTTATGGAAAAGATGTATGTAATAATCTTATTGAAATTAATTATGAATGTAAACATTTTAAATTAAGTGGATATATAGGTAACAATAATGTATATAGATCAAATAAAAATTTACAACATGTATATATAAATAAAAGATTTGTAAAAAGTAAGTTAGTCCTAGAGGCTATAAGTGAAGCTTATAAATCAATAATACCTATAAATAAACATGCTGTATGCTTTTTAAATATTACAATAAATCCTTCAAATATAGATGTTAATATACATCCAACTAAATTGGAGATAAAATTTGAAAATGAACAAGATTTATATATAGAACTTAGAGATTATTTAAGAAGTAGATTATTACATTCAAATCTTATAGGAAAATATGAAGTAAAAGAAAATAAATTAAATTTACAAATTCAGCCTAAATTTGAAGTAAAAAAATTAGAAAAGCCACCTATAAAAGTGGACAAGAATATTGAAGTAATCAAAATTGATAGTGAAAAGCCAATAGATACATTTTTATCTGTAAATGAAATATTAAACAAAAAAGAAGATATATACAAAGAAGAAAAAGACACATCATATATAAATGATATAATATGTGAAAATACTACTTATATAGATGATTATAATGTAGAGAAAGAAAATAATCTTCAAATTATAGAAGATAAACAAGAAAAATTTTTTGAAGACACAAAAGATGAAACTAAGTTTTCACTAGATGATTATAATATTATAGGAACAATATTTGACACATATATAATATTATCAAAGGATGAATCAATGTATCTAGTAGATCAGCATGTTGCACATGAAAGAGTATTATACGAAAGATATATGGATAAGTTTTATAAATCAGATATAAACATGCAAATGCTACTTAATCCAGATATTTTAGAACTTTCAAATATTGATATGATTAAGGTAGAACAGAATTTAGAATTATTTAAAAACTTTGGTTTTGAAATTGATATATTTGGAAACAATCACATAATGATAAGATGTGTTCCAACAGTATTTGGAGTTCCAGAATCAGAAAAATTTATACTAGAAATAATTGACAATATAGATGAAATTAAAAATAATTATGAATTAAAAGGCGAAAAATTTGCATCTATGGCTTGTAAAGCTGCAATAAAAGCTAATGACAAAATAAATAAACTAGAAATAAAATCACTATTTGAGCAAATGAAAGAATGTAAAAATCCATTTACTTGCCCTCATGGTAGACCGATAATAGTTGAAATTACAAAAACAGAAATAGAAAAAATGTTTAAGCGTATTATGAATTAAGAAAGGGTTATTATGGAAAAGACACCGATTATAATACTTACAGGACCTACAGCAGTAGGCAAAACAGATTTATCAATAAACATTGCCAAAGAATTAAATGCTGAAATAATATCAGCAGATTCAATGCAAATATATAAGTATATGGATATAGGCAGTGCTAAAGTTACTTATGAAGAAATGGACGGAGTAAAACACTATCTAATAGATGAAGTAAAACCAGATTATCCTTTTTCTGTATCTGAATTTCAAGAAAGAGCTAATAAATGTATAGAAGAAATAACTAAAAAAGGAAAGAAAGTAATAGTTACTGGAGGAACTGGCCTTTACTTAAATTCACTTATATATAATATGGAATTTGCAAAATCTGATGCTAACAATGAACTAAGAGAGAAATTAGCACAAGAACTAAAAGAGTACGGTATAGAGCATATGTATAATAAATTAAAAAAACTTGATGAAGAAAGTGCTAATAGGATACACAAAAATAATACAAAAAGAGTTATAAGAGCTATAGAAGTTGCATTAAGTGGAAAGAAAATGAATGATTTTTCTAATGACTTAAAATATAATGAAAAGTATGAACCTATAATTATAGTTTTAAATAGAGATAGAGAACATTTATATGAAAGAATAAATAAAAGAGTAGATATAATGATGGATCAAGGATTAGTTGAAGAAGTCAAAAATTTACTTGATTTGGGATATACAAAAGATATGATATCTATGCAAGGTATTGGATATAAAGAAATAATAAAGTATTTAGATGGAGAATATACTTTTGATGAAGCTGAAGAAATAATAAAAAGAGACTCAAGAAGGTATGCAAAACGACAATTAACTTGGTTTAGAAGATATGAAAATGCTAAGTGGTTTGACTTAGATAAATATAGTGACTTAAAATTACTTAAACAAGAAATAATTAATCATATTGAAAAAATGGTATAAATTGTATAAAATAGAAGATAATAGAGATATACAAATAAATATATAAATAACAACTAATTCAATTTGGGAGGATAACTAATGAAAAACACAGCTTTAAATCTACAGGATATATTCTTAAATAACGCAAGAAAGGAAAGAATACCTGTAACTATTTATTTAATGAATGGGGTTCAAGTAAAAGGTATGGTAAAAGGTTTTGATAGTTATATAATAATGCTAGAAGGAGATAATAAGCAACAAAATATGATATATAAGCATGCTGTATCAACTATATTACCTTCAAGACACATAAACTTACAAAATAACAATACACAACAAGGAAATAATAACTATAGTAATAGTTATAATAATAGATAATTATATAGATGATAAGACTGCTAAATTTAGCAGTCTTATTTTTATTATATGATAAATTATCATATTAAGTGCAACACATAAAAATATATAAAAAAATAG
>CALESE010000017.1 GCA_937907205.1 uncultured Romboutsia sp. | reverse complement strand
CAAGTACATTATATCTAAAAATGAATATAATTGTAAAAAAAAGTTGAACAAACAAATATTAATTGTTATAATATAAAAGAAGTAATTTATAAGAATTATATTTCAAAATTGGATTTAAAATATTCGCTATGGAGGTATTTATGAAAAGTAAATTTATAAAATCATTAGAAAAGATACAACATGAAATGATTTTATTAAGTGAAGAAATATATAAAAGTCCAGAACTTGGATTTAAGGAATATAAAACTAATGAATATATATGTAATATTTTAGATAAATATGGTGTTGAATATAAAAATGATATAGCGATTACAGGTATAGTTGCAACTCATAACTCAAATAAAGAGGGATCTCATATAGGGCTTCTTTGTGAACTAGATGCAGTACCAACAATAAATCACCAATTTTCAAATGGAATAGACTCAGCAGCTCACACTTGTGGACATTATGCTCAAGTTGGAGTTATGTTAGGTATATTTTTAGCTATTAAAGATTCTAATATAATGGAAGAATTGGGTGGAAAAGTAAGTTTTATAGCAACTCCAGCTGAAGAGTATTGTGATTTTGATTATAGAAATAAATTAGTAGAAGATAATAAAATAACTTATATATCTGGAAAGCAAGAAATGATAAATATAGGTGTATTTGATGAAATAGATTGCATTTTGTCATGTCACTCAATGGGCCCTGGAAGTGAATATGAAGCTGAATTAAATTCATCTTTAAATGGATTTTTAGGAAAAAGAGTAATATTTAAAGGGAAGTCGGCACATGCAGGAGCTAATCCTAGTTCTGGTATAAATGCATTAAACTCGGCAACACTTGCTATGAATGCTATATCTATGCTAAGAGAAACCTTTAGAGAAGAAGATGCAATAAGAGTTCATTACATTCTTAATGAAGGTGGAACAACAGTAAATTCTGTTCCAGAAGAAACTAAAATGGATATGTATATAAGAGCGAAAACTTTAGATGCAATATTAGAAGTTAATAAAAAAATTGATAGAGCCTTAAGAGCTGGAGCAATGGCAATAGGGTGTGATTTAGAAATTAATGACACAGGAGGATATTTACCTCTTATACAAGATAAAAACTTAAATAATGTAATTGAAAATAGTTTAAAAGAATTTATGACTGATGAGAAAATTCTTAGAAATTGTCATTCATATGCTTCTGGAGATATAGGGGATTTATCTTACTTATTACCAACAATTCAAGTTGGGGTAAATGGGTTTAAAGGAAATATACATGGACATAGTTTTGGAACTGATAATACTGAATTAGCTTATGTATTACCTATGAAATATTTAGGCTTTGCGACTATAGATTTGCTTTTAGAAAATGGTAAATTGTCTAAAGAAATAAAAAATAATTTTAATTCAAAAATATCAATAGAAGATTATAAATGTTTACTAAAAAATTTAAATACAAAAAAAACATATAATATGGAGGACTAATCAATGTTTAAGAAAAAGTTAGTAAGTATATTTTTAGTAATGTCTATGGGATTAACAGCATTAACAGGTTGTTCAAATTCTTCTGAAGATGGTAAAAAATCAGATGGAGAGAAAGTAAAAGTATCTCTTTTAGTAACAGGTGCATTAGGAGATAAAGGATTCAATGACTCAGCAAATGCAGGTATAAAAAAGATAGAAGAACGATTTGGAGATAAAGTTGAAGTTGAAACTATAGAAATGGGATTTGACCAAACAAAGTTTGAACCATCATTAATAGATGCATCAGAATCTGATGCAGATGTAATAGTAACTGGTGGATGGGATATGAAAGAGCATTTAGAAAATACAGCTCCTTTATATACAGATAAAAAATACTTAGTATATGATACAGATGTAGACTATGATTCATATGATTTAAGTAATGTTTACTCAATGACATATAAGCAAAATGAAGCAGGATTCTTAGCCGGAGCTTTAGCTGCATTAGTAACAACAAGTGATATGGAATATGCAAATTCTGATAAAAAAATAGGGTTTGTTGGAGCAAGAGATACATCTGCGGTAATAAATGACTTTTTAGTAGGTTATATAGAAGGTGCTAAATTTATAGATAAAGATATAAAAGTTGAAGTATCTTATGTAGGATCATTTACAGATACTGCAAAAGCAAAAGAATTAACTTTAGCTCAATATGCTAAAGGTGTAGATGTAGTATTTACATCAGCAGGACCAGCTTCAGCAGGATCAATAGAAGCAGCTTTAACTAGTAAAAAGTATGTTTTAGGTGTAGATAGTGATCAAGCTTTAGCTTATGAAGGTAAGGATGAGCAACAATTTATAATATCTTCAGCTTTAAAAAGAGTTGATAACTCATTAGTATTTGCAGTTGAAAGATTATTAAATGACGAGTTAAAGTTTAACACTCACGAAGTGTTAGGTGCAAAAGAAGATGGTGTAGGAATTGCTGAAAATGAAATATATACTTCAAAAGTAAATGAAGATATAAGAAAGAAAATGGATGAAGTAAAAGCTCAATTAGTAGATGGAAAAATAACAGTTAAATCTGCAATAGGTATGAATGAAGCTGACTTAAAATCAATAATAAACAGTGCAAAATAATAATTAAATAAAAAATATATAAGCCTAACTAAATAATGTTGGGCTTATTGACTGTTAAAATTTATATAGGAGACTTTAATAAATGACAAAAGAAATTTTAAAAGTTAAAGACCTTACAAAAGTTTATCCTGGTGGAGTAGTTGCAAATCATAATGTAAATATAAGTATAGACAAAGGAGAAATACATGCTCTAATTGGAGAAAATGGTGCAGGTAAATCTACACTTATGAAAATGTTATTTGGAATGATTGCACCAACTAGTGGTGAAATTTTTGTACATGGAGAAAAGGTATCATTTACATCATCTAATGATGCAATACAAAAGGGTATAGGTATGGTTCATCAGCATTTTATGCTAGTACCATCATTGACAGTTGCAGAAAATCTTATATTAGGAAAAGAAATCCAAAGTGGAGGATTTTTAAAGAAAGAAGAAGCTATAAGAGTTACTGAAGAAATTTCTAAAAAATATAACCTAAAAGTTAATGCAAATGATAAAGTAGAAGATATATCACTTGCAATGAAGCAAAAATTAGAAATATTAAAGGCTCTTTATAGAGGAGCAAAAATACTTATACTTGATGAGCCTACAGCAGTATTAACTCCTCAAGAAACTGATGAATTGTTTGAAGAACTTAAGCTTCTTAGAGAAAATGGATATACAATAATATTTATATCTCATAAACTTCATGAAGTAAAAGAACTTTGTAATAGGCTTACAGTTTTAAGAGATGGAAAAACTATGGGAACTTATTCTGTAAGTGAATTAAGTGAACAAGAAATATCAAGATTGATGGTTGGAAGAGATATTTATCTTAATATAGAAAAAACTCCTAGAGATTTTAAAGATGTTGTACTAAGTGTAAAAGATCTAGAGTATACAAATTCTTTTAAGAAAAAAGTATTAGATGGCATATCATTTACTGTAAGACAAGGGCAAATACTTGGAATTGCAGGTATAGAAGGAAATGGTCAATCTGAACTTGTTTCATCAATTGTAGGAGCAATAGAAAATGTTAAAGGTGAAATTAGATTAGAAGGTAAAGATATATCTAAACTTAGTATATTAATAAGACAAGAGATGGGAATATCTCATGTTTCTGAAGACAGAATGATTTATGGTAGTGCACCTAAATTATCTATAGAAGATAATGCTATATCTAAAATATATGCATCAAAAGAACTAAAAAGTAAGGGATTGCTTGATTTAAAAAAGGTAAAAGTATTTACTGAAAATCTTGTAAAAGAATTTAAAGTTAAATATGATAATACAAAACAATCTATAAAAGATTTATCTGGAGGTAATATCCAAAAGGTAATAGTAGGTAGAGAATTTTTATATGATCCAAAGCTTCTTATAGTAAATCAACCAACTCGTGGAATAGACGTTGGAGCTATTGAATTTATAAGACACAAAATACTAGATATGAGGGAAACTAAAAAAGCTATATTACTTATTTCAGCAGACTTAGGAGAAGTATTATCTTTAAGTGATAGTATAATAGTAATGAGTGAAGGAAAAATAGTTGGATATATAGATGATGCAAGTAAGGTTACTGAAGAAGAGTTAGGACTTTACATGCTAGGAATGAAAGAAGACAGTAAGGATGTAATTGGAGGTGCTTACTATGACAGATAAAAAAGTAGATTCAAAAATACTAAAGTACTTTGATACTTTTAGATTATTAATAGCTATAGGTATAGCTTTAGCTATTACAACAGTAATAATATTTATGGTAAGTGATAATCCAGTTGAAGCTTTAACTACATTACTTACAGGACCATTACAATCAAAGAGATATTTCTTTAATGTACTTGAGATGATGGTTCCACTTATGTTTACAGGTCTATCACTAGCTTTAGTATTTAAATCTGGAAACTTTTCGATGATAACAGATGGTTCTTTTTATATGGGTGCTGTAATAGCAGTATTTATAGCTATAAAGTTACCTATACCAGCTATAATACATCCAGCATTTGCAATAATAATAGCTGGTATAGTTGGTGGACTTATAGGATCAATACCTGCACTTTGTAAGGTAAAGTATAAAGCAAATGAACTTGTTACATCATTAATGCTTAATTATGTATTTTTTTTCTCAGGATTATATATAATAAACAAATTTTTAATAGATAGAAATGCAAGTAACTTTGCATCATTAAAATTTCTTAACACATCTAGTCTTGGAAATATAGTTTCAGGAACTAGATTACATTATGGATTTATAGTAGCTATATTATTGTGTGTAGCTCTTTATATATTCTTGAATCGTACTAAATGGGGATATGAAATAAAATTAGTAGGAAGTAATATAGAATTTGCTAAATACTCAGGAATAAATACTGGTAGAACAATATTATATACATCATTTATATCAGGAGCTTTAGCTGCAATGGGTGGGGCAATAGAGAAACTTGGAATGTATAATCGTTTCCAATGGTCAATGGCAGCAACATATGCTTGGGATGGTGTAATAATAGCTACACTTTCAGGAAATAATCCAAAGTTTATACCTTTTGCAGCATTTTTCTTATCTTATATTCGTGTAGGTGCAGACATAATGTCTAGAAAGACTGATGTACAAAATGAATTAGTAGCTATAATACAAGGAATTATAATACTTCTTATAACAGCAGAAAGATTTTTATACTTTATGAAACAAAGAAAAGAAAGCCAATTAGCGCTTCAAAACAAATTAGTTGAAGGAGGTAAGTAATATGGAACTATTTGATATATTATTTAATCAAGATTTCTGGTTTGCAGTGTTAAGATCAACTACACCTGTATTACTTACAACTTTAGGTGCAATAATTGCATCTCGTGCAGGGGCAAGAAATATAGCACTAGAAGGTATAATGTTGACTGCTGCTCTTGTTGGGGTAGTAGGAAGTGCATTGACTCAAAATGCATATTTAGGACTTTTAATGGCTGTAGTATCAGGTATAATAATGAGTAATATACTTGCATACTTTGCCCTTAAGTTAAAGTCTAATATTATACTAACTGGGATTGCATTAAATTTAATGGCAACTGGTGGAACTGTATTTGGTTTATATTTATTTACAGGAGATAAAGGAGCATCTACATCACTACATTCTCTAGCATTACCAAATATAAATATACCTATAATAGAAAATATACCTGTAATTGGAAAGATATTATCAGGTCATCATATACTAACTTATGTAGGGGTGATATTAGTAGGTTTAATATGGATAATGTTTAATCGTACTACATTAGGACTTAGAATAAAAGCAGTAGGAGAAAGCCCAGAAGCTGCTGAATCAGTAGGAATAAATGTAAATAAAATAAAATATATAGCACTTACAATGAGTGGTGTATTAGCTGCTATGGGTGGGGCGTTCTTATCAATGGGATATGTTACGTTATTCTCAGCTGGAATGACTTCAGGAAGAGGATATACAGCACTTGCAACTCAAGCTATGGCTAATGGAAATCCTGTAATAGGATCTTTAACTTCTGGATTATTTGGATTTAGTGAAAGTTTATCGAACTATCTTCAAGGCAATTCACTTCCGATTGAATTTATACAAGCATTACCATACTTTACTATATTTGTAGTATATGTTATATATTGTGCTCGTAAAAATAATATAAAAAAAGGATTATAAAAATATAAAAAGTTCCTTGATGATTTATCAATTAGGGAACTTTTTATATTTTATATAAATTTAAAATATTTTGATAAGAATTGAACTAGCTAAATTAAATTTTATACAATATGTTTGTAATTTTGTAACAATCTAATATAATGATTAGATTCTCTAAGTACGTGGTCAGCAAGAAGTGGTAAAAATATTGATTTTATTTGGCACTTATCACTTCCTTTTGTTCCTATTACTTTAAAGTCTTTAAATTCTAATGTTTTATTTAATGTTTCATTTGTAATACTAGCTATTGTTTTATATATCATATTTCTTGACTTATTAATTAAATAGGTATAATCATTAGCAAAATTATTTGACGCTTCAATTAAAGCATTTTCAGATGGGTCAAGTAGTCTTCGGATAAATAATGCATGTTCCATCATAATCTGATCCCAGAATAATTGTATTTATTTTAATATCTTTAAGACACTGTGTTTTTTGTTCTGTACTTAAGGTATATTCAGTAATAATTTATTTAGAATTTAATATACATGGTCTAACAATACAATTGCTAACAGATAAGGTATATGATAGAAGTTTTTCAAATTATCTTTTATGATGATCTGCTTCTTCAGCAAAGTTAGAATCTTTACATGTAAATCCTGCCTATAAAAATAAAGAATGTTCTTTCATAATTCTAGCAAAAAATAAATGAAGTTCTAACGATAGAACAACGTAATTATCATCAATTATCATAATTTTCCTCCATAAAAGTATTTTATGATACTTTATGATTAAACTATTAAATCTGTTCATGTTCTTATAAATAAAATAAATATGAACCAAAATGAAATATATTATGATTATATAGAATTATTATTGGATAATTATAGAAATAAAGCTATAATTAATACTAAAATATATATAAATAACCAAATTAAGATTGGAGGAAATATATGATTTCAAGAGAAATTGCCACACAGGTGTTAGAAAAATGTTTAATTACTGGTGGGGACTTTGCAGAGATATTTGAAGAAGATACAATCACTAATTCAATAGGATTAATAGATAGTAAAATAGAGAGTGCTTTAGGTGGTAGAAATTATGGAATAGGTATAAGGATATTTAAAGGTTTTAAAAGTGTATATGCGTATACTAATGATAACTCACTAAGAGGAATGCTTGATACTGCATATAAAGCAGCGCTTGCACTAGGAAGTTTACAGGATGAAAAAATGGTGGTACTTAATAATAGCAGAGTACTTACAGATATAAATCCAATAAAGTTTAGCCCAAGTAGTATAAGTTATGAAAAGAAAGTAAATATAATGAAAACTGCATATAAAAGTGCAAAAGAATATAGTAGTGATATATCACAAGTAAGTGTAAGTTATACTGATAAAGAACAAAATGTATTAATAGCAAATACTGAAGGATTATATGTTGAAGATACTAGAGTAAGAACTAGATTAGGTATAAGTTCAGTAGCATCAAAAGGAAATGAAAATCAAACTGGATTTGAAGGCCCGGGTGCATCTAAAGGATATGAATTATTTGAAACTATAGATCCTGAATATTATGGAAAAGAAGCATCAAGAGTAGCTCATACAATGCTACATGCTAAAAATTGTCCTGCTGGAAAAATGACCGTTGCAATAGATAATGGGTTTGGTGGAGTAATATTTCATGAAGCATGTGGTCATTCGCTAGAGGCTACATCTGTTGCAAAAGGAAACTCTGTATTTGCTAATAAACTAGGTGAGCAAATTGCATCTACTAAAGTAACTGCAATAGATGATGGAACTCTTACAAATCATTGGGGTTCAGCTAATATAGATGATGAAGGAACACCAACTAAAAAGAATGTATTAATAGAAAATGGTATATTAAAATCATATATGATAGATAAACTAAATGGAAGAAGAATGAAAATGGAATCAACAGGAAGTTCTCGTAGACAAAGTTATAAATTTGTTCCAACTTCAAGAATGACAAACACATATATAGCAGCAGGTAAAGATAAACCAGAAGATATAATAAAATCAATAGATAATGGATTATATGCAAGAAAAATGGGTGGTGGTTCTGTAAACCCTGTAACAGGAGAATTTAACTTTGCAGTATCTGAAGGTTATTTAGTTAAAAATGGAGAAATAGTAGAGCCTGTAAGAGGAGCTAGTTTAATCGGTAAAGGTAGCGATGTACTTATGAATATAGATATGGTTGGAGACAATCTAGCTCAAGCTCAAGGTATGTGTGGTTCATCATCTGGAAGTATACCAACAAATGTAGGTCAGCCTATGATAAGAGTAAAAGAAATAACTGTTGGAGGAAGAAAGGAGGATTAATCTATGGAATTTGCAGCATTTAAAGATTTATTATTTAAAAAAGCAATAGAATCTGGATTTAATGAATGTGAAATTTACTATAGTAATGGTGAAAGTATAAGTATAAGTGTATATGAAGGAGAAGTTGAAAAATATAACTTATCAAAATCATTTGGTTTATCATTTAGAGGTAAAATAAATGATAAGATGGGATATTCATATACTGAGATACTGGATGAAGTTGCTATAGATATGTTAATAAATAATGCAAAAAATAGTGCTAACTTAATAGAAAATGATGATACTCAATTTATATATGAAGGGGATAAAGAATATAGTAAAGTTAAAACATATTCAAAAGAACTTGAAAATATAGATCCAGCTAAGATGATTGATTTAGCACTAGAATTAGAAAAAGAAACTAAATCTTATGATAAAGTTGTGAATTTAAATGGATGCAAAATATCATATTCTTCATCAAACTATGGAATATATAATACAAAAGGTCTAGAGCTTACTAATAAAGGAAATATACTAACTTCATATGTAGTAGCAGTTGTTGAAGATGAAAGTGAAAAAAATGATGGAGTAGGTTATGTAGTAGCATCATCAATAGATGAAGTAATACCAAGTAAGATAGCTAAGCAAGGAGTTAAAGAAGCATTATCTAAGCTTGGAGGTAAAAGTATAGATTCAGGAAGTTATTCTACAATAATATACAATGAAGCTATGGTATCACTTCTTAATACTTTTGCAGATGTTTTTAGTGCTGATTCAGCACAAAAAGGGTTATCTCTTTTAAAAGATAAAGAAGGTGAAATTATAGCATCAAGTGTAGTTACAATAATAGATGATCCACTTCTTGATAATGGATTAGCATCAACTCCATTTGATGATGAAGGTGTAGCAACATATACTAAAGAGATAATATCAAATGGAAAATTAATGACGCTACTTCATAACTTAAAGACTGCTAATAAAGCAGGCGTTAAGTCTACAGGGAATGGATTTAAATCATCATATGCATCATCTGTTTCAATTTCCAAAAGTAACTTATATTTACAAAAAGGAAATAAATCATTAGATGAATTAATGGAATATATTAATGAAGGTATAATGATAACTGATTTAGCTGGTCTTCATTCAGGGGCAAATGCAGTAAGTGGAGATTTTTCATTAGCAGCAAAAGGATTTTATATAAAAGATGGAAAGAAATCTTTCCCTATTGAACAAATAACTTTAGCAGGGAATTACTTTGACTTACTTAAAAATATAATTGAGGTAGGAAATGATCTTACATTCCCTATGAGTAGTGTAGGTTCACCTTCTGTAATAGCAAAAGGTTTATCAATAGCAGGAAAATAAAATATATCTATAAAAATAGATGATCTATTTGAAGCAACAAAAATTAGTAGTAAGGATATATAGATTAACTTAGAAAGAATTGATATAAATCAACTGATTATGCAAAGTATAGTAGAATTTGATTTATATGAAAATAAAACAATGAGTTAATAAAATATTTATCAATAAGTGAAGAATAAAAGGATATTTAATAAAGAATGTAGTATTATAAGGTATATGATAATTTTATATAAATTTATCATATACCTTTTTTAGATTCTAGTTTTATAAATTATATATATTTATAACCTAGAGTCTTAAAAAATAATGTAACACTTAAATATTAGAATTTAAAAAGGTTATAACATATATATTATTATAAGAAATATTAAAGGGGGCATAGATATGTTCAAAGCCGTTATTTTTGATATGGATGGAGTATTAGTTAATACAGAGCCAATTTACTATAAAGTAGTAAGGGAAATACTAAATGAAAATAATCATGATATAACATATAAAGAATATGAAAAATATATAGGAATGACTAATGAATATACATGGGAATTAATAAGGTCAGAGTATAATATATCTACATCAGTAGATGAATTAATAGGCACTATGATGGTATTAAAAGATGTAATAATAAAAAGAGACGGTTATGAATTAATAGATGGGGTTGTAGATTTACTTGAAGATTTAAAAAATAATAATATAAAAATTGGATTAGCATCATCATCACCTATATGTGATATATTAGATGTAGTTCAAAGTACAGGTATTGATAAATATTTTGATAAATTAGTTACAGGAGAAAGCGTAGAAAGATCAAAGCCATTTCCAGATGTATTTTTAAAAGTGGCTGAAGAATTAAATGTAAATAATAAAGAATGTATTGTAATTGAAGATTCTAAAAATGGTGTACTTGCAGCGAATAAAGCAAATATGAAATGTATTGGATTTTTAAATATAGATTCAGGAAAGCAAGATTTAAGTAAGTCTGACTTAATAGTTAAAAGTATGAAAGCTATAAATTATGAGTTAATAGAAAAAATATATTACAATAAATAAAAAAGTGTAATTAGATTTATGAATCTAATTACACTTTTTTATATTATGAAATTTTTTAATACGTGAATAAAATTTGTATATTGAAAATAAAATATTTATATGAAATATTTGTATACTATTAAAATTTAGGAGAGAAGGAATAATGATTATTAATTTAAAGAAAAAGTATTTAGTAAATATACTATTATTATTGATTTTATGCTCTGTATTAGCATCTAAGTCACTTATTAATAAGAATACTTTAGCATATGAATTGAATGAAGAAAAAACTAATGAATATGGGGCATTTGTTGTTGGAGAAGACATAAAGCCAGGTACATATAAATTTAATTTTTCAAATGATGGAGCAGTACATATAAGTAAAAGTATTACAGATATAGATACCTTAGATTCTGGTGTATCATTAGAAACTATAGAAAGTGATAGTAAGATTAACAGTAAAATAGTAGTTTTAGAAGAGTATTCTATATTAACATTAGATCCAGATACTGAGGTTAAACTTATGAAAGTAGAAAGATAAAAAATAGCCTATAAGTATGATATATAATATTTATAGGCTATTTTTAATGTATATAATTTTATATAAAAATAAAATATATTTTTAAATAGTTGGAAAATAAATTACAATATATACAATAGTAGTTATAAGTAGAAATAAATAGAATATACGGAGATTGAATTAATATGAGTAATATATCTAAAGTTATAAATAGCAAATATTTCTCTCAGGAGAATATAGATGAAGCTTTAAAAAATACAATAGTACCATTTTTAGATAAACATATTGAGTACGGTTATATAAATGGACAAAATAATGAAAAGATTTACTATGAAAAATATAAAATAAATAATCCTAAAGCATATATAGTAATATCTCATGGTTTTACAGAGTCATTAGAAAAGTATCATGAACTAATATATTATTTCTCACAAGAAAGATACTGTGTATATGGTATAGAACATAGAGGACACGGAAGGTCTGGAAGTCTTGCAAATTTAGATAAAGTAGATAAAACTCAAGTAAATATAGATAGTTTTGATTATTACATAGAAGATTTAAAGACATTAATTGATGATGTAATTTTACCAGATAGTGAGAATAGTAAATTACTACTATATGCCCATTCTATGGGAGGAGGTATAGGTTCATTATTTTTAGAAAGGTATCCAAAATATTTTGACGCAGCACTATTAAATGCACCTATGATGGAAATAGATACAGGAAAAGTACCAAGTTTTTTAGCAAAAATAATTGCAAATACAGCTAAGGCTTTGGGTAAAGGAGATAAATACGTTGTAGGATATGGATCTTTTAAAAAAGAAGCAAACATTAATGCTTCAGCAACTTCATGTGAGAGTAGGTATATGAATTATCATAGATTTTTACTGGATAATGAAATGTATCAAAGAGGAGATGCTTCTTATAATTGGTTAGTAAATGCATTTAATGCTACTAAAGAAATAGTTAATAATGCTCATAAAGTAGAAATACCAGTTATGTTATGTCAAGCTGGAAAAGATACATATGTAAAACCTAATGGGCAAAATAAGTTTTCACAAAAAGCTAAGAAATGTAGATTAAAAATATATAAAGAATCAAAGCATGAAATATATTGTGAACAAGATTATATAATGAAGCCTTATTTAGATGATGTATTTGAGTTTTATAATGAGAATGTAAATATAGATAATTAACATATAAAATAAAAGAACACCTAAAAGTGTCCTTAAAAACATAAGAAGAAAAATATTTACTTTATATAATATATTAGACTTATATTAATATATACCTTTAAAATGATTAATAAATATTAAAATAAAAATAGACAGTTCAAATTTATTAAGATATTTTTTCATAACTATTGACATTAAAGTTACTCTATTGTTTAAAATATTACTTGAGCAAGAGTTCAAGGAGGATAAAGACGTGAATTTAATAAAAAATAGAGTGTTTATGACAATACTAGCAACAGATATTATACAACAGGCAGCAATATGGATAAGAAATATAGCTATAATGTTTTTTGTTATGGATGCTACAAATGGAGATCCTTTAGCCATATCATCGTTAAATTTTATAGAATATTTGCCTATGTTTATATTAACTTTTATAGGAGGGATAATAGCTGATAAATATAATCCTAAAAGGCTTATGTTTTTAGGTGATTTCTTCAGTTTTATATCTTTTGTAATTTTAGGATTATTTATAAAAGATGGATACATAGGAGCAATATTTATAGCTACATTAATTTCAGCTGTTGTAACTCAGTTTTCATATCCAGCATCTCAAAAATATTTTAAGGAATATGTAAATGAAGAGGATATTGAGTCAGCTATTGGAATATCACAACTTTTAGGATCATTATTTTTTGTTATAGGACCATTTGTAGGATCATATTTTTACTTTACATTTGGTATACATAAAACAATAATTATAATTTCAGGTTTATTTTTATTATCAATATTATTAATTCTAACATTACCTAATACTAAATTTGCAGTAATAGAAAGTGAAGGATTACTTGATGATGTGAAGATTACTTTTAAATACTTAAAAGAAAAAGAAATATTAATAGTGTTTTCTAAGATGTTTTTTGTAGTATCATTTGCACTTGGAATAGCAGAAAATTTAGATATATTTCTAGTCACTGGTAGGCTTGGTCTTGATGAATCATATTATCAATTCTTTTCAGGTATTGCAGGGGTTGGAGTAATAATTGGTGGAGGTATATATATACTTATATCTAAGAAGCTAAATGATATGAGAATATTATATATACTTATGGGAATATTTGCCTTTACTGTATTTTTTGAAGGTTATTCTACAACACCAGTAGTTACTATAATACTTCAATTTGTAGATAATGTAATAGGTGGAGTATTAAGTGGATATGTGATGGCAATTATAACTAAGATTACAGATCAAGAGTATTTAGGTAAGATAAATGGATTAACATCAACTCTTATGTATTTAGGTATAATGGTGGGAACTATTTTATCAGGAATAGTTCTAAAAGTTTCTTCAATAGTAGTTGCATTTTCATTGGCAAGTATTGCTTTTATAATATGTACGATAATACTTTATAAAGCAAGTAAAAAAGGGTTATTGAAAGAAATATAATATCAAATATGAAGAAATTAGAAGTACAAAAATGATTACTATTTTAAATAGTAATCATTTCAGACTGTAGACAAAATAGCCATTTTTAAGTTATATAAAATGGCTATTTTCT
>CALESE010000016.1 GCA_937907205.1 uncultured Romboutsia sp. | reverse complement strand
CCGTAGCGGTAGCAAGGATATATCGTTGGCGAAATGAGCGAAGCGAATTTTTTATTAAATATGTATGAATGTTAGAATATAAATTAATAATTAAAAGTATAAAAGATTATAATCAACGTATTTATATAATAGATATTTTATGTTAGAATATAATTTTAAAAATAGAATTATAAAATAAAAATATAAAAATAATACAGAAAATGAGGATAAATAAAGTGAAAAGAACTATAACTATAAAAGATGTTGCAAAACAAGCAGGAGTTTCAATATCTACTGTATCAAGGGTTATAAACGATTCAAAGCCTGTTACAGATGAAGTAAAACAAAAGGTCTTAGATGTTATAAAAGAA
The DNA here is from genome assembly GCA_937907205.1 of uncultured Romboutsia sp. Classification (GTDB taxonomy): domain Bacteria; phylum Bacillota; class Clostridia; order Peptostreptococcales; family Peptostreptococcaceae; genus Faecalimicrobium. The sequence continues at coordinate 5,746 of CALESE010000016.1, read as the reverse complement.
ACAGGGTACATTCCTAATCCATTAGCAAGAAGCTTAGTTACTAAAAAAAGTCAATTAATAGGAGTAATAGTACCAGAGGTATCGGATTCTTTTGTAAGTGAGATTTTAAATGGAATCGAAGAAATAGCTAAAATGTATGACTATGATATATTATTATCAAATACATACTCTGACAAAGAACAAGAATTAAAAAGTATAAATTTATTAAGAGCTAAACAAGTAGAAGGTATAGTTATGCTATCTTGGAAAGTTGAAAAAGATCATATAGATTATATTCAAAGATGTGGTATACCGGCAACTTATATAAGTAAGACTGCAAGAGATTACGATATATATACAGTAAGTACAAGTAATAAAGAAGCTACATATGATATGACTAGGTATCTTTTAGATAAAGGACATAAAAAAATAGCATTTATAATGACTAGTAAAGATGATACGGTTTTAGAAATGGAAAGACTGTCAGGATATGAAGAGGCATTAAATGAAAGAAATATAGACTTAGATAAAGGTCTAATTAAATATGGTGGAACAACATATGAATCTGGGTATAATAGTATGAAGGAATTATTAGACGAAAATATTATACCAGAAGCTGTATTTGTTACAGGTGATGAAGCTGCAATAGGATCAATAAATGCAATTTGTGATGCAGGATACAATGTTCCAGATGATATATCAGTAGCAGGTTTTAATGATGTAAAAATAGCTAAAATGTATAGACCGAAACTTACAACTGTTCAACAACCATTATATGATATTGGAGCAGTTGCTATTAGAATGGTAATTAAATTAATAAATAATGAACCTTTAGAAAGTAAGAAAATAGAACTACCTTATAGAATCGTTGAGAGAGAAAGTGTTATAGATAGATAAAAAAGCTAGATAAAAAATCTAGCTTTTTTTATATGTTATTTGATTTTTTTACTTTTTTTACAACTTTTTTAACTTTCTTAGTATTACTAGAGGATGGACTTGTAGATGATTTCTTTGAACTTAATTTTTTAGATCCAAATTTATCTTGCATTTCAGCTTCACTAATTTTACCCATAATGCTATCTAATTTTTTTCTTTGGTCTTCATCTAAGAATGTTTTAAATTTAGAAACAACTTCTTCTTTACCTTTTAAATTTTTACCAATTTTAATAAGTTCATTCATAAGCTCACTTTCAGATTTACCTTTATAGCTATTGGCTATTTCTTCTACTTTATTCTTATCTATATTTTTATCCTTAGCCATTTTTTCTAGTGCATCTTTGTTTATTTTTTTCATAAAAATACCCCTTTCTATAATATATATTAGATTATATTCATAGTATTTATATATAGAAGTAATATTGAAAAATTAGTAAATATTAGATTTATATAAATTAGACTCTATATAAATAATATATATGCCCTTTTATAAAAAAAGGAACATTAATAATATAGAAAACATATTTTATATATGAGGAGAAGTATATTTTAAGGGGTGACTTTGTTTGAATAATCTACTTTTGATACTAGGAATGATAGCTCTAAGTAATGGTAATATATCTTTAGGAAATCTACCATTATTTGATAATAAAGATAAATTAAAAACAAATAATGATGAAGGTGAAATAGTAAATGGATTATCAAATAAGAAAAAAGTCAAAAGAGAAAGACCTTCACGAAAAGATGAAAATAAAAAGATAATAAAAAAACGAAAAAGAAGTAAACCTGATAATATTATAGGGTTTAATATGAATGATATAAATAAAGGAATGAGACTTATGGAGTTAAGTGATGAAGATTTAGAACGTGGAATGGAAGTAATAAGTAGAACAAAAAAGTATATGAACACAGATGAAATTAAGATACTTGTTAAAGTAGAGAGTCTATTAGATTTAGTAAAAGGAATAAAAAAACTAAGCACCATAGAAACAGTAGAAGAAAATGAAAGTGATTTTTTTAGAAGTATGGATGAAGAAGATAAAAAAAATATGATGATAAAAGAGATATTAGAAGTTTTTCCGGAAAAAAGAAAAGAGTCAGTTGAAAAGGCTATAAATTTAAAAAAGAAAATTGACTTGTTTGCTGAATTATTTTTACCAGATGACTTTGGAGAAGGTGGATTTAGCTTGAGCTCTTTAGCTAATATAAGTAATTTAGGAAGTATGAATAATTTAAAGTTATTAGGAAGTCTTTTAAGAATAGACGATGATAACGACTGTAGTGATTATGATGAAGATCAAGAATATAATGATGATGACTATGAAAAAGATAATAATTACTATGAAGAATATGACTACATAGATGAAGATGAATAGTTATCCAAAAAAATACTTATATTATATTAATTACTAAATAAAATTACTTTTAAAAATAGTTATTTTAGTATATAATAATACTGTAAAAATCCTGAAGCATTCGATAGACTTTTTTAAATTCAACCGACAAATGTTATAAGGGAGACTAGGTCTAATTATGGATAACATGCCCGTATTTATATGGGAAGTTAAAAATAATTAGCAGGTCACCCACCTGGGAGTATCTCGGGTATGAATTTAATGGGTCACCGGTGTTTTGGGATTTTTATTTAAAAAAGTGTTGCTATAATGGCAACACTTTTTTAAAATCCAATTATATCTATTTTGTTAGATATAGTAAATACATTTGAAACATTGTAATTTGAATCATCTTTATAATTAGATATAAAATTAGCCCTTGTAAAATCTTCATATAAACTAAAATTATCAATAATAGGATTAGTCCATGTTTTTCCAAGGTCAGAAGAGTTACAACTATATAATCTTTCATGATCTGCCCATATTAAATATAAATTTGATTTATGTTTGATTAGATTTGGAAATCTACAAGTTGAAGGTTTTGATATATAAGAAGATATATTTATATCTAAGTTATATTCATTTAAGTATCCATTTATATATTTTACTGCATATCCATTATCAACATTTTCACAAAATGTTAGATGATAAAAATTCATATTATCTTTCAAAATAGATAAGTATAATTTATTTCTACCAGAGTTTGTAATTTGTATAGGATTAGACCAGCCTAAAGTAGAGTTATTAAATCTAGAAGAAAAAACTTCTTCATAACCATTCACTAATTTAAAATAAAATACAATTGGATTATTATTTATCCATAAAACCTTAAAATTATCTAATACAATGTGATTTATAAAATCAATTTTATTTTCATTCCAAATTTTACCTTCCTTATAATGATGGAATAAAGCGCAAGTATTAGGTGAATTATTATTATATACATAATATAAAATATGAATATCATTATTTAAAATTTTTATATAAGGAAATATTATATCAAATTTTTTATAGTTATAATTTAAAATTTCATTTTTTATTATTTCACTTCCTTTATTTTTTATCTCTATTAAGTTTAATGAATTATTTTTATATATACCATAAATGCTGTCATCACTACTTAAATTAAAATAAGAATTAGTAAAATCTAAATCAGAAGAGTTAGATATTGTATTAGAATATAGCAAATTTTTATTTTTATCAAAGTATTCAAATTTAATATTGTTATCATTATAAATGTTTAAAATTTCTTGGTTAGAAAGCCTAATAATTGTAGAACATTTATTAATAAAACTCATATAAATCCTCCTTATAGTGCATTTATACTATATATATTTTAAAATATATTATTTATTCTAAATTATATTAACTAGCAATAAAGTAACAAATATATATTTAAGTGCATATTATTAATTAGGCTAACAAATAAGCCAAGGCACTTTATAATTCATTTAAGGGGAGGACATAAGATATGCAAGATCTTAGAAAAAATAAAAAAAGAATAAATAACCAACAAACTGGTCCAGTAGCAAATAAGGTGGATGTAGATGAAATAAAATCAGAAGCTTATATGGATGAAGATTTAAATAGAGGATGTGGATTTAAACCACAACATAATCATTGTAAACCACCACAAAATCATTGTGAATGTGAATGTGAGTGTGAATGTGATTGCAATAATGAACATGATAAACCTCATCACTGTGAACCATGCCAAAATATAAATGAGAACTGTGTTAATAATATTTGTGCAAACTTGGAATGTTGTAATCCTATAATACCACCAAGATTTTCAACAGCTAATGCAATACCATTTGCAATAGAAACTAACAGAGTATTTGATACTATGGAATTCCAAACATTTACAGATGCAGTAGCACCAGGAGGAGAGGCATTAGTATTTGATTATGATGTAGTTGAAGTTAACGGATCAGTTCCAAGAGGTGGTCAAGTAAACGTAACTATAGAACAAGTATGCATGAATTACTCAGCAATAGTAATTGATACAGGAACAACTACTCTAGAAGATTTTGATATACAACCACTAGATAGTAGAGTGGGAGAAAACTGTGAAACTAACTTTGAATATGCAGTATGTGGAAGAAGAAATGCAACATGCTGTGAGCAAGGCAAAGGTAAGTGTGTAGTTTATAGAGAAAAAGGGTTAAATATAACAGTAGAAGATTTAGTCTTAGAATTAAGAGGTAAATGTGGATGTACAGAAATAGTAGCATTAGCACATCCTGCAATTCAATGTCCTGGTGGTCATATAACTAGATGCTGCGATGTTCAATTTATGTTTAATACTTTAACTGCACCTATAGCTTTACCAGCTGATGGAAGATCAGTTACTTTAAGACAAAACTTTAATACTAACTTAACAGTAGATTGTATAGGTAAGGCAATACTAAGATGCATATGCAATGAATGTGGTGAATCATTCTTTGAATTATGTATACCAAATGATATAGATTTAATAATGTGCTTACAATCTGTTGTTAGTACATTAATTAATGAGCAAATAGTTGTTTTAGGTGCACCAAATCCAATACAACCAAGAATAGTTGATACTTTTAATAAAGTATGTGACTTTAGAAGTTGTGGAGAAAGAAGTAATACAGCGTCTATGGAGAATAATCAAAACAATCACCATAATAATAGCGGATGTAATTGCTAGACTAATAAATAAGGCTATCGTTTTTGATAGCCTTATTTTTATAATTTATATTTTATGTTGTAACAATATTCAAATAAATCATCTTTTATAGTTGAAATTATCTTAACCTCATCATGATCGTTTCTAAGGATACTTTTAGTAGATATCCATTTTCTTTCTAAGTTATTAAAGGTTATTTTATGATTAGTAAATCCTCGGTTAGATTTGTTTAGACTTTTATATTCAAACACTATATTAGAATTATCATCAATATTTAGTTTATAAATATATTTATTATCTTTATATATATTATTTATATTATATCTAGAAAATCTATTATTTTTTGTATTAAAATTAAAATGAGATACTCTATAAATACTTTCATTTAAGCTATAATTTTCAACTGTAAATACATTTATATCATTATTTAAAACATATAATCTCATATCTTTTATATTTTTTATATTATTAAAAACTCGATGTATTGTTTTTTTATTCCATTTACCATTATTATTAGTAAGATATATTAACCTACCTAAACTATCAATACAGCAAATATGTATATTATTAAAATTATCTATGTTTGCACAATACTTAGAAATATTATTTGCTATTTTTTCAGATTGTTCATTTATATTTTTTATATATAAATATCCTTTATCGCTATATATATAAAAAGGTTTGATATCTTTGATGTAATTATCCATTATATCCTCCTAATATTTAAATTTTTTTAGTGATCTCATAAGAATGATTATATGAAGCAAAGTTGTAAGCATTG
>CALESE010000015.1 GCA_937907205.1 uncultured Romboutsia sp. | reverse complement strand
AAATGAAAGTTTATGAAAACTAATGAAAGTTTATGAAAACTAATGAAAGTTTATGAAAACTAATGAAAGTTTTATACTAATCGAATTTATAAAGACAAGTCCTCTTTAATTTATTGAATAGCTAATATTATGCTTGTTTGTAATAAACTTTTAACAATATTAAAACATGTTATATAAATATAGAAATTTTTTTAAAATCCCGTTACATTTTTTAAAAAAATATAATATAATAAATCAAAATTAAAAAAGGAGTATTTATATGAGTTCTTTTGAATTAAGTGAATATCAAAAAAATATTTTAAATAATGTTCAAAATAATAATCAAAATTTATTGGTTAATGCTAAAGCTGGAGCAGGAAAAACATCTACTTTAATTATGATTGCTGATTTGCTAAATAAACAAAATAAAAAATGTTTATTTTTAGCTTTTAATAAATCTATTGTTAATGAATTAAGTCTTAAAATAACTAGTGATAAATGTCAAATTAAAACAGTTCATTCTTTAGGTCTTTCTTTTATTAGATCTTATTTATATAGAAAGCATAATACTAATTATGAAATAGAAACAGATAGTGGTAAAGTTAGAGATCTAGTTAAATTTTATTTTAATGAATTATTATATAATGATTTTATAATTGCTAACAGTTATTTAGATAAAGAGAGTTTACAAGATTTGATGAATGATTTTATATCAGAATTAATAAATTTATGTAATTTTTGTAGGTATTATAATATAAATTATCATGATGAATTTGCAGTTATATTTTTAATGCATAAATGTTGTAAAGAATTGAGAGATTATAAAGATTGTGGTTTGAAAGATTTTCCTAAATTAATTGAATGTGTAATAGATAAAATTAAATATGATTTTGAGAATCCTTCAATTAGTGAAGATGGTAAAGCTCATTATGTTATAGATTTTACTGATATGATTTATTTTCCATGTCTATATAGAATGTTTCCACCTTATACAATTAGAGAATATTTAGATTGTATAATGGTAGATGAATGTATTCCTGGAAATATGTTTGTTACTACAAATGAAGGTAAAAAAACTATTAAGTCACTATATAATAAGTATCAAAAAAATAAATTAAATAATATTTTAGTTAAAACATTTAATGAAACTACTGAAAAATTTGAATATAAAAATATTATTAATATTAAACAAAAAAATGTAAGAGATATATATGAAATTGAGACATATGGATTAAATAAAGTACAAGCAACTGATAATCATCCTTTTTTAACTCAAAATGGTTGGAAAAAAGTATCAGATTTAATACCTGGTGAAGATTATATTTATTTAGATAATACGATTAATCAAAAATGTAAATTAATACCTAATGAAGATCAATTGCAAGTTATATATGGTACAGCATTAGGTGATGGATCGTTAAGAAAAAATAATCAATATGAATATAGATTACATATTACTCAAAGTGAAAAACAATATAATTATTTTAAATTTAAAAAAGATTTATTACAATGTAATTCTGAAATAGTTACAAAAGGAGGTTATACTAATTCTAAAATTTATAATACAAATACTAGACAATTTTTATTACCTGTAAAAAATAAAATTGAGATAATAAATAAATTAGATTTAAGAGGATTAGCTATTTTATATATGGATGATGGAAGTTGTATTAGACAAACTCCTTATTCAACTATAAGAATATCTTGTAATGATTTTAATGATGAAGAAACACAAACTTTAATTAATAAGTTTTTAGAATTTGGTATAACTGTAATAAATTATCCTCATTATAATAAACAAGGAAAAAAATATAATGAATTAAAAATGAATTCTGAAAATGGCCATAAATTTTTAAAATTAATAGCTCCTTATATGAATAAAGATTGTTTTTATAAAAATCCTGAGGCTACAGGTACTTATAAATGGGATGATAAATTTAAAGAGTTCGGAGGAAATATTGTTAAATCAGTCATTAAAATTAGAAAAGATGTTGTGTATGATATGGAAGTTGAAGATAATCATAATTTTATCATATCTAAATGTAATACAAATAAAAAAGGTAGTGGAGTTATAGTACATAATTGTCAAGATCTTTCAATATTACAACAAAATTTCTTAAAATTATTAAATATGAATAATAATAGATTTATTTTTGTTGGTGATGAAAAGCAAGCTATATATCGGTTTTGCAGGATCTGATACTAAATCAATAGAAAATTTAAAAACTAACTTTGATTTAATTGAATTACCTTTAAATATTTGTTATAGATGTTCTGAAAATATTATTAGAGTAACTAAACCTATAGTACCTGATATTGAATGGAATCCTGATAGAGAAGATAGAGGTACTGTAGAATTTGTGCCTAATTTATATGAAGTAAATTTACAACCTAATGATATGATTATTGGCAGAAGAAATGCAGATTTAGTTACAGTTTATAAAAAGTTTGTATTAGAAAAGAAGATACCAATTAAATTTAAAAATATTGAATTAGTAAATAATATTGTTAAAGATATAGAGCAATGTATTAAAGATTATATTAAATCATATATTAAAGGATTAAATGTAGATATTAAATTATTTGAATATAGAAAAGCAAATAATATACCTTTAATAGATTCTAATTTAAATGAAGCTAATAAAAGAGAATTACATAAATTAAGAAATACATATATTAAAGAAAGATCAAAAGAGTCTAAAACTATAATGAAATCTAATTACACATTAGAATATTTAGAAATTTGTATGCATGATTTTAAAGAATTTGGTTTATATAAAGTTAACAAAGAAGCAACTTTAACTCAATATTATGACATTATTGAATCTTTTATAGAGCAATTTAAGAAAGATAATATTTCAGTTTTAGTTAAAGATTTAGTTGATTATATTAAATCATTCTTAAAAGGTAATATTTATAAAGAAGCTCCTATACTTTCAACTGTACATATGATGAAAGGTGGAGAGGCTGATACTGTATATATTTATGATTATCCTAGATTTCCATATAAATTTAGAGATCAAACTAATGAAGAAATCCAACAAGAAAAAAATCTTCAATATGTAGCTTTAACAAGAGCAAAAAAAGCCTTATATTTATGTTTATTAAGTGAAGATAATGATATTAATATTGATAAAAATGAAGAGTGTAAAGATAATGTCTTAAAGTTACTTAAGATAGTAAAATAATATTAGAAATCAATTTATTGAAAGGAGATAATAAATATGGCAAAATATAAATTTACATATTATTTGAATACAGCTCGTGCTGAAAATAGACCTGAAACTAAAGAAGATATTGACAATGATTGGAGAGTTGAAGAAAGAGAATATCCATCAGATATAGAAGCTTTTGAATATGCTTATATAGAGATATTAAAAAATGATAGAGAAACTTTAGATATTGTATATGAAAATCTCTTTGATCCTGATGATGATTTAGAAAAAATATATGCATTAAAAGAAGAGTTTGAGGAGCAAGATATTGGAAATGGAGCTGTTTTTCTTATAAGTATAGAAGGACCTGAACAAACATATGATAATGGATTGACTAAAGAAGATTTATTGGGAGAACTTGATGAATCAAAGAAGATAACTGAAAATGTAAACTGGAGTTATTTTGATAAATTTAAAGAAATAACTAATAAATATTTACCTGATGAAGGAGAAGGGGAAACTTTAGCATCACAAATAGTAACTGCTATAAATAAATTAGTATATAAATGGTATAATGATGGGGATGTATATGATAATGTAAATTCTGGTATGCAAGGATGGGCTAATGATTTATCTAGTTATGCTAACTGGTTAGATAAATATTGTGATCGTGCTGCTAGAATATTAGATAGTATATATGCTTGTTCAGATGATGATACTTATGAAGGAATATTAAAAGCATTAGCTGATAAATGTTTAAATCCTGAATACCTAGCTACATTAGAAAATAAACCAAAACAAGGAAGTATATATGATTGTGATGGTCAATATGAATTTTCTGAATATAGTGAAGAAGATGAATATGATGAAAGTTTATCTCTGGAAGAAGCTACTATGAAAACTCTATCTGAGAATCTTGATGAAGATGAAATGGACATATACGATTTAGTAGAAAATATGATAGATAAATTAAATGAAATTTCTGAAGAAGATGGCTTATATTGGGAAGCAAATGAAGTATATGATAATTGTGCTATAACAGAAGATGAAACAGATCAATATATGGAAATATTTGTATATAAAGATAAAGGTGGAAATATAAAATACAGTACTGATGAAGAGCATGCAGATTCATATGATACAGTAGAAGATGCATATGAGGCTTGTACTTGGAAAAGTAATGATTAATATTATAATTAATAGAGAGATTTTTAAATCTCTTTTTTTATTACCTAAGAAGATGTTATATAATATAGAAAGGAGAATATTTTATGCGTATTTTATTATATAGTGATTTGCATATAAGTAGAACTAGTTCCATATTACCTTTAGGTGATGATTCTAAATATACATATAGACAAAAAATGATTTTAAACACAGGAGAATGGTTATCTCAAATAATGGTAAATGAGAAACCAGATATGATAATAAATTTAGGAGATACATTTGATCAACATACTTTAACTAGTTATGATATTGATGTAGCAAGTAAATTTTTTGATTTATTTACTTCTAAAATGATTTTAAATAATTTATCAATTCCGCATTTAGTATTAGTTGGAAATCATGAAATGATTAATCAAAATTTTAATGCCATAGCTTTATTAAATAATATACCTAATATTACAGTTATTGATCATCCTCAAACAATAAATAATGATTTGGCATTTTTACCATATTGTGATTATAAAGATATATTAGAATTTCCTGAAGGAAAATTTTTATTTTCTCATCAAGATATTCAAGGAAGTATTATAAGAAATAATTTCGCTTTACCTGAAGGAATACAACCTAAAGATTTAAAAACTAAATACAATTTAGTTTTTAATGGACATATACATAAATATAGTATATTAAATAATATTGTTAATATTGGATCTGTTACTACTCATAGTTTTAGTGATGATGAAGAATCAATTC
>CALESE010000014.1 GCA_937907205.1 uncultured Romboutsia sp. | reverse complement strand
CGTTGGTATAAATCTGAAGTTTATTCATATTTATCACTCCAATATATTATTTATCATATAATCACTTAGATAATTTTTAATTTCGTCTATTGGTATTTTAAATTCTAGTGCTACACTATAATTTTTATCTAACTCATAACTAGAAAAACATATTACTAAATATTCTTTTGTTATATAAAATGTATTATTATCACTTATTCCTTTAAATTTATCATATAAGTATTCATCTATCTCTTTTAATATAAAATAATTGATAATATCTATATAATCTTCATCTTTTTTAAATAAATCTTTTAATTTTATTTCTCGATTTAAATCTATATCGTAATTATAAGAATTTACATAAGTTATATCGTATAATCCTATGAGTTGTGAGAAATCTATAGATATACTTATAATTTGATTTTTATTTAAATTTACTTTATATTCACTAAGTGCATTTATTTTATAATCAAAATTTTTTATTATAGGCTTATTTAATGTATCAGTTACTAATTCTTTGAAGCTTTCTATATCTTTATAAATAATATTGTTTATTTTAGATATAAAACTTGACTTATTTTCAATAACAGGATAGCTTAAATAAAATCCTACTAATTTATTTTCTGATTTTATTTTTTTATCTTCTATAAATAACATAAGCCCCCTCCTAATTAATTTATATAATATTTAATATGATAATAAGGAATTATATGTTATTTTGATTATATAAATTTTTAATAGTATATTCTATTGAATATATCTAAATACTTTAATATAATAGATACATTACCAAAAAAAATGAGAAAGAAGGGATTTTTTTGTCTAAAAAGAAAAGTAATAAAGGTTTAAAAAGACTTGTTATATTTTTAGCTATATTGGTAATTGCATTACCTATTTGTGCTTTTGGATATATTTACTTTAAATTAAATTCTATGTATGACTCAGGTGCAAATCAAGAAATTTTATCAAATTTAGATTATAAATCTGAAAAAGGTATAATTAATATATTATTAGCAGGTACTGATGGTAGACCTGGAGAAAAAAATTCACGTTCAGATGCTATGATGATACTTACTGTTGATAATAAAAATAAAAGTCTAAAGTTAACATCACTAGAGCGTGATTCTTATGTTAATATACCTGGTCATGGAAAACAAAAATTAACTCATGCTTATGCTTATGGTGGAATTAATTTATTAACTGAAACCATAGAAGATAACTTTAAAGTGGATATTCAAAACTATGCAGTTGTTGACTTTTATTCATTTATGGATATAGTTGATGCAATAGGTGGAGTTACTGTAAATATTAAACAAAGTGAAATAAAAGAACTAAATAAGTTTATACCTGAAACTTACAATTGGAATAAATCAAATAATAAAGGATCTATTGAATATATAAAAAGTGCTGGAACTCAAAATTTAAATGGATATCAAGCATTAGCATTTTCTCGTATAAGAAAAAATGATTCAACAACTGAAAGAGATAGAAGACAAAGAGAAGTTATAGAAGGAATTATGACTTCTGTAAAGGATTTACCTATTACTAAATATCCTCAATTATTAGATACTATATTACCTTATGTTAAAACTAATATGAAAGCAGCTCAAATACTTTCTCTTGGTACTAAAATTTTAAGTGTTGGTAATTTTAGTATTAAGCAAATGAATTTCCCAATTGATGATGGTGTTCATAGTACTGGTGGTGTCTATGGAAATTCTGGATGGGTACTTAGATTTGATGAAAGGACACTAGACATACTTCATGACTTTATATTTAATAATATAATGCCTGATGATAATCCTAAAATGTAATAAATATCTATTACTATAAGATGATTTCTATTATTATAGAAGTCATCTTTTTTATTATTTTTAATTTATTGTATTATAATATCATAAAATACATTATATTGAATATTATGTAAAATTTTAATATAATTAGTGTATTAATGTAAATTTAATAAATAGGGGGAATATTATAAAATATGAGTAATAAAACTCTAAAAAAAATGGTTATACTATTAACTGTTCTAGTGATTTTGTTTCCAGCTGGTGCCTTTGGATATATTTATTTTAAATTAAACTCTATGCATGATTCTAATGCAGACAATAATATATTCAGTAATTCAGATTATAAAACCGAAAATGGAATTACTAATATACTACTTGCTGGTACTGATGGAAGACCTGGTGAGAAAAATTCGCGCTCAGATGCTATGATGATACTTACTATTGATGGTAAAAATAAAAGTTTAAAATTAACATCTCTAGCTCGTGATACATATGTTAATGTTGAAGGTCGTGGTAAAATAAAACTTACTGAATCATATGCATATGGTGGTATAAACTTATTAACAAAAACAATTGAAAAAAACTTCCAATTAGATATTCAAAACTATGCAGTTGTTGACTTTTATTCATTTATGGATATAATTGATGTACTAGGTGGTATTACAGTAGAGGTTAAACAAAATGAAATAAATGAAATTAATAAATTTATACCTGAAACTTATAATTGGAATAAAAATAGTAATAAAGGACCTATAAAGTATATACACAGTGTTGGGGAACAAAAATTAAATGGATATCAAGCTTTATCATTCTCTCGTATTCGTAAAAATGACTCTGCATTTGAAAGAGATAGAAGGCAAAGATTAGTTATTGAAGGATTAATGAAAGGTTTAAAAGATTTACCTGTTGCTAAGTATCCTCAACTAATAGATACTATATTGCCTTACGTTAAAACTAATATGAAACCTACTCAAATAATTGGTATTGGTTCTAAAATATTAAGTATCGGTGATTTTAATATAAAACAAATTGAATTCCCAATAATGGATGGTATTAATGGTAAAAGTGAAAAAGTAAATGGAAAATGGGTTGTAAAATTTGATCCAATTTCTTTGGATATACTTCATGATTTTATATTTAAAAATATAATACCTGAGTAAAACCGTAATATATAATAAAAACACTATTTAGAATAAATTTATTTACTCTAAATAGTGTTTTTTGTTACTTTAATATATCAAGTATACTATTAAATGAATTTTGGTTAATACCTCCACCAACTTTATACACTAAATCAGTACTTTTATTAGATAATATATCCTTTTGACTATTATGAATAGTGTCTGAAACTAATACAATTGGAGAATTTTTCTTAGCAGCTAATGGACCTGCTGACAATGCATCTACTAATGGATTACTCTTTGTTACTAATACTGCATTGTAATTTGAGTTTGTATAAAACTTTTGTATTACCTTTGCATTTGTTTCTTGTCTATTTAATCCATATACTCTATTGTTTAAAACGTTATTGCTTGTTACTGAGTTTACTTTATTTATTACATTGTCTGAAATAACTAAATCTCCACCTATGAAATATGCATCTAATAAATTTTGACTTTTTAACCAATAATAAGAATCATAAGTTAGGTCATCTTTAGGTGTCAATATTATTGGAGCCTTATCTTCTCCAGCTTTTGAAGCTATTGATAATGCATCAGCTTCTCCATGTCCACCTGCAACATATACCTTATCTATGTTTTTATATTTTGACATCTCTTTTGCTATATTAAGCGATGTTTCATATCTATTTATTCCACCAATTCTTTTAATAGATGCACTTGGAAGTATAGATTTTACTTCTTTGTAAATATTATCATTTACTACGTCAGTTCCACCAATTAATATTATATTTGATGGATTTAACCTTTTTAATTCTTCTTTTGTTGAATTAGTAACTTCATTTTTATCTACTAATAATATAGGTGCATTTTTAATAGATGCTAATGGCGTTGCTGATACTCCATCAACTACTGAATAAGCACTTGCAATAATTACAGTGTCTGCATTACTATTCCATCCTTCTTTACTTATGGCCACAGCAGTCTCAAACCTTCTATTACCTTGTAATGATTTTACTTGTGTACTTGGTTTTGTATATAAATCTTTAATATCATTTTGAAGTTTTTCATTCTTTAGTATATCTCTAGTAGAGAAATACATACTTCCTTTTATTTCACTATATTTTCTATTTAAGTTTATTTGCTCTTTTATTTCAGATGCTACATTTAAGGAGTCACTACCACCTTGTCTATATACACCTTGTCCTATATATAAATCAACATTATATCCTTTTACTTCATTAGACCACCAAGATACTAATTTTGAATAATCAGCAGCAGAATATCCTATTGTCCAATATATTTGAGGAACTATATAATCTATTAATCCTTCTCTTATCCATGTCCTACTATCTGCATAACTTTTAGAATAATGTTCAAAACCTCTTGTATCTGAACCTGTAGGATCACTAGATTTATTTCTCCATATACCACTTGGACTTACTCCAAATTCTACATTTGGTTTTATTGATTTTATAGCTGACTTTACTTCTCTTAGTAAAGTATTTACATTTTCTCTTCTCCAGTCACCTTTATTAAGTCTATTTCCATATTTTTTGTAAGTATCGTCATCATCCATTCCATCTCTGTAAAAATAATCATCAAAATGTATACCATCAACATTATAATTTCTTACAACTTCAGATACTGTATCTACTATATGTTTTCTTACTTCAGGTAATCCTGGATTGTACATTAATGCTTTATTACTACCACTGTTATATTCTAGTAACCAATCTTGATGTAATCTAGCTTGATTGTTTGATGCTAACTTGTTAATATCTGTTCCACTAGTAGTTACTCTATATGGATTAAACCATGCATGAAGCTCCATACCTCTTTTATGAGCTTCTTCTATTGCAAAAGCTAGAGGATCATATCCTGGATTTTTTCCTTGAGTTCCTGTTAACACATCTGACCAAGGATTTATACTGGAATTATATAAAGCATCTGATTTTGGTCTAACCTGAAATACTACTGTATTAATTCCAATACCTTTTAATTTATCAAGCATTTCAATATATTCTTGTTTTTGCTTAGATATATTGTTTTTAGTTTTTGGCCAGTCCATATTATATACAGTTGATATCCATGCAGCTCTCATTTCTTTATCACCTGCAAATGAATCTAACCTAAAAACTGAAAAAATCATAACTAATGATAGTATCAATATCTTAAATTTCTTCATAGTTCCCCCTAATTTTTTTTGTTTTTTACTAAATTTCCTTTTATTCGATATAATAATTATTATACAAAAGCTTAATATCACAGTCAAATATATATAAATGTTATATTTTTCAAATATATTCAGTATAGATTTCGTAATATAAGTTAAAATTTATTTGTATAGATTTAATTAAATATAGCTATTTTAAGCTATACAGGCTTTTTAAATATAGACTGTTATATTTTTTTATAGTAATATATAATGGATTATCATTTTGTTGAAAGGAGGAATTGTTTATAGAATATTGAATATTTATATCTATAAACAGTATAATTTATGATTATTGATAATATAAAAAATAGATATCCAAAATTACCTTATATTTTATTTAGCATAATGATTTTAATATTTATATCAAAATCATATGCTTTTTCTATATTTGAGGTTAATATGGGTATATATATTCCTCATGAACTTAATTTTATATTAGTTTGGGGATTTAGGATTTGTTTAGGTTTATTGATTTTATTTACTAAATGGAACTTAGATAATATAGCATTTATAATCGCTGGATTTATAATTACTATCTTATGTAAGAACTCTAACTTATTTGCATTTGTTGTCTTAGGAGTTTATTGTAAAAGTAATAAAATTTCAACTAATTACATAGTTAAAACTTATTTATATCTAACATCAATATTTTTCTTAGGTACTATGTTATTAAATATATTTAAAATAATACCTAATAGTGCAGATGTTCATTTTAGGAATAATAGTATAAGAAATGATTTTGGTTTAGGTAATCCAAATGCACCATTTTTAGCTGCGCTTCCAATGTATGCTGGATATATTTATTTAAGGTTTGATAAATATGATAATATTGATAGACTTTTATTAATTTCTATATCTTTACTTATATATTCTCAAACATTTAGTAGAACTGGTCTTATAACTATATTTGCAATCTTAGTATTCGTAGAGATTGTTAAAAGAGTTGATATTACTAAAAATAAATATGCAAGGTTTGCATTATCTTATCTTCCTATATTAATTGCAGCATTTTCATTCTTTACTGCTAAATTTTTAAACTTTAGATTCTTCAATAAGTTATTATCAGAAAGACCTAAATTATGGGATATATATACTGGACATATAAAAT
>CALESE010000013.1 GCA_937907205.1 uncultured Romboutsia sp. | reverse complement strand
GTTGCACTTGTATTGACAATCTATCATTTAAATAAGAGAATACAATTTTGAATATATACAAATAGATGAAGGGAGATGAAGGTTGCAGTTATTATAACTGTAGTAAAATATTATGAGTATAAGTAAAAAACTAGTTATATCAAGTTTCTTAGCAACAGCTATAGTTTTACCAATATCAGCCAATATATCAAATGCAGATGTTAAGAGCATAGAATATAGAATGGTAACAGGAAATTCAGTAAATTTTAGAACTGGTCCTGGAACTAACTATTCATCAGTAGGAAAGCTAAATAAAGGATATAAAGTAGAATATATAGGAATATCTGGAAGTTGGGTGAATGTTAAGTATAATGGAAAAATTGGATATATACATAAAGATTATATATCATCTTCTAGTGGTATTTCTGATAATAATGTAAAATCAACAAAGATAGTAACAGCAAGTTCTTTAAACTTTAGGAGTGGAGCAAGTACAAGTGCATCAAAAATAGGAAGTTTACTAAAAGGAACAGAAGTAGGATTTATATCAGAAAGCAATGGATGGTCAAAAATAAGTTATAAAGGTAAAGTAGGATATGTATCAAGTAGATATTTAAGTAATAAGTTAAATACACCATCAACGGATAATAATGTAAAATCAACAAAGATAGTAACAGCAAGCTCTTTAAATTTTAGAAGAGGAGCAAGCACAAATGCATCAAAAATAGGAACTATACCAAAAGGAACAGAAGTAGGATTTATATCAGAAAGTAATGGATGGTCAAAAATAAGTTATAAAGGTAAAGTAGGATATGTATCAAGTAGATATTTAAGTAATAAGTTAAATACACCATCAACGGATAATAATGTAAAATCAACAAAGATAGTAACAGCAAGCTCTTTAAATTTTAGAAGAGGAGCAAGCACAAATGCATCAAAAATAGGAACTATACCAAAAGGAACAGAAGTAGGATTTATATCAGAAAGTAATGGATGGTCAAAAATAAGTTATAATGGTAAAGTAGGATATGTATCAAGTTCATATCTTGCAGATAAAAGCTCATCTAATGTGTCATCATATAATAAAGCAGATAAGGTAATAGAGTTTGCTAAGACTTTATTAGGTAAGCCATATGTATGGGGAGCTGAAGGGCCAAGTAGTTTTGACTGTTCTGGATATACTCAATATGTATTTAAAAAATCAGTAGGAATAAGCTTGCCAAGAGTATCAAGAGAACAAGCTAAATTTGGTAAGTATGTAAGTAGAAATAACTTACAAAAAGGTGACTTAATAGCTCTTGACATGGAAGGAGCTAATAATGGACAAGTAAACCATATAGGTATATATATGGGAGATGGAAAGATTATACATGCTTCAGCAACTAAAAAGAAAGTATTAATATCTAATATGACTGACTATTATTATAAGTCAATAGTAAGTATTAGAAGAGTATTATAATAAATCAATGCACTAAAGTTTATCTTTAGTGCATTTTTATATTAAATAAATGAATAAATCTATATAGTCATTGAAAATAATAGTATTGTAATAAAAAATCAGATATAAGGTAATAAGGGAGTGTAGATATGACTATAATAACTAATTTTTACAAATTTAAATATAGTAGAAGTTCTTGTTATATAAACTTATTTATAAATAGATTAGCTATTATAAATATTGAAGAAGCATTAAATGAAAGATTAAGTAATTTAGAATTAACTAAAGATACTCATTGTGCATACCTTAGACTAAAAGAGTTATTTGAAGCATCAAGAAAATGTAATGATTTTCAATATGTAGAGCTAAACATAAATAAATGCTATCTAAAATATATAAACAACTTAAATAATTATTTTTATAATAGAAATGATTATTATCCACTTCATATACTAAATAATTATTTATGGATATATTTAGCACATTATATGGATGATATATCAAGTTTTAGTTATTTAAATGAAGATACAAAAATTAGAATTTTATCAAATATTTAATAAAAAATAACTCCTATAAATTTACAGGAGTTATTTTTTATTTAAAATATTTTAGTACTTTCTTCGTAATCATATATATCCATTAAAGCTTCGCCAAATCTTTGATAATGTACGATTTCTCTTTCTCCTAAAAATCCTAATATATTTTTTATATCAACATCATCAGTTAAATTAATAAGTTGATAATAAGTTGATAATGCTTTTTGTTCTGCTGCCATATCTTCGTGTAAATCAGTTATTGGATTACCCATTACATTGATATATGCAGTAGTAAATGGTACACCTCCTGGATCAGATGGGAATATACCATATCCATTTTTAGAATAGCTTGTACCAAACCCTGCAGCTTCTAGTTCTTTTGGGCTAGCATTTTCAGTTAATTGATAAATCATACTCGATATAACTTCAACATGAGCTAATTCTTCCGTACCTATATCAGTTAAAAGAGCACGTGATTTACCTGTTGGCATAGTATAACGTTGACTTAAATATCTTAAAGATGCAGCTAACTCTCCATTTGGTCCACCAAATTGAGTTAATAAGTATTTAGCCATTTTTAAATCTGAATTTTTTAAATTAACTGGATGTTGTAAAGTTTTTTGATATACCCACATAAAAATAAATCCTCCTCTAAGTTTTATTATTAGCAATTATTAGTTTTATCCCATGGCCAAGGCTCACATACCCATTGCCAAGGATAAGCACTTGGAGCATAACCAAAGTTTGTAAGTGGTCCATATTTGCTTTCATAAGCGCATCTAGCTTGAGCAAATTGAGCAGATAATGAGTTATAAGTGTCTATAGCTTTTTTATCTTCAGGATTATTATCCAAATATAAGTTCATATCAACGCATGCAAAGCTTAACTCTTGAATTTTTAACATAAGATATTCTCTAGATTGATAAGCCATTATCTTTTACCCCCTTTTCTTTTATTAGGTTTATAATATTGTTCTTTATTGTACATTAAAGAATCAAATAAACGTAACTCAGGAAAAAGTGTTCCATATTGTAGTGCTGCACAAAGATTATACATTTTTGTAAAAACTTGATCATTAACATATGGTCTAGCTAAATCACAACCACAATTTTGAGATACTCCTCTTTTTTTATCTTCCATTAAAAGTCCTCCTAATTTCAAAATTAGATAACAAATTATCTAATAATATAGTATTCGGACAAGAATATTTTGTTACTAAATTTAGTACAAACTTTATATAAAATACATAATAAAAAGTATTAAATTTAGGTATGCCTTGAATTTAGGTATGCATTTATGATAAAATTATTTCCATGTTTTCATAATAATGAGGTGATAAAATGAGTGAGTTAGCAGGAAAAGGATGCGAAATAATAGTACCCTTTGAAGAAAGACAGCCATTAAAAGATATAGAAAGAAGCATAATTAAAAAATATAGAAAACACCTATGGTCAAAATTTATAAAAGCTATAAGAGAATATAAATTAGTAGAAGAAGGCGATAAGATAGCAGTTGCTATATCTGGAGGAAAAGACAGTCTACTTATGGCAAAAATGTTTCAAGAATTACAAAAACATGGGCAAGTTAAATTTGAGGTAGAATTTATAGCTATGGATCCAGGATATCATGAAGATATAAGAAAGCTATTAATAGATAATTGTGAGTATTTAAACATACCAATACATTTATTTGACTCAAGAATATTTGAAATAGCAGATGAAATAGCAAAAGACTATCCATGCTATATGTGTGCGAGAATGAGAAGGGGAGCATTATATTCAAAAGCAGAAGAATTAGGTTGCAATAAACTAGCATTAGGTCATCATTATGATGATGTTATAGAAACAACAATGCTTAATTTATTATGTGCTGGAAACTTTAAAACAATGTTGCCGAAATTAAATTCAACAAATTTTGACGGGATACAAATAATAAGACCTCTTTATTTTATAAGAGAAGAACACATAGTTAGATTTATACAAAATAGCGGAATATGGCCACTTAACTGTGCTTGTATGGTTGCAGCTAAAAAAACTGGAAATAAAAGATATGAAATAAAAGATTTAATTAAAAGTTTAGGCGATAATTTTAAAGATGTAGAGAAGTCAATATTTAAAGCAGCTGAAAATGTTAATATAGATTCAGTATTAGGATGGCAAGAAGATGGTGTAAAGCATTCATTTATGGAAAAATATGAATAATAAATAATTAATTAATACCTTATGTAAAATAAGGTATTTTTTATATTTAAAATAATTATATTTAACTAATTTTGAATTAAGAAATAGTATAAAAATAATATACATTAAATATAAATTAATATATAAGAAGGGGGCTATTTTTATGGAAGAAATTATAAAGTATTTAATGACAATTCTAGGAGTATTTATTTGTTTATGGGCTATATTTGTTTTAATAATATTATTAAAAATATTTTCAAATAAAAAGAAAAATAGATTTGAAAGTAAAATTGGAATGAGAAGCAATTTTGAAGATAATAAAGATAATTTAGCTAAGATAAAAAATAGTAAAATAATAAACAATATAGAAGAAATTAGATACAATAATGAAAAAATATATAAATTTGATAATGGAGATAGATATAAGGGGGATATTATAGATGGAAAAAAGAATGGATTTGGAATTTGTTTATTCCAAAATAATGATAGATATGAAGGTCTATGGAAAAATGATAAAATGCATAGTGTAGGTAAATATATATATAATAATGGTTCAAATTATAGTGGAGATTTTAAAGAAGGAAAGATAGATGGATTAGGTACATACACTTACTCTAATAAAAATATATATAAAGGTTATTTTAAGAACAATAAAGAAAATGGAAAAGGAATATTGTATTATAATGATGGCAGTAAATATAGTGGAATGTGGGAAGATGGATATCAATGTGGTTATGGTAAATTAATAAAGTCAAACGGAGATATTTATGAAGGTAACTTTTTAAAATCCAAGCTAAATGGAAAAGGAGAGTATAAATTTAGTAATGGATGCAGATATATTGGAGAATTTAAAGATAATGTATTTCATGGAAAAGGATGCTTTTGTGAAACTAATGGAGATACATATGATGGAGAATATAAATATGGTTTAAAAAGAGGGCATGGTATACATAAATTTAGAAATGGTGAAGTTTATGATGGAGAATTTAAAGATGATTTATATGATGGAGTAGGTATATATAAATATATTGATAAAAGTATATATGAAGGAAATTTTAAAAGAGGAAAAAAGCATGGAGTAGGTACTTATGAATGTGATATATATAAATATATTGGAGAATGGAATAATGATAAAAAAGGTAAAGTAGGTACATATTATTTAATAGATAAATCAATTTTAGAAGTTGCAATAGAAAATGAAAAAATTGTACAAGGGGTATATAAAAATAATAATGAAGAGTTATTTTTATATGATGTAGATATAAGTGGAGAAAATGAAAGATATGTAATTGAAAATATAGACTGTTATTTGGTAAAGGGTAGTAATCACAATATAAAATTTTAAATATATATTAAGTATAAACTAAATTTGGAGTGATTATTATGAATTATAAAATAGAGGATATAATAGTAAAATTAGTACCATATAAAATAAATGATAAATTAAGAGGAAAAGATATTAAATCACCATATGGAGTTGATATGATAAAAGCTAAAAGTATATGGCCTGAAGCAAAAAAGGGAGAAGGCATAAAAATTGCAGTTATAGATTCTGGATGCGATATAAATCATGATAGTATAAAAGATAATATTATAGGTGTTAGAAATTTTACAGATGAAGATAGAAAAAATCAAAATATAGTAATTGATAGGGTAGGACATGGTACACATGTAATAGGAACAATAGCTGCAAAAGGACAGAATAATACAGTAGTTGGAGTAGCTCCAAATGTAGGTATATATGTATTAAAGGCCATAGATAGAACTGGATCTGGTAAGTTAAGTTGGGTAGTAAATGCAATTAATTATGCAGTTAAACTAAAAGTTGATATAATATCTATGTCTTTAGGAATGTCACAAAGCAATGATAAATTAGAACGAGCAATTAAAGAAGCTATAAATAAAGATATATTAGTTGTATGTGCGGCAGGAAATGATGGGGATGGAAATTCAGAAAGCTTTGAGTATTCTTATCCAGCAGCATATCCAGACGTAATTTCTGTAGGGGCAGTAGATAAAAATGGAGTACCTGCAAGTTTTAGTAATTCAAATTTAGCAATTGATTTATTAGCTCCAGGTGTTAATATATTATCAACTTTTCCAAATAATCAATTTGCTATACTTAGTGGAACTAGCATGGCAGCACCTCATGTAAGTGGGAGTTTGGCTCTTTTAAAAAACTGGTCATATAAAGAATTTCAAAGAAATTTATCACAAAGAGAATTGTACGCACAGTTAATAAAGCATACCAAACTATTAGATTATTCTAGAACAACTCAAGGTAATGGATTAGTTTATTTAGAAGAATATAAAATTAAGAAGAAAATTAAATATTAAGTTAAAAAATATCTTATAAATTTTTATAAGATATTTTTTATGTTTTATAAAAAAAGTGATAATTCAAAATATTACAAATTACACTTTAAAATTACAAAAAGGTTACAATTAATTAAAAAATTGTGTATAATTAATAAATGACGATTATATAAATCAAAAAATATGGAGTGATAAATATGATTAAATTTACTAGTGTAGATAAATTTTACTCAGATGGTAATAAATCTCTTGATAATATAAATTTAGGTATAACACAAGGAGAGTTTGTATTTTTAGTAGGTCATTCTGGAGCAGGAAAATCTACTTTACTTAAATTACTTACAAGAGAAGAAAAAATATCATCAGGAAGGCTTTCAGTACTTGGAGAAGACATATCTAAAATAAAAAATAATAAAATACACAATTATAGAAGAAATTTAGGTGTGATATTTCAGGATTTTAGATTATTAAAAGAAAAAACAGTATATGAAAATATAGAAGTGTCTTTAAGAGCTGTTGGAACAAAATCTAAAGATATAAAACCAATGATAAAAGATGTTTTGAATAAAGTTGGTCTTGCAGATAAACATAACAAATATCCTTCAGAGTTGTCGGGAGGAGAATGTCAAAGGGTAGGGATAGCTAGAGCTATAGTAAACAATCCATCAATAATAATTGCAGATGAATGTACAGGTAATTTAGATATAGATAATTCTATAGAAATATTAAAATTACTATGTGATATAAATTCACAAGGAATTACTGTTATAATGGCAACACACGATACTGAGATATTAAAGTTATTTCCAAAGAGAGTTATAGAGATAAAAAAAGGAAAAATAGTTAAAGATACAAAGAGGGAAAATTATGAAAATAATATCTAATTTTTTATACAGTTTAAAGCAAGGATTTAAAGGAATATTTTCTAATAAAACAATGAGTGTTATTTCTGTTATTTCAGTGTCATCAGCACTTATTATATTAGGAATTGTAATTTCTATAGTTTTAAATATAAATAAATTTATAGAAATCACTAAAGATGACATAAATGAAATTAGGGTATCTATAAATAATAATTTAAATGAATCACAAATACAAAAGTTTGAAGACGATTTAGGTAAAATAAAAGGAATAAAAAATATAGAATATAAAAGTAAAGAAGATGCGTTTGATGAAATGAAAAAAAGTTGGGGTGATGACTCTAATTTATTAGAAGGAGTTAAAAATCCATTAAATGATTATTATATTGTAACAGTTGATAATGCTGATAATATAAATTCTATATCTAATAAAATTGATAAAATAGAAGGTACAGAAAGTATTGAATATTATCAAGATATAATTAACAACTTTTTAAATATATCAAATACAGTTAGAAAGTTTGGTTCTATATTAATAGTATGTTTATTGATAGTTTGTTTAGTTCTAATTTCAAATACAATAAAAGGAAGAGTATATAGTAAAAGAGAAGAAATTCAAATTTTAAAATATGTAGGAGCAAGCAATAATTTTATAATAGCACCGTTTATAGTAGAAGGCTTTATAATAGGTGCAATAGGATCTTTGTTATCTATAGTAGTTTGTATATCTATGTATGGATATATACTTGAAAAAGTTACAACACTTTTAAACAATATGTTTAAGGATATGATAATTCCTACAGAAATGATATTTTTAAATCTTATAGGAGTATTATCTTTGACAGGTATTATAATAGGTGTACTAGGAAGTGCATTATCAGTTAAAAAACATCTTAAAGTTTAGTTATATGGAGGAGTTTGAGTGAAAAAGACAGTATCGTTATTAGTAATATCTGCATTTTTATTTAATACAAGTTTTATATATGCAGAAAATGAAAATTTAAATAAAAAAATAAATGAAAATAGACAAGAACAAAACAATATCTTAAAACAAATAAATGATTTAAATGAAAAAATAGCTGATATAGAGAAAAATATATTAAAGTCAAATGAAGAAATAGAAGCTTTAGATATAGAAATAAAAAATACTCAAGAAGAAATTAAAAATTTAGAAAATAATATAAAAGCAAATGAAGATGCTTTAGGAGAAAGACTAAAAGTTATAAATAATAATTATTCTATGGGATACCTAAAGGTTATATTAAGTAGTACATCTTTATCAGATTTTTTTAATAATATATATATAGTTAAACAAGTAGTAGCTCAAGATAAAAAAATGTTAAAAGAGCTTGATGACAATAAAATAGAAATTGAAAAAAAAGAAAATGAATTAGAAGACAAGAAAAACAAACAAGAAGAAAATAGAAAAGCTCTTCAACAAGATAATGAGAGCTTATTAGCTGATAAAAGTGAACTAGAAGAATTAAAAAGAGAACTAGAAAAAGAAGAAGAAGAATTAGAAGCTAAGTTAGAAGAAATAGCTATGCAAAACTCAATAGAGGTATCAGAAGGAGCAATCATATCTAGTGGATCGTGGCCTGTTCCTGGAAGAACTAGAATAAGTTCTCCGTATGGATATAGAATACACCCTATATTAAATACAAAGAAGTTACATAAAGGTATAGATATACCTGCTCCAAAGGGAACACCAGCAGTTGCAATAGATAATGGAACTGTAATATTTTCAGGAGTACAAAGTGGTTATGGAAATACATTAATGATAAAGCATGATGATGGTAAAGTTACATTATATGCACATAATGATAAGCTATTAGCATCAGTTGGAGAAAGGGTTAAAAAAGGACAAGTTGTTACAAAAATAGGTTCAACAGGAAGATCGACAGGTCCACATCTACACTTTGAGGTAAGAATAAATGGAAAGACAACTGATCCAATGAAATATATAAGTTAATTAAATATTCAAGGAGAAATATAAGTGGAAGAATATATAGTTGTAGATTTAGAGACAACAGGTCTTGATCCATACAAAGGTTGTGAAATAATTGAAATTGGAATTACAGAAATAATTAATGGTAAAATAGTTAAAAATTATTCTAGACTTATAAAGCCTAAAAAAAGTATACCCTATTTTATAACAGAAATAACTAATATAGACAATGATATGGTTAAAAACGAAGAATATATAGAAAATGTTCTACCGAGATTTAGAGAATATATAGGTGACAGAACTATAATAGCTCATAATGCAAAGTTTGACCTTAAGTTTTTAAATTATTATTTAGAAAAGATGAACTTAGATCCAATTAAAGACTATATTTGTACATTAGAATTATTAAAACAAAACAAGTCATACAAAGGAAAAAATAAAAAGCTTGAAACTGCTTGTAAATACTACAATATAGAAAATATAAATGCTCATAGAGCAGATAGTGATACACTAGCAACTGCTAAACTATTTTTAAAAATAAAAGATGAAATTTAAATAAGCGTAATTTACGCTTATTTCAGAGCGTAGACAAAGTCTACGCTTTTTTATTTTTGTCAATACTCTTTATG
>CALESE010000012.1 GCA_937907205.1 uncultured Romboutsia sp. | reverse complement strand
ATTTTTTATCTTAGTTTATATACACATAAATTAATTTTAATTACTTATTATTATTACAATTATATAATGCTTTATCCAAATTTATTATTTTAAGCTAATTATCAATATAAGATTCTTTATTATTTTTATAAGATAAGTAATAAACATATTCATACATATCAATACAAATAATAGGATTAAATTTTAATGAAATTGAGTTACATTGATTAAATATATTTATTATATATAATTTTCTTTCTTGGTTTGAAATAAACTATGTCCATACATATTTAGATAAATTAAGTGTAGATTTTTTTTACTCATTTTTAAATTTATTTTGGAGGTAACTACATTTATAAATATATTTAAGAATGAATGATATAATAATGATATAAAAAACAATATTACCTTTATTTATAGCAAATAAAAAAATAAAATTTTAAATAAAATAGTAAAAAATTTTTTCAAAACTTGAGAATATATAGTTTTAAATTTTTTATAATGTTTAGATTAAAATTTATATTATACAATTAAGATGTATAAATTTTAAATAAAATATTAATAATATTAATAAAAGCGTACTGATATATCAGTACGTTTTATTTTACATAAGAGAAGCAATAGAAGGAGTAATTTATGAGTTATATAAATTTTAAAGAAGAAAATACGGTTGCAGCTCAACAATTAGAAAAAAGAAAGAAGAATAATGAAAATATATGCAAATACATGTTAAAGAATAAAGATAAAGACTTAGTTGGGTATATACCTAGTAAAAAATATAGTTACAAAACTTTTAATGGAGAAGAAATAGGTAAACATGGATTTTTAGATGAAATTGATTTTTACGAAATAAATAATGAGGATATCATATGTACAAAATTTAAAGGTTGTAATTTTAAAAATGTAAAATTTAAGGAGTGCAGATTTGTAGGTTGTACATTTGAAGATTGTACATTTGAAGCAGGTGGAGTAGTATTTGAAAATTGTATTTTAATAAAAGAAGATACAGAGCAATCTCCATCATTGAATAAAAAAGATAATCTATCTTGTAGCTTTTATAATTGTAAAATGTATATAAAGTTTTTAAATAGTGATATATCGTTTTGTATATTTGAAAATTGTAAGATAAACGATACTGCTTTTGAAAATACATTTATGAAAAGTACTATAATTAATAAAAGTGAAATGAATATGATTACAATAAAAGACTGTGATATGAGTGGTTTTAAGATGACTAATTATTATATTAAAAATTTAGATTTTATTGATGATTATAAGAGTAAATTTGATGAAAAAACTTATTTTGATAAAATACCAATAAGGGATAAAACTAAAGAAGAGTATGAAGGTGTATATATGACATATGAAACTTTAGCTGATAAGTTTAAGGAAAATACATTAAATAATAACTTTGGAGAATATTATTATCTAGCAAAATGTACTGAACGTAAATCGATTAAAAAAGCTTTACCTAGATTTACATCAATAATATCATGGCTTACTTGCGGATATGGAGAAAGACCACAATTTGCATTATTTTCAGGATTAGTAATAATGGTTATATTTGCTATAATTTATTTATTCACAGGAGTAACAATAGATAATGCAAAAGATATACATTATACCTTAAGTAATATGGGAGATTTAAAATTACATGAAATAATTAAAGATTTTAATGAAACTTTAAATTTAAGTATAGGTATGTTTTCTGGAGTCGGAATAAATAATGGTAAAGCATCAGAACTTAGTTATATGGTATCAAATATAGAAATGATAATTGGTGTAATTATTATTGGGCTTGGAATAGGCACATTAACAAGAAAAATAGTAAGATAGAAAAATAATAAAAAGCAATAAAAAATACCATAGATAAACCTATGGTATTTTTTATTAAGCTACGTTCTCAGATTGAGATCCTCTTATTTCGTCAGCTGTTTTTATTTTATAGTTTTTGAATATTGCATGACCTATGAAAGCTGCTATAACACTTACTAATATACATCCAGCAGCAGCTATTAAAGCTGGAGTACCATTTTGTCCAACTGTGACAGCAAATCCTGCTATTGGAGTTGCAAGTCCTGGAGTATCTATTGAAAGTCCCATTAAAGCAACTATTATACCAGACATAGCACCACCTATAAAGTTAGTAACATATACAGGAATTGGATTTGCAGATATTATGTCTGATTGAGTTAATGGCTCTATTGCAACAGATATTGTATCTTTTTGAGAACCAAACTTCATTTTTGAGAAGAATACATAGTTCATGAAAGAAGAACCAAATACTGATAATGCACCTACTGCCATTGGAACACCAGTTAATCCTATTATAGAAGTTAAAGCCATTGAGCTAAGTGGAGCAGTTGCAACAACTGTTATTAATCCACCAAGTATAAGACCCATAAGTATTGGAGAAGCATCAGATGCTTGTAATAACACTTGTCCTACTTGTAATAATGTATTTTTAACTATTGGGTCCATTACCATAGCTATTGCTCTAGTTAATGGAGCAGCAACTAATATTATAACTATTAAGTCTAAACCAGCTGGAACTTTCTTTTCTAAGAATTTTATAACGAATGATACTAAGTATCCTGCTATAAATCCAGGAAGTATACCGAATCCAGAAACTGTTAAACCAACTAATACAGCATATACTGGAGATACACCTAACGCTAAAGGAACTAATATAGCTGCTGCAACTCCTCCTAACGAACCGTTTGCAACACCAACACCTTTTAAGAATTCAACACCCATTTGAGTACCAAATAAAGAGTCATGGAATGCTTCAACTAAGAAACTTGCACAAGCAGCATTTGCTAATGCACCCATTGCCTTCATACCTTGAGGCGCTTTGTAACTAAATAATGTAAATAATGCCAATACTACTAATAATAATGCAGTACCCATTAAAATTTGTACCATTTAAATACCCTCCTAAATTTTAATTTAACTTTACCAAAGCTATGGTAGTGTTTTCCTTAATTGCATTATTATGAAAATAATTATCATAACAATTATTAGTATAAAATAAGTTTAGACAAAAGTAAATATTTTTTTAACAAGAAAACAAGAAAATATAAAAAATTATAATAGTCTTTAAATATTTCACAAACAAATAGTGATTTGATTTTGTTAAAAAAATTTATATTATGATAAAATGTAAAAGATATAATTAAGATAAAAATACTAACTCAACAATTGAATGATTTTGTGAGGCAATATAAGCACTTGATATAAATGATAGTAAATTTTAAGTGAAATCATATTGATATAGTAGTATAATAAATTGTAACAATAAATATGAGGTGCGTTATATATGAAAAAACAAAAAAATAAATCATATTTATTAATTAGTTTAATATTAATTAATGTGATTACTTTAACATCATGTACCAACAATGAAAATACTAAAGACAAATATGATATAGTTATAAAAAATATAGAAATAAATGAGGATAATGGTAGAGCTCTTAATTTAAGTAGTACAGAAATTCTAAATATATCAAAGAATAAAAATAATAAATTAGAAGTGAGTGTGGATATAAAAAATCGTTCTAAGTTTGATATTTCAAATATTAATTTTAAATATGAAGAGTTTGATAAAAATAAAAATAAGATAGCCAATTCAAAAACATTTTCAGATATAACTTTAAACCCAGATGATAAAGCTAAGATTAGTTTTGGACATAAAGAATATACGGAAACTATAAAAATAACTGGTTACTCTTATGAAGTTTTTGATAAAATAGTATTTGTAGATTTAGTTAATGATAAAGTTAAAATTAAAGAAAATAAATATATAGTTGAAAATAGTTCAGATTATGAAGTATTAGTAGTTCCAAGTGAAAAAGAGATATTAGCATCTAAAAAAGGAAATACTTATAGTATAAATATAGTTAATTCATCTGATAAAGATTTAGGAAATGTAATAGTAAAAGTTGCTCAAATAAATCAAGATAATGAATATACAAAAGTACATAATATTTCTGCAAACAGTGTACTAAAACCTTTAGATGATGTGAACATAGAAGTAACTATGCTTGAAGATGTAAAAAATATACAAGTTATTGGATATAGCTATGATGATCTTAGGCTTAAATCTAATATAACTATTAATCTTAAGTCTCATCAAGTTAAGATGGAAAAATAAATTATGAATAAAAATCACTTATCTTAGATAAAATAATATAATCTAAGGAGTGATATTAATGAATGAAAATAATTTTAATACAACAAACTTAGACTTTGTAAAAATGAATGAAACACTAGCAAATTCTGAATTTGCAAACTGGTATTATCATGAAGTTATTGATAATAATAGAAGTGATATGAATTTAGAAAATTTCATAAAGCTTGTTCAAGAGCATACTGATAACCAGTTTAAATAAAAATAACCCCAGCTATTGAACTGAGCCCCTTAAAGTAGACACAAGTAAAAAAGACTTGTAAAATACTAC
>CALESE010000011.1 GCA_937907205.1 uncultured Romboutsia sp. | reverse complement strand
ATTTAATGCAACATAAATATAAAGTGTTGCACTTGTATTGACAATCTATCAAATATAAAAACCGTATTATAAATTTTATAATACGGTTTTTATATAATTATTCAATTTCTTTTACTATATTTGTTGCCCATTTTTTTGATAATGCTCTTGGAATTCCAAATATAAATTTAACGAATTCTTCACTATAAGTAAGAAGGACCAAAATATATATCGGAGCGCCTTTTAAAGCAGCAATAAATGTTAGAGGTATTGATACTAACCACATACAACCGAGTTCTAAGAATAGAGCGTACTTAGTATCTCCTCCACTTCTTAATATACCTATAATCAATAAAACG
This sequence comes from uncultured Romboutsia sp., assembly GCA_937907205.1. Lineage (GTDB taxonomy): Bacteria > Bacillota > Clostridia > Peptostreptococcales > Peptostreptococcaceae > Faecalimicrobium. Next base: position 3,981 of record CALESE010000011.1, on the reverse strand, counting down.
TTAAATGACTTAAGTGCCATAAGAATACCCATTATAAAGAATATCTTTTTTATATCTGGAGCAAGTGTATCAGATACTGTAAATATTTTTAGCAATAATGGAATATTTAAAATTAAAAGAACGCCAAATGCTAACCCTGCTAAAAATACTAATATAGAAAACTTTTTAGCATAATTTATAGCTCTTTTGATATTATCAGCACCAAGTTCATTTCCAATCATTATAGCAGCACCATTTGCAATACATACTGCAGTCATTATAAAGAAATTACCAGTACTTGTAGCTATTTGGCTTGCAGCAATTGCAGAAGTTCCAGCCTTTGAGTATGCGATTGAGTATAATACAGTTCCAACAGCCCATAAAGAGTCATTTAAGAATATAGGCAAACTTTTAGCTATAAGAGGATTTAGAAATTCAGAGTTTATATTCTTTAAATCTTTTATTGTAAATCTTAGTATATAATCTTTTTTTAGAAAATAAACATATCCAATTATTAAAATCAATTCAATAATCCTAGCTATAACAGTAGCAAGTGCAGCACCCTTGACCCCCATTGTAGGTAGTCCTAGATTACCGAATATAAGTCCATAATTCAAAATTATATTTACAAATAAAGCTATAGCACTACAAAACATACCTAATTTTGGATTTCTAACTCCTCTTGAGCCTATACTAAATACTGTACTTATTGCAATTAAAGGATAACAAAATACAACTATAGAAAAGTATTCACTACATTGCTTTATTACTTCAGGGTCATAAGAAAATATATTTATTATTTGTGTTGGTATAGCTAAAGCAGGTATAAAAAATATTAAACTAAGTATAAATGCTAAAATTGTACTAAAACCAGTTACTTTTCTTATATTGTTAACATCACTTTTTCCAAAAAACTGTGATATGAAAACACCTGCACCACCTGTAATACCTGCTAATGACATATTGAATAAAAAGAAAAATTGATTAGCTACACCTATTGATGCAACTGAAATTTCACCTAAGCTACTTATCATTACTGTATCAATTACGTTAACTGAAGTAGATATAAGGTTTTGAATAATTATTGGTATACATAAAGATATAAGTATTTTATAAAATCTTTTATTATCTTTATCTAAGTTAAATGACCATTCCAAATTATCACCTCATAATTTTAAAATTTACTTTATAAATAATAGAATAATTTGATTAAAATTTAATTAAAGTTTATTAAAAAGTCATTCTATAAGTAAAATGACTTTCTTTACTAATTAAATTAAATTTTCCCATTCATCATAAAGAGTAGCCAACTTATCTTCAAGTAGTATTTTTTCTTGGCTAACTTCTTTTGACCTTTCAGGATTAGAATACACTTCTTCTTGGCATAGTAATACATCTAATTCTTCTATTTTAAGTTCAGTTTCTTCAATTTCTTTTTCGACACTTTGTCTTTTAATTCTATTTTTCTTTTCTAATTCTCTTTGTTCTCTTTCTTTTCGTCTTTCATCTTTAATTTGAGTTTTAGTTTTTTCTTCTTTTTCTTCTACTTGGTTTAAATCTTGTACTTGTTTTTTCTTTTCAATATAATAGTCATAATTTCCAAGATATTCAGTTATTCCATTTTCGTCTAAAACTAAAACTTTATCTACAACTGTATTTAAGAAGTATCTATCATGAGATATTGTAAATATAGTACCTGTGTATCCAAATAAAGCTTGTTCAAGAACTTCTTTAGAATCAATATCTAAATGGTTGGTAGGCTCATCTAGTAAAAGGAAATTTGCGTTTGAAAGTATTAGTTTAAGTATTGCAATTCTAGCCCTTTCACCACCACTTAGAGTAGATATTTGCTTAAAGACTTCTTCACCTTCAAATAAAAATGAACCAAGCATATTTCTTATAGATGTCTGAGTTAGATTAGGATTATTATCCCAAATTTCATCTATAATAGTATTATTTAAATTAAGTGTTTTTTGTTCCTGATGGAAATATGATACATTAACATTTGTACCAAATTTTATTTCTCCAGAAAGTGGAACTAGCTCATTCATTATAATTTTAAATAGAGTTGATTTACCAATTCCGTTAGCTCCGATAAGAGCTACTTTTTCTCCTCTATATATATCTAAATTTAAATCCTTAAATAAAATTCTTTCACCATATCCCATGGATGCATTACGTATTTGTAGCACATCATTTCCACTAGTTATAGTTGGATTAAACTCTATTTTAGCCTTTTTTCTTGAGTATTCAGGTTTATCCAAAACCTCGATTTTATTAAGTGCCTTTTCTTTACTTCTAGCTCTTCTTACATGCTTTTCCCTGCCGTAAGCTTTCAATCTTTCTATAGATTCTTCTTGTTTTTTAATATCTTTTTGTTGATCTTCATATTTCTTTTGCTCAATTTCTTTTTCGGTAGCTGAAAGTTCTATAAATTTTGAGTAATTTCCATTATATGACTTAAGCTTTTTATTATGAATTTCAAATATTCTATTTACAACTTGATCTAAGAAATATCTATCGTGAGAAATTAAAATAACAGTACCTTTATACTGTTTCAAGAAAACTTCTAGCCATTCTATAGCTTCTGAATCTAAGTGATTGGTAGGCTCATCTAATAAAAGTAAAGTAGGTTTTTTTAGAAGTAATTTACCTAATAGGACTCTTGTTTTTTCACCACCTGATAATATACTAATAGGTTTATCCATATCTTCATCGCTAAACCCAAGACCTTTTAAAACACCTTTTGCTTCAGATTTATATCCATAACCATTCATATCAGAGAATAATTCTAATTTATGTGAGTACTCATTCATAAGTTTTTCAAGCTTAGTTGAATTTGTATTAGAACTTTCTTTTGCAATTTGATGTTCTAAATCTCTAAGATATTTTTCCATATCAATAAGGTGGTTAAAAACTTCTAAAACTTCTTCAAATATTGTATTCTCAGAATGGAAATTTGTATTTTGTTCTAGGTATCCAATCTCACAGTCTTTAGAAGTATATATATCACCGCTATCATATCCATAAATACCAGATATAACTTTAAATAGAGTTGTTTTTCCAGTACCATTTATTCCAATTATACCTATTTTATCGTTCTCATTTACGGTAAAACTAACATTTTCTAATATTGAATCTATTCCAAAACTTTTATTTAAGTTATTACATGACAAAACAATCATAAAATTTATACCTCCTTAAACTACCTAAAATTATAATGTTTTGGTATAATATAATCAAGGATATTGCATTATGTTTTAAAAAATGATATAAAATATTAAAATATAGTTAAAAAATAAACAATATGGAAGTGAAAACATGAGTGGAAAAAATATATCAATGGCAGTTATAAGAAGATTACCAAAGTATCATAGATACCTAGGTGATTTATTAGAAAAGGATATACATAGAATATCATCTAAGGAATTAAGTGATATTATAGGATTTACGGCATCTCAAATCAGACAAGATTTAAATAACTTTGGTGGGTTTGGTCAACAAGGATACGGATACAATGTTGATGCTCTTCATAATGAAATAGGAAAGATATTAGGTTTAGATAAAAAATATAATGCAATACTTATAGGGGGAGGTAACTTAGGTCAAGCAATAGCTAATTATGCAGGTTTTAGGAAAGCTGGATTTGAAATAAAAGCATTATTTGATGCTAATCCTAGAATGATAGGGTTAAAAATTAGAGATTTTGAGGTTTTAGATTCTCAAGATATAGAGAGTTTTGTAAAAGAAAATAAAATAGATATAGCAATATTATGTATACCTAGAAACGGGGCGCAGGAATTAGTTAATAAACTAGTTAGTGTAGGTATAAAAGGTGTTTGGAACTTTGCACCAATAGATTTAGATGTTCCTAAAGATGTAATAGTAGAAAATGTAAATTTAACAGAAAGTTTATTTACTCTATCTTATTTAATGCAAGAAGTTTAATAAATGATAGATTGTCAATACAAGTGCAACACTTTATATTTATGTTGCATTAAA
>CALESE010000010.1 GCA_937907205.1 uncultured Romboutsia sp. | reverse complement strand
TCTTTTATATCATGTTTATCTATATATTGTTCAATTCTATTTATTTCTAATATATATAACATTAGTTTACTTATTATAAAAATAAACATTAATAATATTACAAAAACTATTATTTTATATCTGTTATTTCTTACATCATTCGAATCTATAAAATTTATTAAATTATAGTTTACCACTTTAAATTATGACTCCTAACGAATTTATATATTCTGCTCTCTCTTCATCTAATAAGTTATCTTCCTTAAATACTTTTAATGTATAATTTAAATTAATATATTTAAAATCTAAATTATAATCTTCTATTTCTTTGAATTCTCTAAATCCATAGTAATATATATTATTAAGTTATATATCATCATTTGATAATTTTCTGATTTCTGAATTATATATGATTCAAATACTATATTATCAATTATTTTATTTATTATTATTTCATTAGATTTATTTTCTATAATTATAGTATTATTAGGTATACTTATTAATTTGTATTTAATGATTTTTTGTAATATATCAAAATTCAAATATAATGATATTGCTTTCATATTTAAATTATTGGATATTTCATTACAAAGATCTATTAAATATTTAGGTACTAATATAACTTGTGCTAGTAATAAATCTTTATCTAAATTTATTGTTTTATACTTCATTTTATATTTATTTATATTAATAGGTATATCTTTACTGACTTTATATAAAATCATATCTCTTATATCTTTCTTAGATTTTACATTTGGTACTTTAATGCACCTTATCAATATATCTTCATTCTGTGTATTAAAAGCTATATTTTTATAATTATGTTTTAATTTACCTAATTCATATTTTATATTTTCACATATATTTTTAGCATATTCAGATGTATATTTATAATTTTTTTCTTCTCTATGCAAATATAAATCTATGCTTTCATCTATATATATTCTTTTTAGATATTTCTTTAATCCTGTGATTTTTATGCAGTCTTTACTTATATCTATATTTAAAATTTTTTTAATAATATCACCTCATATATAATCATTTTTAATATGCACATTTAACTATCATTTTATGGAGTTGTTGTTTCTTTATAATTCTTAGGATAAATAGGTTTTTCATTTAATCTAATTACAACTTCTTCATCATTTATTTCTGCTTTGAATGATCCATCTATTACACTTTGAGGTTTTGGTATTTCTGTTATATACCCTTTATCTTTTAATATTTTTAAATCGATATTATCTGAATATATAGCTTTCTCACTCTTTGCTAAATTAATTGCCGTGGCTAAATTTGATGCTGCTACATAATCTGCATTTTCTTCTGCTCTTTTTTGCACTCCTCCAAATTTCATAAAAGCTATACTAGATAATATACCTAATATAGTTATTACTAAAACCATTTCAACTAACGTAAATCCTTTTCTTTTTTTCATTTTTAACTTCATAAAATGTTCTCCTTTTTATTTAAATTGCAAGCATTGAATCAAACATCGGCAGGACCATAGATATCACAAATGCACCTATAAAAAAACTAAGTATCACTATTGTAATAGGCTCTACTAATTTTATAATTTGCTCTATTTCATTATCTAAATCATTTTCATAAAAATTAGTTACAGTGTTTAAAGCATCATCTAATTTTCCACTTTCTTCACCTATATTTATCATTGATATAAATAAATCTGGAAATACTTCTGGTTTACCTAATGATTCACTTAATCTATTGCCTTGTTTTATGTATTGGTTTGATATAAATAATTTATTAAAAATATAATCATTATCTATGATTTTTGATGAAATAGTTACAGCATCTACAATTTGTACTCCACTTTTCATCAATATAGCAAATACCCTGCTAAATCGTGTAGTTATAATTAAATTACTTATATTTTTTATAATAGGAATTTTAAATTTCAACTTGCTTATATTTAATTTTAACTTTTCATTATTTTTTAATGTGTAAATCAACAATGCCAAAAATATAAAAAATGATATATTTAAAAATAAGTAATTTTCTCTTATAAATTTAGATATATTCATTATTATTGTAGTAATTAGAGGATAGTTTATACTATTATCTTCAAATATTTTCTGAAAGTTAGGTGTTATAAAAAATATCATAAAAATCGTAGACAATAAGGATATTATAATTAATAGTATTGGATATATTGACATAGTAATTATTTTAGATTTTAACTTATGCTCTTTATCATAATAAATATATAAATCGTGCATAATATTATCTAAATTACCACTTACTTCTCCAGCCTCTAACATACTTATAAAAAAATTTGAAAATGAATTTGTTTTATGAAATGAATCTGATATTGTATTACCTTTATTGATATTAGTTGATATATTTGAAAGTATATTTTTTATATTTTTATTAGACTGTGATTTGAGTATATCTAATACTTTTGTTATTTCACATCCAGATTCTAATAATATACTTATTTTTTTACATATTAACTTAAGATCTTTATCTTTTAGTTTTATCACTTTTTCATTTTTTATATTTACTTTTACTATATTTAAATCATTTTGATTTGCATAATTATTAACTTCTTCTAATGAATCTAAATCTAATGTCAATAATTTCTTATTTTTATATTTATCATATACTATGCATTTATATAAACTCATTAAATACCTCTTTTTTGATTATATATTATTTACTAAAGTACATTCTTCTAGTGTAGTTATATTATCCTTAATTAAATTTTTTATAGTATCTTCAAAAGTTATTATATTATTACTTTTAAGTGCTACTTCTCTTATATACATTGAACTTTTCTTGTTCTGTATACATTCTTTTATTTTTTCACTAATTTCTAGAATTTCATATATTGCTGTTCGTCCATAATATTTATTACCACTACATCTTATGCATGCTAAATTTTCCTCACCATTACAGCTGCTGCAAATCTTTCTTACTAGCTTTTGTGATATTATACCTATTAATGAAGCATTTATAAGATACGGTTCTATATTCATGTCTATCAATCTTGATATAGCTGATATCGAGTCTCTAGTATGCATTGTACTTATTACCAAATGACCTGTTGTTGCTGCCCTTATAGCAATTTTTGCTGTTTCTAAATCCCTTATTTCTCCAATCATTATTATATCTGGATCTTGTCTTAAAATAGACCTCAATCCTATATCAAAAGTTAAGCCTATCTTACTGTTTACTTGTATTTGATTTATACCATCTAATTTATATTCAACTGGATCTTCAATCGTCATAATATTTTTGCTAATATTTTTTAAATCATTAAGCAGTGAATAAACAGTAGTAGTTTTTCCACTACCTGTTGAACCAGTAACTAATAGAATTCCTGACTTTTTATGTAATATATTTTTTATTTTTGTTATTGCTTCATTAGAAAATCCTAATTCTGATTTGTCTTTTAAGAATGCATCTCTATTTAATATTCTTAGTACTATTTTTTCTCCATAAACTGTGGGTATAGAGGATGCTCTTATATCTATTGATTGGTTTTTAATAGTAAATTCAGCTCTTCCATCTTGAGGCAACCTTTTTTCAGTTATATTCATAGACATATCTAATTTAATTACTGATGATAGATATGGATATACATCCATTGTAAAACGTGAAACCTCTTTCAAATCTCCATCTAATCTCATTCTTATTATTAAATAATTATCTGATGGTTCTATATGTATATCACTAGCATTTAAACTTATTGCTTCTTCTAGCATAGACTCAAATATATTCCTTGCATAATTTTCATCTATCTTAAAGCTTCTATTGTATATTCTTTTTAAATTGTGTTCTATAGTTTCCTTATCTTCCTTTTTTAACCTTATATCCATTCCAGTAGCTAACTTTAAATCCTGAATAGCATATATATTCTCATTTTCTATTCCTACTGATAATAAATTACCATTTATATTTAACGGAAATGCATTATATTTTTTAGCTAAATTTTCAGGTATTATATTCCTAAGATTTTCTGTTAAATTTATAATTTTATTCCCCTCCTATATATTTTAATTTATTTGGAATGTTAATCTTATTCATGTGTATGCCCTTTTGAATATTTTTTTCAAACTTTATAAATTGGTTATCTTCTATATATTTACTTTCTACAATATCATATTTTGATAGTACATTAATGTTTCCAATAGCTTTAATCTCATATGGTTGAACTACTGGTACTGAATTTATATTTATATGACTACCTGCTAATACTATCTCTGAATATTGATTTATCCTTTGATTATTTATAGATATAAACTCTGCACCATATTTTTTTAAATCATTAATTATATTAATTAAAACTTTATTGTAGTCTATAAAACTAGCTATATTT
>CALESE010000009.1 GCA_937907205.1 uncultured Romboutsia sp. | reverse complement strand
TTTGTTAGCTTATTTAATAATTTTCATACCTTTATTATTAAGTTCGTTTACTATAGCTTGTAAATTTAACATATCCCAATCATTTAATAGTTCTTCTTTTAAAGATTCTAGTCTACTACATTTTTCTTTATTATTCATAATTTATCACCATTTAATAATTTGTAAATTCAATATATTAAAATATTAAATTTAATATATTATATTAAATTTAATTTCACATTGATTGTACTTTTTTATATTTTATGTAACAATTTGTAAAACTAAGTCATATATATTATTAAGAGTTCTATTTAAGCTCTTAATAATATATAAGGAGAGATTATTTAATATGGCGTATTACAGTACTGGTTGGATAAATAACCCTATGAACTATGAATATTATCAAGATGGAGCAGGTTTTAATAACCTAGCATTTGGTAATGGGAATAATAATAATGCAATGACTGCTAATGCTATGGGTGGACAAGTTAATAACTATGAAAACCATGATGTTGTGGCTGGTCAAACTTATAATATAGAAAATCAAAACTATTATGATAACTATCATCATAGATATAATCACTACTATGTAACTGATAATAATTATATACAAGATCATTACATGGATTATAATGTATATCATCATGATACAAATACTGTATATAATGGTGAAGATTATCATGAACCACAAACTATATTTGCAGATGATGATGGAAATAATGGATGGGAATACAATAGACCTTATGCTTACACTAATACTAATGTAGCTAATGGTCAATCTCCAGTTCAAGAAAATACAAATAGAAGAAGAAGAGTTTGTAACAACACTACAATAAGAAGAATACCTTGTGGTCATTCTAATAATGTTTGGAATTCTCAAAATAACTGCAATTGCAATAATAATAGTTGCTGTAATAACAAGTGCACTTGTAACAATAACTGCAATTGCAAATGTAAATGTAAAAATTGCAACTGCAGATAAGATAATCACAGATTTGATATATAAGTAACAATAGGTATATAAAATAAAGTGTGTATTCTTCCAAAAAGTTCGATAATTAAATTATATTATCCAAAGGAAGGTACACACTTTTTATGTTAAATAAAAGTGAAATTTTAAAGAAACTTATACAAAAATATGATGTTAAAACAACAAGAGATTTAATTAATGATATAATGTAGTCTTTAAATATATAGTTTCAAAAAAAATCTATGATTTTTTATTGGATGGGTATCTCTTTTTACAAAATGAAAAAATAACTAAAAAAGGCTATGATTTATAGCTATAGCCTTTAAAATAAATGATTATTGTTATTTAATTTTGGTATAAAATACACAAATTTATATACGCACTATGATTTTCTATATAATTACCTTCTACAATTATTTTTATTTCTTTTGTAGAATTTAAATCCTATTATAATAACAACTATCCATATCAAAGTATTTATAAGTTGTATAAAAAATTCAGGTGTAATATACATCTATGAAACCTCTCTTTATTATATTTTAAACTCTATGAGTATCTGGTACTATATGATCTTTAGAATATATATTTCAAATACCTTCCAATATAATATATCCTGTTACTAATTTTTTTTAAAACATAATATCCTCCCTATATATTTATATATTTTTCCCACAGATATTATTATATATTTTTTATCATATTTCCCTATAACATAAGACTATCTGTAATCTTTTGTATTATTTTTTTGTCATTTGCTGTCATATTTTTTCTGTTTTGTAATGTTTATTCTTGGGTTTACCCTTAAATAATTATTAAGTATGTATGAAAACTTACAAAGATTAGACCTTTGGCTAACAAAGTTCATTTTAAACTTATTATAGCAAATAGTAGAAAAAATATATCATAGATAATTAACAAAAAAAAGAAAATTAAATAAAACACTCATATTATATAAAGTGATTAAAATCACAAATAAACTAGAAAAGGAAGGTAAATAATATGAAATTTAATGTACATGCAGGGCATGGAGCACAAGATTCAAAAAGTCCAGGTGCTGTTGGCTTAATAAAAGAATCTATTGAAAATAGAAAAGTAAAAGATGAAGTTATATCATTATTAAGAAAGGAAGGGCATACTGTATACGATTGTACAGTAGATTATCCATCTAGTCAGCAAGATGCTTTAAATAAAATAATTGAAAAATGTAACTCTAATAATGTTGATTTAGATATTTCTATTCATTTCAATTCAGGTGCAAATGATGAAAGAGGAAATGGAAACACTACTGGAGTTGAAGTATTAGTTTATAAACTTGGTGGAGAAGCTGAGAAAGTAGCTAAAAGAGTATCTAATCAAGTAGCTAAACTTAATTTCAAAAATAGAGGTGTCAAAGTTAGAAATAATTTAGCATTTTTAAAAAATACAAAGGCTACTTCATTATTAATAGAATGTTGCTTCGTTGATGATAAAGATGACGTTAAGGCGTATAATTATAAAACAATGGCTAAAGCTATAGTTGAAGGCATCTTAAACAAGACAATTAATGCAGATAATGCAACTACTACAAAGTATAAAAACTGTATTTTATATGGAAATGATATAGATAAAGTATCAGCAGAAGTACTAAGTTGGGCTAAAAATGATTGCATAGTTAAACACGTTAAAGATCATGTAAAATGGGAAGCTGAAAACTTATTTGTAATCGGTGGACCTGCTAAAGATGAATTTGAAAAAATGAATACTGGAGAAAATTATACTAGTATAATTGGAGCTAATAGATATGATACTGTAATACAAGTATTAAAATGGATTGGTAAATTATAAAATATATCAATACAAATGGTGATACAATATAAATCTAACTTCTAGGTTTTTGAAAAAAGAGTGGCAGTTCATAATTTTATATGAATTACTACTCTTTTTCTTTTTAAGACTATTCACCTATATACCAATAAAAAAATATTATATTTAGTTAACTGAGTTACAACTATGCCCAGTATAAATATATTATATAAAGAAATTAATATTATTTTTTATTTCTTAATTCTTTAATTTCTTCTAATGATAATCCTGTTATTATTTGGATTGTACTATCATCTAAATTATTATCTATTGCATTTTTAGCAATTTCTATTATTCCTTCTTTTCTTCCTTTTTGAATGCCTTTTTGAAGTCCTTTCCTTTCAGCATTAGCAAGTAAGCTATTTTGTTCTAAAAGAGATTCAAACCTTTTTT
>CALESE010000008.1 GCA_937907205.1 uncultured Romboutsia sp. | reverse complement strand
AACTATTTTTTTATATATTTTTATGTGTTGCACTTAATATGATAATTTATCATATCCAAATATAGTTTTTATAAATTTAAATTTCTACTATTTCATCTATTACATCTTTATCAGAAATAATGTCATCCACTTTATTAAATAATTTATTGAAAACTTTAGTATATATAGATCCAAATAAATTATTAACTATACGGAAAATTATAGCTTCTTCTAATCCTAGGATAGGTATAGATGTTGATAAAGCTCCAAAACAGTTAAATACAGTTTGCCATTGGTAAGTTGATGAAAATCCAACCATTATCCCACCTATTATCCCCATATTATCTCTCAAACTTTCTGGTAAAATAATGTACATTATAGTAAATATTACACATCCTAAAACAACAAATATAGGTCTTTTTTTATATCTAAATTCAAGTTTCTCTCTATTAGGTTGCAATGTTGACATACATGCAAACCCTACCCATATTGCTCTTGGTAAATGTATAAGTTCTCCAATTAAAACACCTATACATACTCCAAGAGTTAGCTTTAGTTGCCATTTTGTACGATCAGTATTAAAATCAATATCTTTTATTATAGTACATATTGTATTTTTAAATTTAAATTTTCTTTGTTTATAATAGAAAACTCCAGATACTATAATTCCACCTAATATCAATCCAATCACACGGTTAATATATATATTTATACCACCAACTTCATATCCATATAAAAGTAAATATGATAAAACAAATATCGAATGATTAGATAAGTCTACATTGTGACATGATAAAATAACTATCATAAATATAAATATAAAGTTTATCATACTTGCTACTATTGGACTTGATATAGATCCTAAATATGGTCCTATTGCTAAAATCACGAAAATCCCAAATATAGTAAACGCAGACTGCTTAACATTAAAGTCTAAATTGGAAAACCTAAATGTTAGTAACCCAAGAATAGTAACTACACCTACTATACTATTTTCTTTCCCAAAAATATTTCCGAAAAATATAACTACAATCATACAAAATAAAATACATAAAAATACTTTAAGTGTAAATGCTGTTATATATTTACTTTTTAAATTTTTATCTTCACTATTTTTTATTAAATGCTTTAAATTTTTAGCTCCTAATTGCATAGCTTGGTAAAATGTCATTGTATATCATCCCCCAATCATATTTATTAAATTATCTATTCATAATTTAATAAATTTAATTTTACTCTTCATTTAATTTTATATTTGATTTTTCTATGCAAGACATTAATTTAAAGAATTCTTCATCACCTAACTTACTACGAAGTTTATATATTGGCTCAAGGTAATATTTATATATTTTATCTAATTGCTCTATCCCTAAATCTGTAATCGAAACAGAATAACTTCTTTTGTCAATTTGATCCTTATACTTTATTAGGTAGCCTCCTTCACTTAACTTTTCTATGATTCTACTTATAACTGTTTTATTAACTCCCATAATCTTACTAAGAGTCATTGGTGTCATACTTTCTTTATGAAGTGCTAACTGAGATAATAAATCCAAATATTGTGATGGAATTTTATACTCTTTAGTAGTACGTCGTATTATTGTCCTACTAAATAATCTTATATCTTGCATCTTTTCCATCATGTAAATCCAATTTGACTCTTGCACTTCTATTTCACCACTTTCCTTTGATTTCTATTATATAAATATATTAAAATATAGTTTACTTTGTTAACTATATTTTAATATATTTTTTATAGTTTTGCAAATATAAAAAAATCCATCCAGTTTAAAATAATTTTCAATCAAAAATAAAGTATTTACATTAAACTTTATACTTCTTGTTATCTTAAAAATAAAAAATACTACCATAAATTTATGATAGTATTTTTACATAAAATATATTATTTTAAATTAACTTTATTACTAAGAACATCATATACTGTATAAACAAGTGCCAAAGTAGCTACAAGTAATCGTTCATGTCCAAGCTCACTTATAGTAGCATCTGCAAGTTCTCTACTATGACCTGTTATATGACAATTTGATATACCGAATTTTTTAAGCCCAATTCATAAAATGTGCTATTGTTATAAATACTATTGCAGATGCAAATAATATTCCTTGTAATGGTAATATCCACTTTAACCATTTTCCAAAAGGTATTCCCGCAAGCCCTAGACAAGCTATTAATATACCAGATGTTGGAAACATTGCATTAGAAAAACCATCTCCAAATTGGAATATTAATATCGTTAATTGTCTTGATATTCCTATTAAATCACCAAGTGGCGCAAGTATTGGCATAGTTAATGCTGCTTGACCTGAACCTGAACTTACAAAGAAATTTATAAACATTTGTATAGGTAACATTATATATGCAGCAAGTATTGTTGGAAGATTACCTATTATATTCGATAAATGATATAATAATGTATCTATTATACTTGCATTTTCTGCTATTATTACTATACCTCTAGCAAACCCTAACATAACTGCTGCACCTATCATTGATTTTGCACCTTCAATAAATGCATCTGCCATTTCATCTGTGTTTAATTTACCTATTACTCCACTTAATAAGCCTGTTGCTAAAAATACTGCAGCTATTTGTGGTATCCAAAATCCTTGAGTTAATACTCCCCACACAATAATACCTATACATGCTACAAGTAATGTTAATATTATTTTGTGTGATATAGAAAAGTCTTCGTCTATTTCATTAAAATTTTGTAAATTTGCTCTTTTTATCTTATCACTTTCATATACTGGACTAAGCTCTGGATTTTTCTTAATTTTCATAGCATATGTCATTAAAAATATTGTTCCAATAGTTGTAATTATAAACCATACAATTGTACGATATTCTATTCCTGAAAACATTGGAATCTCTGCTATTGATTGAGCTATACCTACTGTAAATGGATTAAGCATTGCAGATGAAAATCCTAATATACAAGCTAAATATGTAATACCAACAGCTACAATACTATCGTATCCTAGTGCTAATGTTAAAGGCACTAATATTGCAACAAAAGGAACTGCTTCTTCTGTCATTCCAAATACTGCTCCACCTAGTGAAAATACAAATGTGATAATAGGTATGATTAATATTTCTTTTCCTTTAAATATATTAACTATACGTACTATTCCAAAATCTATTGCTTTTGTTCTTGTTATTAAATTAAAAGATCCACCTACTATAAATAAAAAAGCTATAATTTCTGCTCCACCTATAATTCCTTGTATTGGTGCTTGTAGTGTTTCAAATATACCTTGTGGTTTGTTTTCAATATATTTAAATGATCCATCTACAACTACTGTTTTTCCTGCTTCATTTACAACTTTTTCGTAAGCTCCTCCTGGTACAAAGTATGTTGCAACGGATACAAGTATAATTATTGCAGTTATGATAACTAATGTGTGTGGTATTTTTATACCTTCACCATTTCCTTTCACTTTATCTTTTTTTACTTGTGTTAAATTCAATACTCTCACTCCTTTATATATTTTTCCAAATATAATTTTTAGCCTAATAGAATTAATACTGCTACTCAAAACTTATTTTTATATTAAAAAAAGCCTTGAGCAAAATCACTCAAGACTATATTTTATACTTAAAAAATATGAAAATTGAAAGTATCCAATTTACTAAAATATATCTATCATGATAGCTCTTCATAAATAAATTTATGACAGTATTATGCATATTCTACATAATCCCAACTATATAGTATTAAAGCATCAACTATATGTTTCGGCGATATTTCCTTTCAGTTTGCTTCTCTGTGCTTAACTCTGCAAACTTACTCTTAAATACCGCAACCTCTATCTACGCTTTTATTTGGTTTTTATCTTTAACTACATTATATACTAAAAATTATCATTTGTAAATCATAAATTTATTTTACTTTCAGATAACTTTTAAAATATTAATCTATAAATGTTACAACTTCCTCTAAAGGTTTGCGCGGTGGTTGCTTAGGAGTATTATCTTCTGCAATTCCTAAAGAAATTATAGACATTAATTCATATCCTTCTTTATCAAATCCTATAAGTTTTTCTATATCAATTTTAGCATGTGTAGGTCCTGTCATATAACAACTTCCATATCCCATTTCAGTTGCTGCTAGTAATATATTTTGTACTGCTGCTCCTATACCTTGAGCTGCTGATTGAGGTGATAATAACACATCAAGAACTTCTTTGGGTGCATTATTTTCTTTTAGTATCTTATATTCTATCATTTTATACTCACATGAATAAACAAGTATTACTACTGGTGCATTCTTAAAGCATGTATAATAATTTATAACACTCATATGTTTTTTAAAATCTTTTTCATTTTTAGCTATTTGTCCTATATTTTCATGGCTTTTAGTTACGATATCTGCCATTTTATTTATTATATCTTGATTTTGTAATACAACAAAATGCCAATTTTGTTGGTGCTTTGGAGATGGTGCATAAGTTCCAGCTTTTAATAATTCAATTATATCTTCTTTTGGAATTGGTATATTTTTGAATTGCCTAACACTTTTACGGTTATATATAAAATCTAAATTTGCCATTATGTATTTCTCCTATTATATAATTGTTTGAAGTAAAACTAATTATATAACTATATAAACTTTAATGTCAAATATTTCATATATTAATAAATTATGAATTATAAGTATTTTATCATGTTGTTTTTATTATCATCCATACTTTTTGTATAAATTTATCAGATTAGTCTCACTTATTATATTTTTGTCTGCAACAACCATTCCTTCTATATACTTAATCTTTCCTATATTGTATTTTGTTAACTTCTTATTTATGTCACTTATTATTTTATCTAATCCTTTAAGTATTATACTTCCATAACCTTTATTAGTTATTCTTGATTTAAAATTATCTATATATAATGTAGAATAATCCATTATTTCATAGAAGGTACATTCCATACTTACTTTGTTCATATCTCCACATAATATATTTATATCTACTGGAATACCTATTACTCTTTTTCTAAAATCTATTGTTATCACTATACAAATTAGATTTTGCAATTTATCTTTTGACAAATCTATTACAATATCTTTTTCTTTATTTAAATTTATATGTCTTTGAAGTTTTTTTATTAGTTTAACGTAATAATTGTATTCATTTACAAGATTTACTTCTTTACTATTTAAATTATTAAATTCTGGTTTTAGTAAATTTAATTTTAATTTTTTGATTTTGCTTATGTCTTTATCTATTAAATATTTTTTAATTTCACATATTTTATTTTCTAAGTTATGCATAAGCCCTCCATATAAAATTACTTTATAATTTTATATGGAGTAAATAGCAAAAAAGAACTTATTATCTATATATTTTATAATTTAAT
>CALESE010000007.1 GCA_937907205.1 uncultured Romboutsia sp. | reverse complement strand
ATATAAACGTTATTGTATAAATATATGCATAAATATTAACAGCAGGAATAGGAAGTAAAAAATACAACATTATAATTTGTATAAACATAGTAGATATAGTTATTACGCTAGATATAACTTCTTTTTTTATAGAATGAAGTATTCCTGATAAAGTTTGATTTAAAGACATAAATAATGGAACCAAAAACATAGCTTTAAGATAAGTTCCTGCTAGTTCATTATTAAATACAAGTAAGCAAAGCTTATCTGAAAAAAAATAAAAAAATAATGAAAAACAAATACCTACTGTAAAAGTTAATAATAATGAATAATAAATTTTTTTATAAACATTTTTATATCTGCAAAGAGCCATTTCTTGAGAAATACTTGGTATTAAATTTACAACTAATGCAGATCCAACTGTAAATGGTAAGTATACAAATGGCATAACCATACCACTTATAATTCCATACATACTAAGTGATTTAGTATATGATATTCCAGATAAAGCTAATCTTGATGGAACTATCATAGAGCTAATAGAATGTAATAGAGTACTAGACATTTTATTGCATGTTATAGGTATAGACATCTTTATTGCTTCGATAGATGCATTGTAGAAATCTTTAATATTTATAGTATATTTATTTAATAAATTAGTATTTCTATATAGGCATATACTTATAAATAATATATTTACACACTCTCCAACAGAAATACCTAAAAGAGCTAGATAACAGTTTATTTCTTTATTATTTATATACATTATAATTAAATAAACAAATATAATTTTGCTTATTTGTTCCAATATTTGACCAATAGCAGGTACAATAACCTCTTTTATGCCATAATAATATCCTCTAAGAATATTAGATAATGTTATAACTACTATAGCTGGACATATAGATAAAACAAATAAATTTAGTTTAGGATTATTTAATAATTTTAGAGATATATAATTTGAATTTAAATATATAAATAAAGAAATAAATAAGGAAATAAAAAATGCAATGTATAATGTAGATACAAAAAGTACATTTGTATTATGTTTGTTATTTTTAGCTTTATTTTTAGCAACTAAACAACTAAGTGCAGTAGGTATTCCAGTGGTAGTAAAAGCAAGACAAATCATTAAAAAATTAAATATTATATGATATATACCTAAGCCAGTTTCTCCTATTGAGTTAGATAAAAATATTTTATAAATAAACCCAAGAATTCTAACTGTGATATTAGATAGAAATAATATAATGGTAGATAATAAAAGATTAGGTAACCTCAATAAATCACCCCCCTCATGTTTAAATATATTCAACAATAATATAAAAAATAATTATATTTATATAAAAGATAATTCTAATAATTATTAGGCATAAAATTTTACCATTTTAAGTTAAAGTTTGGTATTATATATACATACTACACACTAATAAATATATTAAACATAATTTATTAGAAAAATATAAATGGTGATGATATGGATAAATATGATATAAATATAGACGAAATATCAATAAAGTATATTCAAGTATATAAT
Organism: uncultured Romboutsia sp.; assembly: GCA_937907205.1. GTDB lineage: Bacteria > Bacillota > Clostridia > Peptostreptococcales > Peptostreptococcaceae > Faecalimicrobium. The sequence continues at coordinate 3,839 of CALESE010000007.1, read as the reverse complement.
CATATAAAAAATTTAATACTACAAAAAGATATAAAAGCACATGAAAAATTACCACCAATAAGAAAATTATCAAAACATATAAATGTAAATAATACAACTATAGTAAAGGCATATGAATTATTAGAAAAAGAAGGGTATGTATATAAATCTATAGGTAGTGGAACATTTGTATCATTTAGAAAAGAAGATAAAGAAACGTTAAACTTAAAAAAAGAAGGAATAATACATTTCGATAGTGGAAATCCATCATCTGAATTATTTCCTATAAATGATTTTAAAAAAGCTATAAATATGGCTTTATCAGAAGATGATAATTCTATATTTGAATATGACGAAGGATTAGGGGATATAAATTTAAGAGAAAAAATAGTAGATTATTTGAAAGATATAAAAATAGATACAACTAAAGATAATATTCAAATAATATCTGGAGCTCAACAAGGAATAGATATTGTATGTAAAGGTATTATAAATTATTTAGATGTAGTATTTGTAGAGGAGCCTACCTATGGTGGTGCTATTGAAGTTTTCAAAAGTAAAGGAGCTAAAATAATACCAATACCAATGTTAGATGATGGTATTGATATTGGTATACTAAAATTAAAACTTGATAAGTTTAAACCAAAACTTATATATACAATGCCAAATTTTCAAAATCCTACAGGAATATCATATTCATCATATAAAAAGAAAAAGCTTATAGAACTAGCTGATGAATATGATTTTTATATAGTAGAAGATGACTTTATTAGTGACTTTAAATTTGATTCTAATGATAATAGAACAGTTAAAAGTTATGACGATAAAAATAGAGTTATATATATAAAAAGTTTTTCAAAACTACTTATGCCTGGACTTAGATTGGGTATTATTGAAATGCCAGATGAATTATTAGAGAAAGTTTTATGGGCAAAATATTCTTCAGATATATCAACACCTGGACTTATACAAAAATCAATGTATTATTATATGGAATATTTTAATTGGAATAACTATCTAAAAGTCATAGAGGAGATTTATACTAAAAAATATAAATTAGCTAAAAAATTAATCAATGACAAATTAGGTAAAAAACTAAAGATAAGAAACTCAAATGGAGGAATAAATTTTTTTATAGAATTACCTAGAGGATATTTATCTAAAGATTTTACTGATTTTATATTAAAAAAAGGAGTATCAGTACTACCTGGAACATATTTTTTTGATAATATAATAGAAGATAGATACTTTAGAATAAATATAGCAAATACAAGTATAGCAGAATTAGAAAAGGGAATATCTATAATAGATGATAATTTAGATGAGTTTTTAAAAAACTATAAAAAAATTATAAATGTAAAAAGTAATAAAATATTTTATTAAAGTAATGAAAGGAGAATACTTAATTTTAGAAATTTAAGTATAATTATAAAATGTTTGATCAAAAGAAATTAGATAGAATAAATGAATTAGCGAAGAAAAATAAAGGTGAAGGTTTAACAACAGAAGAACTAAAAGAAAGAGATGAGTTAAGAAAAGAGTATTTAGCTCACTTTAGATCACATTTTAGATCTAGACTTGAAAATGTAAAAGTAGTTTCACCACAAGAATACGAAGAATACATGAAAAATAATAAAAACTAAACATTAGTATTTAATATTACTAAGTTTAAATAAAAATTTTGGAGGGGTAGTATGAAATTAAACTATGATTTACAAAATGCTTGGGAATTTGAAAGAGAAAATAATAACATAGATGAAGTTATGAATTATGCTAAAGGTTATATGAATTTTTTAGACAATGGTAAGACAGAAAGAACTTCAGCTAAAGAAATTGTAAAAATGGCAAAAGAAAATGGATATATTTCATTAGATGAAGCTATTAATAAAGGTAATATTAATTCAGGGGATAAAATTTATGCAATAAATAAAGATAAGTCAGTTGCACTATTTGTAATAGGAAAAAAAACACTAGAAAATGGTATGAGAATAGTTGGAGGGCATATTGATGCACCTAGGTTAGACTTAAAGCCAAATCCACTTTATGAAGAAGATAACTTAGGATTTTTAAAAACTCACTACTATGGTGGAATAAAGAAATATCAATGGACAACTATACCTTTAGCAATTCATGGAGTTGTAATTTTAAGTAGTGGAAAAAAAGTAGATATTTGTATAGGTGAAGATGAATCAGACCCAATATTTTGTGTAACAGATTTATTACCTCATTTAGCATCAGATCAAATGCAAAAAAAACTATCTGATGGTATATTAGGCGAAAAATTAAATTTACTAGTGGGGAATATCCCATTAGAAGGTGAAGATAAACATCTTGTAAAACAAAATATATTAAAATTATTAAATGAAAAGTATAATATGATAGAAGAAGATTTTATAAGTGCAGAAATAGAAATAGTTCCTTCTGGAAAAGCTCGTGATTTAGGGTTTGATAGGTCTATGGTTTTAGCATATGGTCATGATGATAGAGTATGTTCATATGCAGCAGTAAAAGCATTAATGGATATAGAAAATCCTACTTATTGTGCAGTAGCACTTTGTGTAGATAAAGAAGAAGTTGGATCTCAAGGCAACACAGGTATGCAATCAAGATTCTTTGAAAATACTGTAGCAGAGCTTATAGAATTAGAAGGTAATTATAGTGAATTAAAAGTTAGAAGAGCAATGACTAATACTAAAGTATTATCGGCAGATGTAGCTGCTGGATATGATCCTAATTATGCACAAGCTTACGAAAAGAGAAATTCTGCTTTTTTAGGAAATGGTATAGTATTAAGTAAATATACTGGTTCAAGAGGAAAAGGTGGTTGTAATGATGCTAATGCTGAATTTATGGCCGAAGTGAGAAATATATTTAATAGTGCAGATGTAGTATGGCAAAGTGCTGAACTTGGTAAAATTGACCAAGGTGGTGGAGGAACAATAGCATATATATTGGCTAATTATGGTTCAGAAGTAATCGACTGTGGTGTTGGAGTTTTAAGTATGCATGCTCCATATGAGGTAGTTTCTAAAGTAGATATATATCAAATGTATAAAGGATATAAAGCGTTTTTTATATAAACAAAAATATACTCTAAGTTTTAAGCTTAGAGTATATTTTTATTGAAAAATTCATATAGATTATATACAAATTTATTTTCTAATGGAGTTAGAATTTTTTTCTTAGAGTATATAAAATAAAACTTTCTTTTCAATTCTAAATTTTTAATTTTATAAATATTTAATTTGTTATTATCTAAGTAACTAGCTACAGAAATATAAGATACAAAAGAAGCCCCTAATCCAAGTTTAACCATTTCTAAAATAGAATTATTAGATTCAACATGAGCTATTATGTCAAGATTATCTACATTAAAACCATATTCTTTTAATTTACTTATTATTATATTACGTGTAGCAGAACCTTCCTTCCTCATAATAAACTTGAGATTATTAAGTTTAGTTATATTAATATAGCCATTATCATTATCCAATAATAGATCCTTAGGAGTTATTAATACAAGCTCATCATCCATTAAATCTATGTATTGAATTTGAGCATTATTAGGTTTATATCCAACAAGACCAAAGCTTATCTTTTCATCTAAAATCTCAGAAATTACAACTTGAGAATTATAGTTATTAATTGAGAATTTAACATCGGGATATTGAAGGGTTAAATTTTTTATAAATTTAGGTAGTATATAGCTTTCAGGGATAGAACTACAAGCTATATCAATAATTCCTTCTATTTTACCTGAATATTCCTTTATATCATAAATAGCTTTTTTGCAATTATTTAAAATTTGGCTATGTTAGCCATCTTCGTGATAGATATGACATAAAAACAACCACGCCTTA
>CALESE010000006.1 GCA_937907205.1 uncultured Romboutsia sp. | reverse complement strand
TCCATCTTTTATAAAAATTAGTCCATTTTGAATCTCTTCTTGAACTTGTCTATTCTTCCACCAGCTTCTATATTCTTTTGCTTTCCAGTATAGAAAGGATGGCATTCAGAACATATTTCTACCTTTATTTCATCTTTAACAGATCCAGCTTCAAAAATGTTCCCACAAGCACAACTTACTTTTATAGCTTCGTATTTTGGTTGTATATCTTTTTGCATTCTAGTCACCTCTTCTCATTATTTTATAAATTAACTATATTAATTTTTCGTTTTGCATTATCAACTACACCATTATAACACAAGTTTTTTATAGGTACAAGCAGTTTTTGTATTACAATTATAGTGCTTTTATTGATTTTATAAACTCTTCATTATTCTTAGTTCTTTTTAGAAGTTCTATTACTTTATCAGTAACTTCTAATACAGAATTATTACTCATTTCCCTTCTTAATCTCCATAAAGCTGCCTTTTCTTCGTCAGAAAGTAATAAGTCTTCTCTTCTAGTTCCTGACTTATAGATATCAACAGCTGGGAATATTCTCTTTTCAGCTAATTTTCTATCTAAACTAAGTTCCATGTTCCCTGTACCTTTGAACTCTTCAAATATTACATCATCCATTCTAGATCCAGTTTCAACTAGTGCAGTTGCAAGTATAGTTAAAGATCCACCTTGTCTTATATTTCTAGCTGCACCAAAAAACTTCTTAGGTCCATGTAAAGCTCCTGGGTCAAGTCCTCCTGATAAAGTTCTTCCTGTTGGAGATATTGTTAGATTGTAAGCTCTTGCAAGTCTTGTTATACTATCTAATAATATAACAACGTCTTTTCCATGTTCAACAAGTCTTTGAGCTCTATTTAAAACCATCTCCGCTACTTTAACATGATGACTTGATACTTGATCAAATGTAGAATATATTACATCTCCATTTATAGACTCTCTCATATCAGTAACTTCTTCTGGTCTTTCATCTATAAGAAGAACTATCAGTTCTACATCTGGATGATTTTTAGCTATGCTATTTGCTACATTTTTAAGTAAACTTGTTTTACCTGCTTTAGGTGGAGCTACTATAAGACCTCTTTGACCTTTACCTACTGGAGATATTAAATCTATAAGTCTTGTAGATATATCATTTTGATTTCTTTCTAAGCTTAATCTTTCTTCAGGATATATAGGTGTTAATGTTTCAAAAGCTCTTCTCTTTATTGCTGTGTCAGGATTTTCATCATTTATCTTTTGTACATATAAAAGCGCTCTAAACTTTTCTCCTGTTTTAGGATGTCTAGTTATTCCCTTTACTTTATCTCCTGTTTTCATATTAAATCTTCTTATTTGAGATGGAGACACATAAACATCGCCTTCTGTAGATAAATAGTTTGATCCTCTTAAGAATCCAAATCCATCTGGTAATATCTCAAGAACTCCGATTACTTCATCGTCTTTAGATGTATTAAATTCATCTACTATTTTAGATTCATCTACTATCTTAGGAGCATAATTATTTTTATTCGTATTGTTTCTTAAATTTCTATTGTCTATACTTTGATTTCTGCTATCTACATTTTTTTGATTTTTATTATCTGAAATTTTTTTATCATAAGGTTTAACATACGAGATATTTTCTACTTGTCTAACTTCTACAGAGTCTACATTTTTATCTTCATCTTTTTTTAATTTATTATTATAGTTTTCACTTATAATATCAATTAATTCACTTTTTTTATATTTGCTTATTGATTTTATTTCTAATTCTTTAGCTATATCTTTTAATTCTGCTAAAGTTATATCATTTAATTTATCTAAAGTTATATCATCTAAATTCAAAAAAATCCTCCTCATCTATAAACCATATATACTATATATAATTTTCATATCATTTTTTGGAAATTAAAGGTGTGAAAAAGAAAAGTTTTTATTAAAATTTGTCTTTATATATTTATAATAGACCATTAATAATCTTTTTAAACTAATTATATATTATTTTACTATTATTTAAAATAAAAATTTATTCTAAATAATAATCTATTAAAGTTTTTTAAAAAATAGGTAGTAAATTCTTACTACCTATTTTTACTTATCCATATTATACTTTTTCATTAATTCAACTAATATATCATTTTTATCTAAACTATGTATAGCATCAACAAATCTTATTGTTCCTGTTTTAGCTCTCATAACTACTGATTGAGTTTTAGCTTTATTGTCATCTATATTCTTTACTCCTTCAAGTAAATATCCTTCTGTTATTCCTGTTGCTGCAAAGAACAAGTTATCTCCTTTTGCTAAATCGTCTATTAGTAGTACTTTATCTATATCTGAATCACTTAATCCCATTTCATAGCATCTTGACCTTTCTTGATCACTTAATGGATATATTTGACCTTGCATATCACCACCCATACATTTTATTGCAGCTGCAAGTATTACGCCTTCTGGTCCTCCACCAATACCCATCATCATATCTATTCCTGTTTCTTCAAAGCAAGTAGCTATTCCTGTAGCAACATCCCCATCACTAAACATTTGTATTCTAGACCCTAACTTTCTAGCTGTTTGTATTATATCATTATGTCTTTCTCTATCTTGAACAGATATAGTCATTTGACTTGTTTTCTTACCTAACGCTTTTGCTACCGATATTATATTTTCTTCTGGAGTTTTAGTTAAATCTATAGCACCTTTAGCCTTAGGTCCTACTACTATTTTCTTCATATAAGTATCTGGCGCGTTTAATAAACTACCTTTTGAACCCATAGCTATAACTGATATTGCATTTGGTAAACCTTTAGCTATTAAAGTTGTCCCATCTAAAGGATCTACAGCTATATCAACCTCCATACTATCCTCAGTATTCATACCTACTTTTTCTCCGATATATAACATTGGTGCTTCATCTAATTCGCCTTCTCCTATAACAACTTCACCACTAATTTTTACTGACTCAAAAGCCTTTCTCATAGCTTCCACTGCTGCTCCATCTGCACCGTTTTTGTCACCTTTCCCCATGAATTGTGATGAAACTAATGCTGCCGCTTCCGTTACCCTAACAAGTTCTAATGCCAAATTTCTATCCATAATATATCCATCTCCTTAGTTAGTTTTATTATAAAAATTATATATTATAAGTGTTAAATAGTAAACATATATATTCTATTTAAATATTTAGTGTATTATATTAATTCTTTTTAATTATATAGTATTTATTATATATTTATAATTATAAATAAAAGTATTAAACTTATCTTACTAAATTTAATAAAAAATCAGCCTTTTAAATTAAAGGCTGATTTTTTACATCATTGATGTAAGTACACTTATTAGAGTTGTCATGCTTGTAACTATAAGAACTACCACTATAGCTATAGCTATAACTTTATTTCTTTTTTTTTGCTTTACATTAGCCATATCATTCACCCCATAATGCTATTTTTTTATCTTGTTTCTCAAGTTTATCATTTACTGACTTTAAGTATTCTGGAAATACGTCCTTTAATTCTTGTCTTTTAAGTGCAAAATCAACTGTTGCTTCTAAAAATCCTAGCTTATCTCCGACATCATATCTTCTACCCTCAAAATTATATGCGTACATAGCTTCTTTTTTTTTTGCTAATTTCTTAAGAACATCAGTAAGCTGAACTTCGCCACCTTTACCTATTGGCAAATTTCTTAGTATATCAAATATTTCAGGAGTTATTATATACCTTCCTAATATAGCTATATTAGATGGAGCTTTTCCTATTTCAGACTTTTCAACTAAGTTTTTTTCTTTATACACTCTATCTTCTATATGCTTAGCTGATATTATACCATATTTATCAGTATCTTTTTCATTTACTTTTTATACACCTAATATAGTTGTTCTATATTCTTCATAAGTATTCATAAGTTGCTTTAAACAAGAAACCTTACTATCTACTATATCATCTCATAAACCTCTTGGTTCTTTTTGTCTTATATAATGTATGTTTATCATATTAGATATACCTTAGACTATACCTAATAACTCTTTTTTCCTTTTTGCTCTAATATTTATTTTAGTACCAAGTTCAAAATTAAATGTAAAAAGTCCTATAAATAGGACTTTTTGTATACACTTTAATACCAATTTATTATTTTTCTCATTTAAATTATTTTTCTACTAATTTTTCAAGCTCTTTTACTAACTCATCAAACTTATGGATAGTTTCCTCTACTGGCTTTGTAGTTGTTAAATCTATTCCACTTTGTTTAAGTAAATTTAGAGGATAATCAGAACCTCCTTTTTTAAGAAATTCTATATAATTTTCTGATCCATTTTTTAATATGTCTTGTGCAAATGCCACACCTGCACTACAACCTGTAGCATATTTGTACACATAAAAACTATTATAAAAATGTGGTATTCTTGACCAACCTACCTTAGATAGTTGATCTACTTCAAAATCTTTCCCATAATATTTCTTAAGAAGATTACCCCATAAATCATTTAATACTAATGCATTTACACTTTCTCCATTTTCGATCATTTCATGTATAGATTTTTCAAACTCAGCATACATAGTCTGAGTATATAAAGTATCTTTTATTAAATCTAAATATTGAGTTATATAATATGCTTTTTCTTTTTTATTACTAGCTTCTTTTATAAGAGTCTCATATAATAAAGCCTCATTAGTTGTAGATGCCACCTCATGAGTAAATATAGATGGATGAGAATTATAATAACTTTGATTTTTTGACCCCAAATATTCATAACATGCATGCCCTAATTCATGAGCTAGAGTAGATACAGAATCTAATGAGTTGTTGTAATTTAATAATACGTATGGGTGATTACCATATACAGATAAGCAGTAAGCCCCACTTACTTTATTATCATTAGAATATACATCTACCCATCTTTCATTAAACGCTTTGTAAAGTATATCTCCATATTCTTTTCCTAAAGGAGATAGTGCATAGTATACCATCCCTTGACCTTTATCATAGGTGATATCTTTGTCAACAGGATCTACTATAGGAACAAACATATCATAATAATAAATCTTATCCAAATTTAATACTTTTTTTCTAAGACCAACATATTTATGCAAACTGTCTGAGTTTTTGCTTACAGTTTTTATAAGTTTATCGTATACTTTAGTATCTATATCATCTGATTTTAGATGCATTTGTAATGATGATTCATATCTTCTTTCACTAGAATAAAATACATTTTTCTTAACTTGACCTACAATAAGACCCGATAACATATTTATATGATCATTGTAAGATATAAACTCATTTTGATAAGCTTTCTTTCTATCTTCTCTATCACTACTTGATATTGCAGTTGCATATTGAGAAGGATTTAAATTAGACTTCTTATCCATATTTCTAAACAAATCATATACATGTCCTGGAAGTGATGATATAATTGATGCATCTGAAAGTATATCCTCACTCTTTTCATCTAAATAGTACTTCTTAGATCTTCTTATATCTCCTAAATACATACCATACTTTTTACTTATTTTATTATCTGATATTATATTTTTGTATTCTTTATCTGAAAGTTTTAATATTTCTAACTCTAAATCCGAGCATATTTTCATATAATCCTTATAAACTTTTCCCATATTATCTTCTAGGTTTAGATAGTCATATGAATTTTTATTAGTATCTTGTTTTAATCTTACATATGAAGATATTTTGTTAAGTCTTACATCTAACTTTTCTTTTATCCCTAGTGCAAAATATAAATGTGTTTTAGATTTTGTAACTTTACCTACGTAATTTTCTAGTTCTTTTATATCTTTACTAAAACTATTTAATTCTTTTTTCCATTCTTTATCACTTTTAAAAAGTGATTCTAAATTCCAACAAGTTTTTGTGTAATCAATAATTTGTTTATTTTCTTTTTTTTCTTCTTTGTTTTCTACATCATCATTTATGATAGTATCTATATAGTTAATTTTAATAATATTTTGTGCACTTACATTGATGCTTAATGAAAATGTACAAAAAATAGATATAAATAAAGGTATTGTTACTTTACGAAGTTTTCTACCCATAAAAAGCCATCCTTTCAATAAAATCTACTTATTTATAGGATGGCTTTTTTAGTCCATATTATTCAACTATTACCATTGTCATGAACTATTTTTTAATATAGTTATCAACATATTTATTAACATATTAACAGTCTAAAGTACGACATAAATATAGATTTTTCAATATATCTAAACATATCGTTTTATGTTTATTCTTACTTTTTTATAAACTATTAACATTTTTTACATACTTATCAACATATTTTTTATTTTTTATATGTATTTTGTTGATAAGTATTTTCAAATTAAATTTTTATATGATATTTATATTTTATACTTATTTGTAATAATTTGTCTAAGTTTTAAATTTCAATATTTTCCTTATATATGAAAATACAATAAGATATCAACAAAATGTTAATAAATTATACACATCCTGTGAATATCTTATTATTTATTTAACTTTTGCACACTTTTGTTACTAATACTGTCATATCATCCTCAACATTTCCAGATTGAAGTTGTATAGCTCTATCTAATATTTTATTGGCTATTTCTTTTGGATTAGTAGTCTCTATTTTTTGTAAAAAATAAATTAACCAATTGTCTCCTAGATCATTATTCTTACCTGCATCTAATATTCCATCTGATACCATTATTATATAATCATCATTTTTAATCTTTACAGATTTTCTATCTGGTTTTATCTCGGATAATATACCTACTGGTAACGAAGATGATGATATTAAATCTATATCTTTATTATCTCTTTTTATATATGTAGAACAAGCACCCATTTTGATTGTTTCTAAGTACCCCTTTTTTAAATCCATAATACCTAAGTCTATTGTTGAAAACATCTCATCTGATGATTTCAACAATAGCATATTATTGATCGTATTAATTATAACTTCATCATTGATTTTTGCATCCATCATCTTTTCTAATATATCTATAGTTATAGATGATTCTTCATATGCTTTTTTACCTTTACCCATTCCATCACTTATAGCAATCATATATTTCCCATCATTAATATCCATATATGTATAATTATCACCACATAATATATGTCCATCTTTAGATATAGCAGCTACCTCTGTTATTGCTTTGTATTTTTGAGACTTTGTAAGAACTATCCTGCATCTTTCACCTAAAGAGTGACATCCAATTTGACGATAAGATAAATTTTCTTCCACAAAATCTGAAACTACATCTACTAATTTATTTTTGCATAAGCACCCATTAGAACAAGTTTTTTTCTCTATTATTATTTCAAAATCTTCTTCACCTTTGCTTATATAGCTCACCCTATTTGCTTGTATACCATTTCTTTGTAATTGATCATGTATACTTCTTTCTTTTTCTATATCTAAAATTATATTGGTTTCAAGGTCACTTGATAAAGACTTGATTGATTTTGATATACTTCCTATTTGATTGGCTATTAACTTTCTACTTTCAGCAAATTTTAAACTCCAATTATAATCTATTACAAACATTTTATAATAGTAATTCGATACTTTTATTACAGATTCAGGTTTTATGCATTCTTTTACAAAATCATCTGATGCATCATCTATTGTTATCTCTCCATTTTCTTCTAGCTTTTCTAAAATATCATACATTAAACTATAAGTATGATTAAATTTCATTTCCCAACATCTTCTTTTCATTCCACAAGTTTTACATTCATCATTGTGTATCATATCAATAACCGTAGCTATATCCCTTTGGTCTATAATTTTCTCTTTTTCTCTAATATTATCAAATGTTATTGATAAATCCTCATAAGCTTTATACATATTTATAAGTCTATTATTAGTAATATTTTTACTCCTCATTATATAATCATATATAACATCATTAGTTGTTATATTTGTTTTTACTAATTTCTCAACTTTATTGAAAAACTTCTCCGGTAAAATAACTATTATTAAACATGCTATTAACATATCCCTAATCTGAGTTAAATTTGATTCAAATCCAAAAGTATATGAATATATCATTATCCAGCTTAATATATATCCTAATACACAAAAATATTTATTAAATTTGCTAAATGCACCACTTACAAGTCCTGCAAATGAATATATTCCCATATAAATTATAGATGTAATATTATTTATTATAAATGCCATTCCAACTATAACACCTGATGTCGACCCCATTGTGGAACCTCCTAAAATAGAGGAAACCAAAATTAATATAGTTGCCGCAACAGTTCTTACCGATACTCCTAATATATTCATATTTCCTATACCAATTATACTAAAAGTCAATATTAAACTTATAGATATTGCTTCTTCTATCCTTATTGATATTCTATTATTTATATTTACTAATAATCCAATTCCATAAGAAAAAATATATATAGATATAAATGTTATAACTCCTTCTATACCTGCTAAAAATATATCATAAATATATCTATCTGATAAAAAAGCCTGTCCAATAGAAATGGGTATTAATATAGCACTACCTATAAATGCTAATCTAACAATGGAATCTATACTTTTTATTTTCTTACTTATAGACATAAATATCATCATACATACACAATATTTAATTATATAAGGCATGCTATTACCTGATAATGCTATTCCAATCAATGTTGATATAAATACTGGTATTTTATATCTTTCTATCCTTGATATGTATAAGAAAAATGCTATACCTAATGGTGCTATTGATCCTATTAAAATCGACTTACTTAATAAAAATCCCATTATAGAAAATATTATTGTATTAGAATCAATATATCTGGATATTTTTATATTATTCATTTCTATTTTTTTATTTTTCGTACTTGCTATAGTTTTTTCCACAAAAATTCCCCCTTACTTTACTTATAACGAAATTGTAGCAAAGTATGGGGGATTTTTTTTGTCATAATCAGTTTAATTTGTCCTAAAATATTAAGACATTTTTTTTACCCTTTGACATATTAAGCCTTCCAAATTATCATATTCACTTACTATTATATTTTCTATTTCTAGATTTTCCATAATTATATCTAATATTTTTACACCGGCAGTTATTATATCTGCTCGTTTTGCTTGTAGACCTTTTAAGTTTTTTTTATCACTTAATGTCATTTTCTTTAAATTTTGTAGAATTAATTTTATATCATCTTTACTTATTAAACTATTATGAATTTTTTCCATAGAATAGACTTCTAACTCTTGATTCATTGCTGATAAAGATGTTATAGTTCCTCCTATTCCAACTAATTTTTTTATACCTTTATCTTTTATGTACTTTAAGGTTTCATCTATTTCATTTTTTATAAATAATGACATATTATCAAACTCATTCTCACATATAGGATCTTTAGTTAAAAACTTTTCTGTCATTCTAAGTGCTCCTACATTCTCACTTTTTGCAAATTTAATGCCTTCTACACTACCTATAATAAACTCTGTAGAGCCTCCTCCTATATCTAATACTAAAATATCGTCTTCACTATTTAATCCTTCTAAAACACCTTTAAATCCTAAATTAGACTCTTCTTCTCCAGTTATTATCTCTAAATCTATTGAACTTTTTAATTTAGCTAAATTTATAAATTCTTCTTTATTCTTACTATCCCTTAGTGCAGAGGTACCTATAGCATATATTTTTTCACATTTATTTTCTTTGCATATATTTGCAAACTCTTTTAGTGCTATTATATTTCTATTTATAGCTTCTTCGCTAATATATCCATTCTTATCTACACCTTTTCCAATCCTTGTTGTATTAACAAATTTAACTCTATTTTCTAATTTATTGTCTATATAGTCACATATTAATAATCTCATAGAGTTAGTTCCAATATCTATTGCTCCTATCCTCATACTATGACTCCTTATTTTTATTTTCATAATAAAAAATTCGCTTTGCTCAAAATATTTTTTACGCTCAAAAACAGTGGCTTGATATAACTATGTTTGATAGTTTATCCACAATTATTAAATTAATATAGTTTCATATAACGTAAAAAAAGAGGTAAGCTAGTTACCTCTTTTTCCAATATCAATATATACAGTTTCATCTGGCTTAACCATATTTAACCGCTCCCTAGCAAGGTCTTCTAAATCTTTAGATCCATTTACTTTTTTTAATTTTTTAATTTCTGCTCTGGTTTCATCTATTTGATTATTTATACTTACTATTTCACTTTTATATTCTTTTAGTTTTATAAATTGAAATATAAATCCCGTAATCATACTAAAGCATATAAAACATACGAATATAGAAATCATTATATATTGAGCAGAAAATTTTTTTCTTATGTTCATCCCATTTACACCCTTTTTTTCCTTATTTTATATTTCTTTTTAGATGTACTTTTCTTATTAGTTTTTCTTTTGTGTTTATAATTAAAAAGTACACTAGGTATATAAAATATCATATCAAATAAAAAGTGTATTGAGTAGATTATAACGTAATACAAATTGTTTGAAATACTGACTATGTAATGTATAGTTTTTCCGAGAAACTTTGTAATAAAAGAGATTATTTTATTCATTATTGTTAAAACTAATTTACTAATAGTATTATAATATAAAACAAAACCAATAAATAAAGCCACAAAATGATAATATCTTAATTCAAAGGATTCAATCGCATCTACTGTTACAAATATTACTAAAGTAACTAAAATCCAAAATAAAGCATCAAATACTAATGATATATATTTAAAAACTTTAAAATTAGATTTTATTACTCTATACATATCAAAAAGTAGTCCTATAATTAATCCCCCATAAATTGTTGCATAAAAAGCACTTGCATCTTGTGTAAAAGGCATGACTATTTAAATACTTTCTTGAAGAAATTTTCTTGTTGTTGTTTTGGTTTTGCATATGCTATTGAGTTAATAGTCCCATCTATACTTATTATATTATCATCTATGCTTAGTTTGCTCATGTCTAAATTTTCGCCTTCTATTACCATTTCTCCAGCTGAAGTTTTTACTTCTACCTTTTTATCATTAAAAGAATAAATATGCTCTACCCCTGATATAATTAAGTTACTTCTTTCTTTCAATGTTATATTATGTTCCATAATATCCCCCCAGTAAATATTTCAATTCATACTACTATAAATATACTAATGGAACCTAAAATTTATTCTATTATCTCATACATTTCTTTTGCATCATTTTTTAATACATGCTCTCTTATTTCATTTATTTTAAATTTCATTATCTTTTCACCAAATTTAATTTCAAGTAAATCACCAATATTTACTTCTGATGAAGACTTAGCTACTTTTCCATTAATTGTAACTATACCTTTGTCACAAGCTTCTTTTGCAACAGTTCTTCTTTTTATTATTCTTGATACTTTTAAAAACTTATCTAATCTCATATTATTCCTCCTTGATTATATAGAAAAAGTGTGGTTATTATCCCACACTTAGTAATTTAATTAATTATCCATTTATTATATCTTTTAACCCTTTTCCAGCTTTGAATACTGGAGCTTTAGAAGCAGGTATCTCTATAACTTCTTCTGGGTTTCTTGGGTTTCTTCCTTGTCTAGCTGCTCTTTCTCTAGTTTCGAATGTTCCAAATCCAACTAATTGAACTTTTTCACCTTCTACTAATGCTTCTTCAACAGATTTCATAAAAGCGTTTAATGCAGCTTCTGCTTCTTTCTTTGTTAATTCACTCTTTTCAGCCATTTTTGATACTAATTCAGCTTTATTCACGGTACTTACCTCCTAAAATGTTTATAATATAGAATTTTATGTAATTCTAAATTTTTGATAAATTTATTTTATAATTTATTGCCTTTAGCCTTTTTCCAAAGTTCATCTTTTTCTTCTAGAGACATTTTTTTTTAAGTCTCTATCTAAACTTTTTGAGTAATCTTCCATAAATTCAAATCTATTGATGAATTTTTGGTTTGTACAATTTAAGGCTTCTTCTGGGTCTATATTTAAAAATCTAGCTAGATTTACTATAGAAAATAATAAATCACCTAGTTCTTCCTTTATGTATTTTATATTTCCTACTTTATGTTCGTCAAGTAGTTCTTGATATTCTTCTTCAATTTTTTTTAATACATCATCTACATTATCCCAATCGAAACCTACGAGAGCTGCTTTATTTTGAATTTTTTCTGCCTTGATAAGTGATGGTAAATACTTTGGTATTCTTTTTAATCCCTCAGTTATACTACTTTCACCTTTTTCCTCTTGTTTTAAATCTTCCCAAGTTTTTTCAAAATCATTCATATCTAAATCTTGTCCATTAAACACATGTGGGTGTCTATGTATAAGTTTTGTACATATACCATTGATTACTTCTTTTAAATCAAAGAATCCTTCTTCTTGTCCTATTTGGCAATGGAATATTACTTGTAAAAGAATATCTCCTAATTCTTCTATTATCTCATCGATATCATCATTATCAATAGCTTGACAAAGCTCATAACTTTCCTCTATAAGATACTTTTTAAGTGACTCATGCGTTTGTTTTTTATCCCAATCACAGCCAGATGGACCTCTCAATGTATCCATTATTTCTTGTAGTTCATTTATTGTATTATACATCTTTTTATCAGTTTTTGGTATATATAAACTACTTAAATAATTAAATTCATTTTCCATTCTATCTAATTCATGAAGTAGAATATATGTCTTACTTTCTAGATTCTTAACACCTGCACCAGTTACTATACATACTTCTTGGTCATAATCGTAATATTCTAGTAATGTTAACTTTAAATTTGATGCTATGAAATGATCATATACTTGAGTTATTATCATATTTGTATTCGTATCTACATATGAATTTTGTATCTCAAAAGCGTCTAATAATTTAAATCCCTCAGCTGGATCTATGCCCAAATAGTTAAACATAGCGTCTATAAAACTCATAGAAGCTATTGTTTCAACTTCTATATCTTTTTCATTTGCCATAGTCTCTATTATTCTTACAGTCTTTTCTGCTACTCTAGGATGACCTGGTACTGCATATACCACATCACCTTTTTTAGATGATTCTATAATAAATTCTGAGATTTTATAATATACTTCTTCAAAATCTTTTCCATTATCATAAAAATGGTCTAGAGAAGTGTATTGTATAGATTCTTTAAGCACATCTATAGTAGGGTGTTTTTCAGTTCTTAAAAAGATGTTAGAACTAGATTGTAATATTTCTAATGCTCCTTGGCTTATTTGAGAATAATCCCCTGGACCAAGTCCTACGATACTTATTTTTCCCATATTATAACTCCTCTTAGTTATTTGATAACACAGACAAAGGAAATTTTCTACATAAAATTATTCCCTTTGTCTATATTTTATTATTTTTATTTTATAAGGTTTAATTTTCTTAATAATTTATAAATCTTATCACCTTTTGGCATAGTTAATATTTCATCTTTTCTAATTCCTCCTATAAATATTAATACTATACCATAAACTACTGCACCAATAACAATAGATACTACAGTTGATAAGTTTCCTCCAATTATACCATCTAGTAATCCATATCCTAATTTAACAGATATAAACATTGTTAGAACTGTTATTAATGGCTTTATTATAAATTCTTTTGATGAGAATTTTATATTCATAGATTTCTTTATATATGCTAATTCTATTAAAACTGCTATTAAATATGCTGATACTGTACCAAGAGCAGAACCAAATACATTTATATCTCGAATTGCTGTTAGTGTATAACTTATAACTACTTTAAATAACATACCTATAGCCAATGCAATTACCGGAACCATTGGTTTACCCATACCTTGTAATATACCATTCATAGTCTGCATTAATCCTAAGAAAACTATACACGGTGTAAGCACAAGCAATAATGTAGCTACTATTGGTGGCTGACTTGGATATAGAAGTTTCATTATAGGTGTTGCAAGGGCTGCTATACCAAATGCAGCTGGAAGTACCATAAGTAAAGTTACTTTTATAGCAATCTTTGTATCCTTTCTTGCTTTTCCTTTATTACCCATTGCATATGATTCAGATATAGATGGTACTAAACTCATACTCATAGCAACCGTTATTACTGATGGTAAATTTATTATAGCCATAGCAAACCCTGTCAATTGACCAAACATTGCGTTCGCTTGCTGTATACTGAATCCTGCTACTTCAAGTCTTCTTATAACTATTACACTATCTACCATATTAATTAATGGCATAACTGAAGCACCTATTGTTATAGGAATTGCTACGACAAGTATTCTTTTTAAGATTCTAATTACAGATTCATCTTTAAAGTGCTTGCTTGCTTTAATCTCAGCTTTACGCTTTTTACCTTCTCTTAAATAAGATATTATTAAGTATAATATAGAAGCTACAGCTCCTACAGTAGCTCCTGTTATAGCCCCTGCTGCTCCCATTTTAGGACCACTCATTTCCATTAAGTAATAAGCCAATCCTAAACCTAGTATAACTCTAAAGAATTGCTCTGCTATTTGAGACATAGCAATTTTACTCATTTCTTTTCTACCTTGGAAATATCCTCTATAAGCAGACATCATAGGCACAAATAAAAGTGCTGGTGATATTGCTATCATTGCATTATATGCATTTGGATTTTTCATTATATTATTTACTATGTACTCTGCACCAAAGAAGAATATTGCAAAGGCAATCAATCCAGTCATAAATAATACTGTATATGATACTTTGAATATCTTATGCGCTCCCTTATAATCACCAATTGCCGATTTTTCTGAAACTAACTTAGCAAGTGCAGTTGGAAAACCAGCTGTTGCTAATGTTAAGAATAAAGTATATACAGGATATGCTGCTTGATAATACCCCATACCTTCTTCTCCAATTAAGTTTCCAAGAGGGATTCTAAAAAATGCACCCATTATCTTAACTATTATACCTGCTATTCCAAGTATAAAGGCACCTTTTAAGAATGAATCTTGGTTTTTGTTATTATTCATAACCCAACCTCCATCTTATTTATATAACAAACTTTAATATATCATATATTCAATAATATATTCAATATATTACCATAACTTTAAAAGACCCTAAAAATTAGGGTCTTTTAAAGTTTAATAATTATTGAACTTGCTTACCTAAAAAATTAGCGGCTATCTTCAATATCTTTTCTTCTGGTTCACTAAGTCCATTTTCTTCTTTAGAAACCATTATAATAGATCCTATGCAGTCTCCTGATGAACTAACTATAGGCATTATTATTTGACTCTTATATTCCATTGAATCATCTTTATGTAATGCTATAGTTTTATTATCTTTGCTAGTTTTTGATTCTCTATTTTCTATTAATTGCTCAAGTTCATCACTTATACTTTTTTCTTTGTAATCTTTCTTTGCCAATTTTGATACAGCTATTATAGAATCTAAATCTGTAACTACTATACCATGTCCTAATGTCTCACCTAATGTTTCGGCATATTCTTGTGAGAATTCATTCAATTCTCCTATAGGTGAATATTTTTTAAGTATTACTTCACCATCTTTTGCTGTAAATATTTCAAGAGGATCTCCTTCTCTAATTCTTAAAGTTTTTCTTATTTCTTTAGGAATTACAACTCTTCCTAGATCATCTATTCTTCTAACAATTCCTGTCGCTCTCATTAAATTGATCCCTCCATTAGTAACTTTAACCTTATTTTTACCAACGATAAGAAAAATATGCAAAAAAAGCTATGTTTTACTAACATAGCTTTTTAAATTAAAATTTTATATTTTTTATTACATCTTCTTTTTTAGTTATTTTTGCTTCTTTAACTAATTTTTCTACAGTTGTATTGAACTTTTCACTTAATAAGTTATTTTTTATAGTATCTTTTACATCATCAAAAGATAATTGTTTATCTAATTTATCTGTTACTTTTATTATATGATATCCATATTGAGTTTTTACTAATTCTGATACTTCGCCTGGTTTTAATCCCCAAGCCGCAGTCTCAAATTCTGGAACCATTTCTCCCTTTGTAAAAAATCCTAAATCTCCACCATTAGATGCACTTCCATCTTCTGAATATTCCTTAGCTAACTTAGCAAATTCTTCTCCAGACTTAACTTTTTTTAATATATCTTCTGCTTTTTTCTTAGCTTCTTCTTGCTTTTTATCAGACAGTTCTTTCCCATTATCATCTACTGTTTTTATTAATATATGAGAAGCTTGTACTTTATCTTCATAAAATTCACTTTTATTATCATCATAATACTTTTTCATTTCTTCATCAGATATTTTTGTTGTCTTAGAAAAATTATCCTTATAATTTTGTATTGCAATACCTATTTCTTGTTCTTTCTTTATATCTTCATCAGTTATACCTAATTTTTTCATATTTTCTTCATATGTTTTATTTTCTTTAGCTTCTTTTTGGAACTCTTTAAATTGTTTATCTACTTCTTCCTTCGATGGAAGTAAATTATCTTTTTTAGCCTGTTGATATAGTACTTCTGTATTTATCATTTGCTCTAAAACTGAATCCTTGAAAAATTCACTGTATTTTTTTCCTTTTTCAATTTCTGTATCCCATATAGATGTACCATACATAGATTCTATCGCACCTTTATTTAATTTTAATGCTTGTGTATATTCAGAAACAGTTATATTCTTGTCATTTACACTTGCTACTACTTTATCATTTTTTGCTCTACTACATCCAGTAAGTGATAAAACTAACATCAAAGATGTAGATATTGTCATTATCTTTCTTTTCAAATTAAAACACCCTTTCATTTTTATAATTTATTTTAAACTACACATTTTCTCTAGTAGTTCTTCAAGCTCAACAATTATATTAAATCCTAATTTTTCCTTAGTTTTATATCTTGTTATAGGATTTAACAATATTTCATCCTTAATTTGTCTTACTTTTTCTATTTTAAGTTTCTTACATAATGTTTTTATATAAGCTATTCTAAGTAAAGTTTGAACTGATTTAGGTGTATCTGAGAATCTATCAACTAACTCATCTGATACTTCTTCCATATCCTCTTTACTTTCAATTGATGCAATCTTTTTATACATCTCAATTTTAGTTAATTCATCACTTATATAGTTATCTGGTATATATGCATTTACATTTAAATCTATTTCTACATCAAGTTCTTCAACTATAGGTTCTCCTTTTACTTTCTTTATAGCTTCATTTAACATCTTTACATATAATTCATATCCTATGACTGCCATATGCCCATGTTGTTGAGATCCTAAAATATTACCTGCACCTCTTATTTCAAGGTCTCTCATAGCTATCTTAAATCCTGAACCAAATTCAGTAAATTCTCTTATAGCCTTAAGTCTTTTCTCAGCAATTTCACTTAATACTTTATCTTTTTCATACATTAAATACGCGTAACCCTGTCTAGAACTTCTACCAACTCTACCTCTTAATTGATAAAGTTGAGCTAAACCCATTTTATCTGCATCATAAACTATCATAGTATTTGCATTAGATATATCCATTCCAGTTTCTATAATAGTCGTACAAACTAATACATTATATTCTTTATTTAAAAATCCTAATATAATATTTTCTAAAGCCTTAGATGTCATTCTACCATGAGCTACGGCAACTCTTGCATCTGGAACGAGCCTTTGTATCATACTTGCCATCTCATCAATTCTTTCAACTCTATTATATACAAAGAATACTTGACCACCTCTACCTAATTCTCTCTCAATTTCATCTTGTATTACACTTTCTTTAGATTCAGTTACATAAGTAATTACAGGATGTCTCTCTTGAGGAGGTTCTTCTATAACACTCATATCTCTAATACCACTTAAAGACATATGAAGAGTTCTTGGTATAGGTGTCGCAGATAATGTTAACACATCTACTGTTGATTTTATTTTCTTTAATGCTTCTTTATGTTTAACTCCAAAACGTTGTTCTTCATCTATTACCACTAATCCTAAATTAGGTAAATTAATATCCTTAGAAACTATTCTATGAGTTCCTATAAGTACATCTACTAATCCTTTTTTAGCATCCTCAATAATTTGCTTTTGTTGCTTTGGTGTTTTAAACCTACTTAAAACTTCTACTCTTATAGGATAGTTTTCAAATCGCTCTCTAAAAGTATTATAATGCTGTTGAGCTAATATTGTAGTGGGAACAAGTAATGCAACTTGTTTTTGGTCCATACATGCTTTGAATACTGCCCTTATTGCTACCTCTGTTTTTCCATATCCAACATCTCCACATACAAGTCTATCCATAACTTGATCTGATTCCATATCTTTTTTAGTATCTTCTATTGCTTTTAACTGATCATCAGTCTCTTGATGTGGAAATAATGATTCAAACTCAGCTTGCCATGGTGTATCTTTACTAAACTTATATCCTTTTATTTTTTCACGCTTAGCATAAAGTTCTATAAGCTCTTCTGTCATATCCTCAATTTCCTTTTTAACTTTAGCTTTAGCTCTTGTCCATTCATTAGTTCCAAGTTTGTTAAGTTTTATCTTTTCAACGTCTGCACCAATATACTTTTGAACTTTATCCATTTGATCTATAGGTACATATAGATTATCTCCACCTTGATAAACTATCTTCATATAGTCCTTTTTTATAGAATTTACAGCAATTTGTTCAATACCTGTATATCTACCAATTCCACTATTTTCATGAACTACGTAATCACCTATATTTAAATCCATAAAAGATTCTATCTTCTTACCTTTTTTAGATTTATTTAATTTTGAAGTTGATCTTCTTTTATGAACACCAATCATCTCATTGTCAGTTATAATTGCAAACTTTATATTTTTATATTCAAATCCACTACTTATATTTGCTGGTAATATAATTATCTGAGATGATTTGATTTCCATATCTCTATTTTGGGATAAGCTACATTCAAGCCCTAAATCTAACAAATCTGAATGTAGTTTACTAGCTCTCTCAAAAGTATTAGTGGCTAATATTACTTTATATCCGTTATATCTTAATCTATTTAATTCTTCAACTAATATATCCATTTTCGAATTAAATGTAGGTATCTCTCTACATTCAAAATTAACTATGGATTTAACATTAAAATCATTAACCGACTTTGGCAATAATGTATTTATAATTACATTTTTATCTCTAGATATAAATTCTAAATCATTGTAAGCATAAATTAAATTACTTTGATTCTTAATAGCCAAACCTCTTTCAAGATTTAACTTATAGTTTTCTCTAAAATCATTAGAGTAATTTTCACATCTTTCTTTTATTCTACTTATATCATTGAAAAATACTACTCCACTATCTTCTAAATAAGTAAATAAACTCTTATTATCATCAGTATAAATATAATCAATATAATTTTCTATACCTTCAAAATAAGTTTTAGAAGATATATTATCTATATCTAAAAACACATCATCATTAGTATTTTCAGTAATTTCAGCTTTTATCCTATCTACTGAATTTGTTGTATCTAGTGGATATATGAACTCTCTTGATGGAGTTATAGAAAATTCTTTTATTTTATCAATTGATTTTTGGGAGAATACGTCAAAAGTTCGTATAGAATCTATTTCATCATCAAATAATTCCATACGAATTGGATTATCATATTCTAGCGAGAATATATCTATAATTCCACCTCTTATACTAAATTGACCAAATCCTTCTATCGTCGAAACTCTTTCATACCCTAAGTTTATTAAGTTCTCACTTAATTTTTCTAAATTTATGACATCTCCTATTTTATAACTTAATATATTCTCTAATAATATATTTTTAGGAATATATTTTCTGAGTATAGCTTCAATAGATGTAACTAATATTATGTCTTCACCTTTAGCTAACCTTAATAATACTTTTAACTTCTTAGCTTCTTCATTTCTATCCTTTGCATCTAAATGATAAAAATGAATATCTGAAAAACCTAGATATTCAACTTTATCTTTTATATAAAAATTCAAATCCTCATAGACTTTCTTAGCTTCTAAGTCACTACTTGCAACGAATATTATCTGTCTATTTAAATCTCTAAAAATAGAATATGCAATATGAGGTTTTTGCATTGGTAAAAGACCATTAATTAATAATGATCCTTTATTCTTTTCTATGCAATTTATTACATCTTTATATTCATTGGAATTTTGCAAAGGGTATACAATAACATCATTATTCATGTAAATCCCCCTTAAATTATCCATTGTACTTGTTCATTGCTAAATCCAAATTCTCTCTTATTATACAATCTACTGCATTACATGCTTTTTCTAATCCCATCGCTAAATCATCAGCTTCTTCTTTTCTAAATCTTGATAAAACAAAATCAGCTAAATTTTGTCCAGGCATTGGTTTTGAGACACCAACTCTTACTCTAGGGAACTCTGTTGACCCTAAACACTTAACAATTGATCTCATTCCATTGTGAGTTCCAGCACTACCTTTTTTTCTGATTCTTAATTTACCAACATCTAGGTCAATATCATCATATATTACTACTATATTCTCTAAATCAACTTTATAATAATTATATATATCTATTAAAGTCTCTCCACTTAAATTCATATATGTTTGAGGCTTAACTAATAATACTTTCTCAGTTCCTATTCTACCCTCACCTATTAAAGCCTTATGTTTTATTTTCGTCACACTTATGCCATATTCCTTTGCTAACATATCTATAACATCAAATCCAACATTGTGTCTTGTTTTATTATATTGTTTTCCTGGATTTCCCAACCCTACTATTACGTACATTAAATCTCCTCCTTTAGTTGTTAATTATATTTAAATAAAAATTCAATAAATCAAATTTAGTTAATATTATAATAACTGTTGCTAATGATATAAATGGTGCAAATGCTATCTTTCTTATTTTGCCGCTTTTAATCAAAATTACGTATATGCAATATATGGAGGCTAATATAAATGATAAATAAATTAAGTATAGTGAATAGTTATGTCCCAACGCAAAACAACATAAGCTAAATAAGCCTATGTCTCCTTCACCTAATCCTTTTGTTATTTTAGCTATTAAAAATGGTATTATAAATCCTAGCAGTAATCCACTTATATAAGACAACGAATTATATACATTATTTATACTTAATAGAAATATTATACCCTGTATAATTATACCACTTAATAATGTTATATCATATATATCTGTAGTATGGTAGTCAATTATTGATATTATTACTAGAAATGGCAATAATGATATATATTTTATAGATTCTATCGTTAAATTATGTTTTATATATATTAAAATACTTATCATTATTATGCTTATGTATATGAATATTTTTATTTTATTACTCTTTGGTACTTCATTACATATTATATATGTATACTTATTTACTGCATATGAAAATAGTAAGGCTGTTAATATTATATATATCATATTTTATATATACATAGTAGGGTTACTTTTAGTTTTGACTTAATCATTCGCTTTAATTCAATAAAAATTTATATTAGTCTATTGATTTAATATAATTGTATAAATTTAACGTAGTCGAGAATTATAATTGATAATTTCTTAGTGTATAAAAAAGATAATCGTAAATTGCGATTATCTTATATAAATAAATCAATATACCAATTAATTATATTTGTTCCACATAGAACAGATATAATTGCCCCTACTGATATAAATGGACCATATGGTATAATTGAATTATATTCTTGTTTTTTTATTTTACTATATATGATAGTTACAATTCCATAAAAAGCTCCTGCATATATACTTAAAAGTATTGTTAAAAGTCCTAATTTTAAACCTAAAAATAACCCTATCATAAAGAATAGTTTTATATCCCCTCCACCCATTACTTCTTTTTTTACTACTAGATCTATTAAAGTTATAAGTATCAACATTACTCCACTACAAACTACTCCACCTATTATACTATTTCTTATAGATATCCCTTTGTTTGTTAAATTGAATAACAGTTCAAATATAGATCCTAATATTATCATACTATCTGGTATTATATAATAATCTATATCTATAAACGTTATTATTATAAGCAATGATGTTAGAACTAAATAGTTTATAGTTATAAAGTTTAGTCCGTGTACATTATATATAATTATGAATAATATACCTGTTAATAGTTCTATTAATGGGTATCTCGAAGATATCTTTTGTCCACAATGTCTACATTTTCCTTTTAATAATATCCAACTTAATATTGGTATTAAGTCTAAGTATGTTAATCTATTGTTGCATTTATAACAGTATGATTGTGGATTTGATATTGATTCTTTATTTGGTATTCTGAATATGCATACATTGAAAAAACTTCCAAATACTGTTCCTATTATAAAAATATATGTAATAAAAATATATTTTTCCACTATTCTACCTCTCTATATTTAGATTTTGTCCTTACTTATAATTAATACCTCCTATTAGTCTAAAAGTATACTCATAGTCAGAACATCTACTTAATGCACTCTCCCTTGATATTTTTCCCTGTCTAAATAACTTTATTAATTCTTGATCAATAGATTTCATACCTAATTTAGATCCTGTCTGTATTATATTTTGTATTTGGTATGTTTTATTTTCTCTGATTAAATTTCTTATAGCTGGTGTTGCTATCATAACTTCAAAAACTGCTACTCTATTTTTTCCATCCATAGTTGGAATTAATTGTTGAGATACTACACCTTCACAAACAGTAGATAGCTGTGTTCTTATCTGATGCTGTTGTTTTGCTGGAAACATGTCTACTATTCTATCTATAGTTTTTGCAGCTCCAGTTGTATGAAGTGTTGAAAAAACTAAATGCCCTGTTTCTGCTGCTGTTAATGCTATAGAAACAGTTTCTGGATCTCTCATCTCTCCTACTAAAATAACGTCTGGATCTTGACGAAGCGTTGCTCTAAGTGCTGAATTAAAGCTTTTAGTATCCCTTCCAACCTCTCTTTGATTCACTATACTCTTTTTATGATTATGTACATATTCTATCGGGTCTTCTAATGTTATTATATGTCTTTCTTTATTTGTATTTATTAAATCTATTAAACTCGCTAACGTTGTACTTTTACCACTTCCTGTTGGGCCAGTTACTAATATTAATCCTTTATGTTTTTCTGCAAATGTAACTATGACATCAGGTAATCCTAATGTTTTGAATGTAGGTATTGTTGATGTTATAACTCTTATTGCAATTGCATAGTTTCCTTTTTGTTTATAGGTATTAACTCTAAATCTATCTCCATTATCAAGGGATAATGAAAAATCTACTTCTCCATTTTCTTGTAATCTCTTGAAATTGTTAGCTGTTGTTATTTCTCTAGACATATTTTCTGTATCTTCAGGTGTTAAAATTTCTTCTCTAAGATTTTCAAACCTTCCTTTTATTCTTGCTCTTGGAGGGCAATTTACTGTTAGATGTACATCTGATGCACCAAGTTCTACTGCTATTTCTAATAATGCGAATATATTCATATATGTTTTTATCTCCTTATTAAAATTTAATAAATATATCACTTCTTCTAATAGAATTCGGTCTAGATATATATCTATCCTTTAATTTGATTGCATTATTAAATTCTAAAGTTATACCTTACTCACCTTTATTTTTCTTTTTTCTAATATTTACTTTATTTATTGCCTGTTCTTTTAAAATATAGTCTTATATTTACTATCACTTAAAATAAATATATATTTTGTATAATATATAATTTAGTAAAGTTTATTTTATAATAAGGCTATGCTTTAATATAGTGTTGATATTAGAGACAATTTAAATAACAAAAATGTATGGGTATATCGACTGATATACCCATACATTTTTGTTAGCACTATATTAATATTGTTATCTATTTTTAAATTTTAAAATTATCATACCCATTATGTATCCTAAAATATAGGCTATAGC
>CALESE010000005.1 GCA_937907205.1 uncultured Romboutsia sp. | reverse complement strand
TTAATGCAACATAAATATAAAGTGTTGCACTTGTATTGACAATCTATCATTTAAAAAGCCTATGGATTAAATATTCCATAGGCTTTTTTAAAGTTATATTAATTTAATCTTCATATTCATCATCACAACAGCAAGAACAATCATCTTCTGATGATAATATTATCGATTGACAGTTTGGACAAACTACATCTACTTCATCATCATAAAGTAAATCTTCATCTATCTCTACTAAATCAGAACAGTTTGGGCATTCCATTTCTATGAAACTAATCCCATCTTCCTCATCATCTTCTTCATATATATCATCTTCTACATCTGCTAGGTCTTCATCTATAGATTCAACATATTCTACTAAATCAGTTTGTTCTTCTTCTAATTCTACTATAGCATCTGCAAAACTTTCTAATGCTTCTACTATTTTATGTATTATTTTTCCTTCTTTGGTTTCTTTGCTTATTTCTAATCCTTCTGCTAGTCCTTTAAGATAAGCTACTTCTTCGTATAAATATTTCATGTTATTACCCCTCTCTTTTATATAATTAAAAGCTTATACATCTTATTATTGAGATATATAAGCTTTTATATACATTAATTTATTAAACTCTTGATAAATAGTCTCCTGTTCTAGTATCTATTTTTATTTTGTCTCCTTGATTTATGAATAAAGGAACTTGTACAACAGCCCCAGTTTCTACTGTAGCAGCTTTAGTTACATTACTTGCTGTATCTCCTTTTATTCCTGGCTCAGTTTCTATTACTTCTAATTCTGCGAAGTTTGGAGCTTCAACTTGGAAAGCTTGCCCTTGATAGAATCTTATTGTTGCTACTTCATTTTCTTTTAAGAATTTTATAGCATCTTCAACTTGAGAATAGTTAAGTGGTATTTGATCATACGTTTCTTCATCCATGAAGTAGTATAATTCACCATCATTGTATAAGTATTGCATTTGTCTTGTATCTATATGAGCTTTAGGGAACTTATCACCTGGGTTGAAAGCCTCCTCTCTTATTGCTCCTGTTTTTAAGTTTCTGTACTTAGTTCTAACAAACGCAGCACCTTTTCCTGGCTTAACGTGTTGGAAATCTACGATTAAACATGGTTGTCCTTCTTTTTCAAATGTAACACCTTTTCTAAAATCACTTGCTGATACCATATTGGTCCCTCCATACTAAAATTTATTTGGTTATTTATAAGTCTTATTATCTATTATAATCAAAACTTAACTTTTAAATTTAAACAAATAATACTATTTGTTTAAATTTAGTTAATCACCATATCATTTTAAAATTATATATACTATTGTAATCTTGTCAAGTAATATATTACTTTAGATTTATACTATTACAAGCTTTTACCAATATAATATCACAGATTATCTATTGTAAACAAGTATTTGGCTAACAACTTCATCTATATTTTTATCATTAGTATCTATCTTAAAATTAGATACACTTATGTATTTTTCATATCTTTCATATAAAAGATTTTCTATAGTTTTATATAAATTAATACTAGTTTTAAGTAGTGGCCTTCTATTTATTTCATCTTTATTTGAAGATAAATTTTTTATTATAGTATCTACATTTGCATCTAGAAAAACTACATTTTCTTCATTTTTTAATATACTGTAATTCTCCTCTTTTTTTAAGATACCTCCTCCTGTTGATATTACTATATTATCTTGATTTACTAATTCTTTTAATAAATTATTTTCTAAAATTCTAAAGTACCCTTCTCCATAAACTTCAAATATATTTTCTATCGATTTTTGTTCTCTTTTTTCTATTTCTTCATCTATATCTACCCATCTAATATTTAATTTTTTTGCTAATTTTTTTCCTATTACAGTTTTACCTACACCCATAAAACCAATTAATATTATTTTCATATACTATCTCCGTCAAAATTTCTTATATGTACTTTAAATTCTTTTTCATAACTGTATTCATTTTTTGATAACTTTAATTTCAACCTTGCAAAGTTACCATTTTCATAAATAGATATATACATACTATCTATATAATCACCTATTTCATATCCTCCAGGTTCACTATTTCCATATTTATTTAGAGTATTTACAAATAGTTTATTTTTATCTTTTTTTAGACTAAGTTCTTTATCTTTTATTTGATTATTATTTATATCGTTATTTTTATATTTACACTTTATAGATGTTACTTCTATCAATTCCATATCCGATACACTTGGACTTATATTAATAATTCCTCTAGAGTTTCCTATTATATCTTCTATATACTTAATTATTTCATTAGATTGTTGTTGAAGTTCTAATCTATCTTCTATTGTATTTTTTGTATTTATAGAAAAAAATAATAAATAATATAAAACAGATAATATAGTCATTATTATACACAACGTTACTATATTCTCAATTAATAAATATCCATCTCTACGTTTCATACTTACCTTCTTTTAAAAGAACTCTGCCACTTATAGGAACTATTGTTATCTCTTTTTTAAAGTCTTTATTGTAAATTGTTATTGTTTGACCTTTAGGGTCTGGAGAACCATCCCTTTTAAATCGTATTCTAGATTGATTATATGATAGTTTTGTTTCTTCAGGCAATGTAATTTTCTTTAAATCTTTTCCATCGTTTCTTACTATATAACTCTTTTCTTTATCATCTGTATAATATATATATGCACTTGAATTACCAAGCATATTCTCATTTCTTATATATCTTATATCTGAGCATATCTGTTTT
Organism: uncultured Romboutsia sp.; assembly: GCA_937907205.1. Taxonomy (GTDB): domain Bacteria; phylum Bacillota; class Clostridia; order Peptostreptococcales; family Peptostreptococcaceae; genus Faecalimicrobium. The sequence goes on along the minus strand of CALESE010000005.1, from coordinate 4,042 downwards.
GTAAATAAATCAATTTTATATTTACTTATATTAAGTTTAGGAAAACATAAAGTTGATATTAATAAAATTATGCTTATACTTATTACTAATTCTACTAATGTCACATTCCTTCTCTTTTCATATTTTTAAATCTCCTTATAATCATATACAATTACTAATCTGTTTTTATCTACTTCATTATCACTATAAATAAATGGATTTATAATTTTTACACTTGCTTGATTTTTCTTTATATAATTTCTATCTTTAGCAGTACTTATTATATTAAATTTTAATATATTGTTATCAATAACAATTTTATTTGATACAGATATTGTAACATTTTCTAAGTTACTCATAGAAATGTTCTTTATACTGCTTGTAAATTTTAAATCCATAAAATAACTATTAAACTCTTCTTCGTTAATAGTGCTTTTTATAGCATTATCTACTTCTTTTAAAATATTACTATGTACTATTTCTATTCCCGATAATGACTCTTCTTTTAATGTAATATTTTTATATTCTAAGTTAAATATATTTTCATTGCTAAAATTTAAACCAATACACATCATACAAATTGTGCTTATAATAGAAAATATTAATATAGTAGTTATTAGTATAGATCCTTTATCGTTTAACTGCATAAGAATAAAGATTTATACCATTTTTATCATTTTTTACTTCTACATTTATTTTATTTAAATTATAATAACTATCTTTTTCTATTAATATATCTACCTTATATCCATTTATATCTATTGTATTAAAGTTTTCATATAACATATTATTATTGATTTTATATCTAGTTTCTTCTATATAATCTTTAGCTAATCTTAACATTTCTAACTTCTCTTTATTAATATTAACTTTATAGTACACATCATATAAAGTCGTTGATATCATATACATAGCTAAACTTATTATAGACAAGCTTATTATACATTCAATAGATGCAAACCCACTTTTATTAAGTTTCATTAAATCTCCTTTAAATACTTTTTTCAAATAATTCTTTTAGATATTTTATATCATCTTTTTCTACTTTAATTCCTGTCCATATATAAAAAGCTTCAATAGCTTGATTTATTAGCATATCTATGCCATATATTATATCTAAATTATTATTTTTAGCCCATTTTATAAAATTAGTTTCACTAGGTTTATATACTATATCACAAACTAGTAAGTTTTTATAAACTTTTAAATTTTCATCTACGGGACATAAGTTATTTTCCATTCCTAATGGTGTAGTATTTATTAATATATCTATATTTTCTAAGTCTTCTTTACTTATAGATTCAATACAATACTTTGTTTTTATATTAAAGTTATCTTTTAAGAGATTAGTTATCTCAATAGCATTTTTTTTGCTTCTATTTCTAATTTCTATATATGATACATTTTTAGAAGCTAATTCAACTGCTATACTTCTACAAGCACCACCTGCTCCTATTATCATTACTCTTTTGTTATTTAATTTATATCCTTTATCTAATATAGATTTAACAAATCCTATACCATCTGTATTATAACCAGTTAATATACCTCCTTCATTTTTTATAGTATTTACAGCCTTAATTAATTCAGCATTTTTATCAATATTATCTAAGTAATTTATTACATTTACTTTATGTGGTATTGTTACATTACACCCTGATATTTTTAAACTTTTTATACCATCTATACTTTCTTTTAAGTTATTTTCATTAACATCAAAACAAGTATAAATATTATTTAAATTATACTTTTTAAATAAATAATTATGTATGTTAGGTGAAAAACTATGTTTTACAGGATGTCCTAAAAGACAAATAATTTTTGTTGTTGAGTTTATGTTCATATTTGCTCCTACTTATGTTATTATCATTAAATTAGTTATTTATACAGTATATCATCTAAAAATTGCACATTCTTAGATACTCTGCATAAATATAATTATCTCCTTTATTTTTAATTCTTTCTTTATATTCTTTTGACTTTACTTCACATTTTATTTCTACATTTATTTCTATATTATTAATTTCATTAGTTTTTATATCTAATTTACCATCATATAATTTTAAAAGTAATTTTACAACTGATAATCCTAATTCTAAACTCTTTCTTTCATTATCTTTCAAATATCTTTGATAATCGTAATTACCGTTATTTCTTATAGCTATTATAGTTTTTTCATCTAATATACTTAAATCAACATTTATAACACTATCTTTGCCTGTATACCTTATTACCATAGATAAAATAGTTAATATTATTTTTTCTATGTCTTTAGGGTCTATATTAGCAACTTTTTCTTCTTCATCAGTATCAAATAATATATTTACATTATTAACTTTTACATATGAATTAAACTCTTCACATATATCTTCTATTATACTAATTAAATTATAATAGTCCCTATTTGATTCATAAAAATCTGATTCAAGTTTAGAAAGTTCTATAATATTATTTATTAATCCCATTAGCATATAAGAATGCTTTTTTACAATACCAACAACTTTAGATAATTCACTCTCTGGATTATTATATATATAATCCTTGTGAACAACCTCTAAAAGTTGATTCGATGATGTTATTACATTCAATGGAGTTTTTAATTCATGCGACATATTTATAAAAAATTCCATTTTCTTCTTATTTTCTTTTTTCTTTTCTTCAATTTCTTTTTCTATCATTTCTGATTTAACTATATCAGTTACATCAGTTACTATTCCAATCCCTTTTAGTTTTTGATTTATATCAATAATCATAGATCCAGATTCAATGTAAATATCTTCTCCATATTTATTCTTTACTTTATTTCTTTTATATTTTACACTTTCACTAACTTTATCATCTGCTACTGTAAATGTTTGATTGATATTAATAAAATTATTATTATTAACATCAACTAAATTTAACATATCATTTAAAGATTTATTTGAGTATGTTATATTTTTATTGTTTAAATCATACATATAAATACCTTCTGGTATTAAATTTACAAATGATTCATATTTCTTTTTGCTGATCTCAACCTCTTTTATTAACTCTTTATATTTGCTTATATTTCTTATTGCTACTACATTTTTTGTATTTTCTCCATCAGTAAATTCAACCCTATCTATATTTAAACATAGATTTTCTAAATTTTTAGATTTATAGTAAACTTCTCCTTTTATTGATTTTTCTAATATAATATTTTTAATATCGTCATTGTAAAAATCTAATTCTTTATTTTTTTCATTACTATATAATATATCTTCTTCATCTGTTATTAAAATAGAATATGGTATATTATCAACTATCTTTTTATATTTTGCATCATTTTCTTTAATTTTTCTCTTACTTTTCTTTTCATATGTAATATCTACTAATGAGCATACTACCCCTACATTTTCATCATTTATTATAAATGGGGAATATGTACAATTAAAATATCTTCCATCTTTGCTTTCTATTTCACTTTTTATTTGCTTATTAAATTCTCTAACATTAATTATATTATATAAAAAATTATCAGAATCTTTAATATTATCTTCTAAAAACATATTTAGCTTTATTTTAGAATTATAATTTTTATACTGATTCCACATTTTATAAAAATTATTATCATCACTTAATATATTTCCATAATTATCTATTATCATTAAACATTTGTTGCTTGAACCTAAAATCATCTCTAATATATCTTGCTTTTTACTTAATATATCACTTATATTTTTTGTTATATTTTTATTTTCAACTAATTTTTTATTATCTATTTTTCTCTTATTATCAATTCTATTTAGTCTTGATTTTATACTTTCTTCTTTTTCATTTATAAAAATTATATTGCTCTTAAATAATACACTTAATATATATATTGATAAAAGAAAATCAATAGTTTTACCCATATTTATTATAGATATACTTTTACCAAATACTAAACTAAAAAAAATATATAAAGAATAGACATATATAATAGTTAGTTTTTCTTTCTGTTTCTTACTTAGTCCTAATATAAATAATATAACTAATACATTATAAATATAATCTATGCTACTAAAGTATATATTTTTGCATATTACTATTGATTTAA
>CALESE010000004.1 GCA_937907205.1 uncultured Romboutsia sp. | reverse complement strand
GAACTATTTTTTTATATATTTTTATGTGTTGCACTTAATATGATAATTTATCAAAATAAAAAAAGTCTTATATTATAAGACTTTTTATTTTATATATTAAGTTCTACTTACTGTCACCTAAAACCTCTTTTATTCCTTTGAAAGTTCCTAAAAAATTTACAGTCTCAGATGGCAATACAAGTTTTGTTGCATTTCCATTAGCAACTTTTTCAAGAGCCTCTATTGATTTTAATGCCAACATATTATCATCAACATCTGACTCTTTCATAGCTAAAAATACTTCTCTTAAACCTTTTGCATTAGCTTCTTGTACTCTATATATTACTTCTGCTTCGCCTTTTGCCTTAGCTATTGCTATTTCTTTTATAGCTTCTGCTTCACCTTGTGCCTTAAGTATTTCTGCTTCTTTTTGACCTTCAGCTTCACGAATCATCGATTCTTTTTTAGCTTCTGCTCTAAGTATTGCAGATTGTTTTTCACCTTCTGCTTGAAGTATTGATGCTGACTTATTTCCTTCTGCTTGAAGTATTGCTTCTCTTCTTTCTCTTTCTGCTCTCATTTGTTTTTCCATTGTAACTTGTATATCATGTGGCGGCATTATATTTTTAAGTTCTACTCTGTTTACTTTTATTCCCCACTTGTCTGTTGCTTCATCTAATATAACTCTCATTTTTGTATTTATTATATCTCTAGATGTTAATGTTTCATCTAAGTCTAGTTCTCCAATTATATTTCTAAGAGTTGTTGCTGTTAAATTTTCTATAGCTGTTATAGGATTAGCTATTTCAAATACATATCTAACTGGATCTGTTACCTTATAATAAACAACTGTATCAATTTGCATAGTTACATTATCTTTTGTTATAACTGGTTGAGGTGGAAAATCTACTACATTTTCTCTTAAATCAATTACATAACTCATACTATCTAAAAATGGTACTAAAAAGTGTACTCCAGTATCAGCTACTTTCAAGAATTTTCCTAACCTCATTATTATACCTACTTTAGATTGCTTAACCACTCTTACTGATGATAAAGCTATTATTACAACAGCTATAATTATAACTATTGGAAATGCTAATGATATTACTGAATTAAACATATATCTTCCCCTTATCTATTTATTTTTTTTACAATTAATTTAACACCCTCTATTTTTATTACTTCTACAATGTCTTTTTCATTTATAGTGTCATTATTAATTGATATTGCGCTCCATTCTTCACCATCTACAACAACTATACCTGTTTTATCTTCTAGTATATTTGATTTTACAATTCCTCTTTTTCCTATCATACCTTGTAAATTTGTGTTGTATTTATAGCTTTCATCTTTTTTTACTATTTTTTTTGTTGCTATAAATAATAATGTTATTGATATTATTGCAAATAAAATTATTTGTACCAATATACTATCTATGAAACTACTTAAAATAAAAACTGCTAATGCTCCTATGCTAAACCATATTAAAGTTAAGCTTGGTGTCATAGCCTCTCCTATAGCAAATACAATTGCTACTACTAGCCATATCAATTTCATAATCATCCCTCATTTTATTTTTATTTTTAAGCTGGATATTCATATATCATTTTATTAAAGTATATGTTCTTAAAATTAATTATTAACTTAAAAATAAACTTTCTATAAATATATTTATTTAAATTGATTTTACCATAAATATACTAGTTATATATTACAAAAAGATTACGACTTAATTTAAAAGTATTTTCTACTTATATTAAAATGTAAGCACCTAATAATATAGGTGCTTACATTTTAATATAAGTTTGGTATATTGAGTGCAGAAGGTATGTATTTTTACATACATACCTTTTGTCTTTTTATTCTGATAGCTTTTTATAAGTTTCATATCTTTCTTTTGAATATCTTTCTGCTAAACTAAATAGTTGTTCTGCTATATCAGGGAATTGTTTGGCTATCGCTGAGTATCTTACTTGTCCCATTAAGAAATCTTTAAAACTTTCTTTAGGTTCTTTTGAGTCTAGTATAAATGGATTTTTTCCTTCTTCTTTTAACATTGGGTTGTATCTATATAAATGCCAATATCCACAAGCTACAGCTTGAGCTTCATTTGCTATACTTCTACCCATACCTTCTTTTAATCCATGAGATATACATGGTGCATAAGCAATTATTAATGATGGACCATCATAGCTTTCGGCTTCAAGTAATGCTTTCATTAATTGATTTTTATCAGCACCCATTGATACTTGAGCTACATATACATTTCCATATGTTACTGCCATCATACCTAAATCTTTCTTTTTAGACCTCTTACCTGATGCAGCAAACTTAGCCATAGCTGCTACTGGAGTTGATTTAGATGCTTGGCCACCTGTATTTGAATATATTTCTGTATCAAATACTAATATATTTACATTTTCTCCTGATGCTATAACATGGTCAAGACCACTATATCCTATATCGTAAGCCCAACCATCACCTCCTACTATCCATTGAGATCTCTTAATTAAGTAATCTTTTCTTTCTTTTATTTCATCTATTAAATTTTTAACTTCACAATTAAAAGTATTATTTTCTATATTATCTAATACTTTTTTAGCTGCTAATTTTGATCCTTCACTATCATCCTTATTAGCTATCCATTCTTCAAATGATTCTTTTAAACATTCAGTTCCTTCCATAGTTAATAATTCATTCATAGTGTCTTCTATCTTGCATCTCATATGTTTAAATGCTAGATGCATACCATATCCATACTCTGCATTATCTTCAAATAATGAGTTTGCCCAAGCAGGACCTTTTCCTTCATGATTTACTGTATATGGTATTGTTGGGGCAGATCCACTCCATATAGATGAACATCCTGTGGCATTTGCTATTACCATTCTATCACCAAATAATTGTGTTACTAATTTAATATAAGGTGTTTCACCACAACCTGCACAAGCACCATTGAACTCTATTAATGGAGTTTTAAACTGAGATTCTTTAACATTTTTTCCTGCTACTAAATCACCTTTATATGAAATTTTAGAAACTGCAAAATCCCAGTTAGGTATTTCTTTTTCTGTTTGAGTATGAAGCGGCTTCATAACTAAAGCTTTTTCTTTAGCTGGACATATATCTGCACAGTTTCCACATCCTGTACAGTCCATAGTATCTACTTGTATTTTATATTGTAAACCTTCCAATCCTCTACCAACTGCTTTTTTAGTCTCAAAACCTTCAGGTGCATTTTGCAACTCTTCTTCATTTACAAGAAATGGTCTTATCGTAGAATGAGGGCATATATATGAACACTGATTACATTGAATACAGTTTTCTAATATCCATTCTGGTACATTCACACCTATTCCACGCTTTTCATAAGCCGCAGTTCCGCTTGGGAAAGTTCCATCTTCCATACCATTGAATGCGCTTACAGGTAAACTATCTCCTTCTTGTTCATTCATAGGTCTTAATATCTTTTTAATAAATTCTGGTTCTTCAACTGCTGATGATTTTATATTATCAACTGCTTCAGACCAATTTTGAGGTACATTTATTTTAACAATTGAGTTTTTACCTTTTTCAACTGCTTCATAGTTCATGTTAACTACTTTTTCACCTTTTTTACCATAAGCTTTACTTATAGATGCTTTTAGATATTCTGTTGCATCTTCTTCAGGTATTATATTAGCTAGCTTGAAAAATGCAGACTGCATTATCATATTTATTCTATTTCCAAGCCCTATATCCTGAGCTATTTTAGTTGCGTTTACTGTATAGAAATTTATTTTATTATTTGCTATATAATTTTTCATTCTAGCAGGTAAATATTTATCTAGTTCTTCTTCATTCCATATTGTGTTAAGTACAAATGTACCGCCCTTTTTTAATCCTTTTAGTAAATCATATTCGTTAACATAAGATTGGTTATGACAAGCTATATAATCTGCATTATCTATCAGGTATGTAGACCTTATAGGCTTATCTCCAAATCTTAAGTGTGATATTGTTATACCACCAGATTTTTTAGAATCATATGCAAAATATGCTTGAGCGTATTTATTAGTATTGTCACCAATTATTTTTATGGCTTTTTT
>CALESE010000003.1 GCA_937907205.1 uncultured Romboutsia sp. | reverse complement strand
AATGAATAATTCATATTTTTCTTCTTATTTTTTTGCATAAAAATCATCCCTCAAAGTAGTATTTTACAAGTCTTTTTTACTTGTGTCTACTTTAAAGGGGATCAGTTAATATTACGATGGCATTTTTTAATAAAAAATTATTATAAAATTTAAAAATAAAAAAGGAAAAATTTAGAAAAAGAAGAAATTTAATAATAAAGGTTATAATCATAAAAAATTAACAGCAAATGTAAGTAAATAGGTATATTAATTATATAAAAGTGAGGATTTTATGATGAACAGGAAAACGATTATCTATGGAATGGTAGTTAGTTTAGTAATGAGCAATAGTTCAATATTAGTATCAGCTATAGAAAAAGAATCTGATTCTATAGTTCCAATAACACAAGTAATTAATAAAAAAAATGCAATAATAGAAGAAGAAATACCACAATCTAAAATGAGTGCTACACATACATCAGCTCAATCAGGTGAGGGTTCTGATAAAGTATTAGATGGAAATTCAAATACATTATGGCATACACCTTGGGATAAAAGTGCAAAACTTCCTCAAGGTATTACAATAGACTTAGGTGAAAAATCTCTTGTAAGTACTATAAAAGTTAGTCCAAGGAAATCAGAAAGTAATGGAATTATAACAAAATATGAAATTTATGCAATAAATAATGGTAAATAAATATTAATAGCAAGTGGAAATTGGGAAAATGATAATACTACAAAAACTGTTGTTTTAAACGAATCAGTAGAAGCAGATGCAATAAAAATAACTGCACTTGAAGGTATAAATCAATTTGCATCAATATCAGAAGTAAATATTTATAAACAAGTTAAACAAGCAACTAAAATAGGTACATATGAAAATATTAGAATAAATTCAGATTCTGATATGATAGATATCTCAGATAAAATATAACATTTAAAGGTATTAGAAGAGGGCACTATTGTAGCGAGATTTAAAGGAAATGACTCAGGCATAGAGAGTTTAATAAGTGTATCTAATAAAAATCAAGCGAATACTCATTTTCATTTATATAGATCAGGTGGTAGAGTAGGTGTTGAGATAAGAAATCAAAGTACAGGTTTAAATAAGCATATATATGGAGATGGAATTTTAAATGAAGGATTTAATACAGTTGCGTTTAAGGTAGAAAAAGATAAATCCTACTCAATATATTTAAATGGATCATTAATAAAAAAAGAAACTACAAATGATACTAAATTCTTAAATGATATAGTAGGATTAAACTCTGCATTTATAGGAAAAACAGTAAGGTCAAGTGGAAATCAATACAAATTTAATGGAGATATAGATTTTATAGATATATATAATGAACCAGTTTTAGAATCATATCTTATGAAAAAGACATCTGAAACAGGTGCACCTTTAGAAGATTCGATTTTACCAGAAAATGCCTATAAATCAGAATCGCTAGATTTATTTGCACCAGGAGATTTAAATTCAAACAATTATAGAATACCATCTCTATTTACGACTAAAGAAGGTACAGTGCTGGCATCAATAGATGCTAGGATTTTACATGGAGGAGATTCTCCAAATAATATAGATACAGCAATAAGAAGAAGTGAAGATGCTGGCAAAACATAGGAAGAAGCTAAGATAATATTAGACTATCCAGATAAATCATCAGCAATAGATACATCAATGATTCAAGATGAAGAAACAGGAAGGATATTCTTGTTGGTAACACACTTTCCAAGTGGATATGGATTCCAACAAGCAAAGAAAGGAAGTGGTTATAAAGACATAAATGGAAAGAGGTATCTTCAGTTATTTGATGTAAAAAATAATGAGTATACAGTAAGAGAAGAAGGTAAAGTATATGACAGTGAGGGTAATTTAACAAATTATACTTTGGATGAAGATAAGAATTTATATGAAAATGGAGATAAGATAGATAATGTATTGACTAGCACAAGTCCATTGAAAGTTCTTGGAACGAGTTACTTATCATTGATATATAGTGATGATGATGGTAAGACGTGGAGCAAACCTATAGATCTTAATAAAGATGTTAATGCAGATTGGATGAAATTCTTAGGTACAGGACCAGGTAGAGGTCACCAAATAAAAAATGGAGAGTATGTAGGAAGGATAATATTCCCTATATATTTAACTAATCAAAATGGGTTCCAATCAAGCGGTGCTATTTATAGTGATGATAATGGTGCTACTTGGAAAATGGGAGAAACAGTAACTGATGGAAGAAATATGGGTAATGGTCAAATCGGTAATGCACAAACTCAGACAAGTGGAGAACAATTAACAGAGTGTCAAGTTGTAGAAATGCCAAATGGACAACTTAAAATGTTTATGAGAAATACAGGAAGTTATGTAAGAATAGCTACAAGTTTTGATGGTGGAGCTACATGGGATAGTGACGTAGTTCAAGATACTAATTTAAGAGAACCATATTGTCAATTAAGTGTAATAAATTATAGTCAAAAAATAGATGGAAAAGATGCATTAATATTTTCAAATCCAGATGCAAATAGTAGAATAAACGGTACAGTAAAGATAGGATTAATATCTGAGAATGGAAATCATGAAAATGGACAACCAAAATATGATATAGAATGGAGATATAAAAAATTAATTAAACCAGGATATTTTGCATATTCATGTCTAACTGAACTTCCAAATAAAAATATAGGATTATTTTATGAAGGTACTGATGTAAGAGAAATGTCTTATACGGAAATGAATTTAGATTATTTAAAATTTGATGTAGGTAAAGATGCAATTCCTGCAAAATTAAATTCAGTAGAAATGACAAATAATAAAGAATATTATAAAGCTGGTGATGAAATAAAACTTAATTTAAAATTTAATCAAAATATTAGTATAATGGGCAATAGAAGTATAACTGTAGATATAGGTGGAAAAGATATGATACTTAATATGTCAGGTTATAATAAATCTAACGAGGCTAGCTTTACAGGAATATTACCTGAAGGAATTGCAATAGGAGAACATGATTTAATAATTAAAAACAATCCTAGTATGGAAATAATAAATATATATAACAAGAAGCTTATACTTAATGAAGATTTAAAAACAGAAATTAATATCAAAGTAAAGTATAAAGAATAAAAAGAATAAATAGAAATTAAATGTTTAAAATTTAACGTAAATACAAATACTTAATTAAACAACCCCCTATAAAAAATATTTTTTATAGGGGGTTGTTATGTTGTTTATTATCAAAATTATATAATAAATAAATTTAATTTTAAAAATATTAAAACCAGCTAATATTATCAATTAGCTGGATAATGTTAAATATAATGTTTTTATTCAATTAATAATTTAATAACAGCAATTTATTATTAGGTAGTAATCCATAAAAGCTACTATTAATTTCTGTAATAATAAAATGATCATGGTTAGTTAATAGAGGTTTAATTTGATTATATATATATATAGCATCAAAATGTGACTCTATAATCCATAGGTCATTTAATCCATCTAGATAAATTGAAGTAGAATATTTCTTTATTAAGTTATCAATATTAAAGAAATGTTTATTATTCAGTGTTAATTTACATGAAATTAAATAAGTCAAAAATAACATCCTTTCTTATAAAGTATTTCATCACATTGTAAAATATACCACAAATAAACATTAAATAACAATATATTATAGAAATAAATTACAAAATTAAATTAAAATTAAAGGTTAATTTTATAACAAGAATATTTACAATATCAAAAGTAAAATATAATTAGAATAATGAAATAAACTTATTAAATGGTAATGATGTTTATTATAAATGTACAGATATTAGAGAAATAGAAACTCATTTACTTGGAGGATTAGCCCCATTATTAATAAACTCATCAGGACATCCGTGGAATTCAGATTATGTAAGTTGTACAGGTGATTTAGTTGCTGATTTACTTTCAAATATAGCTTCAGAACAAAGAGCAAAAGTTGTATATGAATATTTATATCGTCAAATAGATGATAAATATGTAAGAGAAACAATAGATTTCTTATTAAATAGAGAAGAAGCTAATAATGCATTATTTAGAGATGCATTAAACAAAGTTAAAGATACTGGTTCAAATAAAGATTTTGGAATTACTTAAGATTCTAAATTATACTTCAATCTATCAAATCCAGGACAAAATAATAAAGACACAAAAATAGATGAACTGAGCCCCTTAAAGTAGACACAAGTAAAAAAGACTTGTAAAATACTACTTTGAGGGGTGATTTTTATGCAAAAAAACAAGAAGAAAAATATGAATTATTCATTTGATATAAAACTTATAGTAATCGAACTTAAAAAAGTTGGTAAATAGATTCTTCAAGATTATTGTTA
>CALESE010000002.1 GCA_937907205.1 uncultured Romboutsia sp. | reverse complement strand
AATGCAACATAAATATAAAGTGTTGCACTTGTATTGACAATCTATCATATATAAAAATTACGAAATAGAAGTAATAAAAATTACATTATAAATATTTATATTATAGAAAGGATAAAATATGTTTGGATATGTTAAAATAAATAAAATGGATTTAACATTTAGAGAATATGAGCATTATAGAGGTTACTACTGTGGTCTTTGTAAAAGTTTAAAAGATAACCATGGAGAAATATCTAGATTATCTTTAAATTATGACATAACCTTTTTAGTATTAGTGCTAACATCTGTGTATAAACCAAAATCAAATATAATTGAAGAAGGGTGTATAGCAAATCCATTTAAAAAGAAAAAGAAAATAACAAATGAAATTACAGAATATGCAGCAAGTATGAATGTATTACTTACATATTATAAATTAGAAGATAATTTAAAGGATGATAATAGATTAAAAGATAAGTTAGCATATAATATATATAAAGGAACATTAAAAAAAGCATATGAAAGATATCCTCAAAAAGCTGAATTTATAAAAAATCAATTAAATATACTATATAATTTAGAACAAGAGAAAAATTTAAATATTGATTTAGTGTCTAATACATTTGGAAACCTTATGGGGGAAATATTTGCATATAAAAATGATCAATATGAAAAAGAATTAAGAAAAATAGGATTTAATATAGGTAAATATATATACTTACTAGATGCTTATGAGGATTTATATAAAGATTATGAAAAAGGAAGATATAATCCATTTATTGAATATATTGATAAGAAAGAAGAATTAAAAATAAAAGTGGATAAATTAATTAGCATGTCTTTAGGAATGTTAGCTAGAAGTATTGATAACTTAAATATAAGATTTAATACAAGTATAATCGAGAATATAGTGTACTCAGGAGTATATCTTAGATATCAAAATATTTTAGAAAAAGGGTGTGAAACTAATGTATAGCAATGCTTATAATAATGAATTTATAAAGGTAAGAGGGTTTATAGAAAACAATGAATTTGAAAAAGCGTATAATTTCTTAAAGGATATAAAAGAAAGATGTGCTCAGTGGTATTACCTAAATGGAATATCTTCTATGAATATAGGTTATTACGAAGAAGGTGAGGAAAGTATAAAAAAAGCTAATATCTTAGAACCTGAAAATATAGAGTACAAAAAGGCATTAGATAATTATGTTTTTTATAGAGATGATTATAGAGATAGATCATATAGATACAATAGAAGAAGACGACTTGATAATGATTTATGTTGCTGTTGTTGTGATGACTGTTGTTGCTGCTGCATAGGAGATGATTGCTGTGGAGATTGTGCTAAGCTATGGTGTTTAGATTCTTGTTGTGAATGTTTTGGAGGAGACATAGTGAGCTGTTTCTAAGGGGGATTTATGAGTAAAAAAGTAGCATATGGAGGAATATTATTAGGTATAAATTTAGTTTTACTACTACTAATTAATATTATCTCTATAAATACATTGTTTTTGATGGGAATATCTTCACTATTAATATCTATTATAATAATGGAGTTTGGACCTAAAACTGGAATTGCATTTTATATAGGATCATTGATATTAAGCTTTATAATTATGAATAATAAAGCTCAATGGATTATATACAGTTTAACATTTGGAATATATGGACTTATTAAGTACTATATAGAAAGAGATATACCAATATATATTGAATATATACTTAAATTACTATTTGCAAATTTATCAATAGTTATAGTATATTTTTTAATTAAATCATTTATTTATATAAAACTGAATCTATTTATATTAATAGGATTAAATATAATATTTTTGGTATATGATAAAGTATATAGTTCGTTTATAGATTATTATAATGAAAAGTTAAGAAAAATATTAAAAATATAAAAGCTATAGAATTTCTATAGCTTTTATTATTATAATTCAAAATATTCTTTTTGTTTTTGACTTATTTCACTATCACACTTCCCACAATGGAAGGTAGTATAACTTGGAATAAATCTATTTGATTTATTATCAAATATCATCTTTGATTTATCCACTATACCAACATTAGTCAAGTTAGTTAAACACTTGGAACAATTTTGAAGTTTGCACAAATCTTTAAGATTTTCGCTAGTTATATTATTTATTGTATGATTACAATTACAACAAGTAACATAATCCGTAGATTTCCTATTATTTTCAACTAATCTATCTTTATTTGAAGAAAATTTATAAATAACGTCTTCTATAACTTTGTATCCATGAATAAAAATATTTGAATTACATTTTGGACATAGATATTCAGGTATATATACACCATTTGAATCATTAATTTCTAAATCTAAATTAGAATCTATAACATTTTCTTCAAAATTTTCATCATCTTCAACTATTATATCTTCATCTTCTCCTAAAGCTTTTTTTAAGTAATTGTGAATATTAATGTTATTACTTTGAAGAGCTATTGATATTAGATGTTGTCCAATATTTTTATACTCTTTGTTTTGAGAAGCAAGATTTAAGTCTATAGAATTATTTTCAACTGCATATTCTATAATAGGTAATGTATTATACTTAGTAGCAAAGAAAAGTACCATTTCGTCAAAGACTTTATCGTTGAGTTTATCTGTAAGGTCAATCCAAATACCTGGACTTTCAAGATAAACACTTCTACTAAGTTTTTCAATAGCTTCATCAAAAGACATTTGAGATGAATTATCTGACATATTTAACCTCCCTATAATTAAATGAATAATACGTATATTATATATCTAAAATATTTATATTTTTAGGTAAAGAGTATACTATATCTTTTCTTTCGATAATTATTTGTGTATTATTAGATATTTTATCATCATCTTCAATATGATTTAGAAGCTCTTTTGTTGGATTTATAGCTATAGGATTACCTACCCTTCTAAGCATATTTATATCACCGTTTGTGTCTCCATAAGCGAAAGATTTTGATAAGTCTATATTATATTTTTCAACAAAATCATTGATTGCATTATTTTTACTTTTAGAATCCCACATAGGTATCACAGTTCCATTGAATGTTCCGTTTTCAAATACATAGTTACTTCCAATACTATCAGTAACATTATATTTTTTAGCCATTTTATCTACTAAGAAGTTAGGGCTACCTGAAATAAATATAACTATATGGTTATTTTCTAAGTGCCAGTTTATTCTTGAACGAGTGTACTTATAAACTCTATCAGATTTTAATTTTATAACTTGATCACTTGTAAACTCTATGCAAGTTTTATCCAATCCTATTAAAGACTTCACATATAACTCGCAAACATCATCTAAATAATCATCGTAGTTTCCTTGTCTTTTATCCCAATCCATAAATGTATCTCTAGCATGTTCAAACCACACTTTTTGGTCGATTATATCATATTTAATTAATTTTTTAAAATGTTCAACCATAAGAGAATCTCTATAAAGAGTTCCGTCTATATCAAAAAAAGCTGCTATATTTTTCATAAATATCACCTCGATTAAGCATTTATTTAATTATATTATAAATTATGTATAAGTTGTGAATTTATATTAAATAAATTAAGATTCTTTTTATAATAATATGAAAAAGGATAATTTATATTATTATAAAAAGAATTATTTACTTAATTATATGTTAATATATTTAATTATAATGATAAAATATATTTAGTTTATGATAGATTGTCAATACAAGTGCAACACTTTATATTTATGTTGCATTAAA
>CALESE010000001.1 GCA_937907205.1 uncultured Romboutsia sp. | reverse complement strand
TATTATTAGTTTATTTTTATTATTATACGATATATCCATACTTTTTTCATATGCAAGTCTCATAACAACTTGACAAGGCGATTCTTCTGGTAATATAACCTCATCTATATCACTTTTTATTACTTCAAATTTCAAATTAGTATTTCCTAAAATTTCTTTTCTTCTAGGAGATGCTGATGCTAAGATTATATCCATATACTCACCTCATTTGTTACTTAGAATTTGTACTTATTTAGTCTATCACTATATTGTAAAAAATTCAACACAAATGTCGAACGATTTTATTACACTATTGTTATTTTTTCCTACTATTTACGCACTATTTTTGCTTGCTTATTTATGATATATTCTTAAGTTTAATTTTTAGTATAATTCATATTTTTAATAAATTAAATAAAAAAGGTATGAATCTCATCATACCTTTATCTTATCCATATTATATAATTTTAATAGCTTTTTCGTGCATTTTTCTATGCATAAATTATACCCAATAAATTCTATGTTATTTTTTATACTTTTACAAATTATAAACTTGAACATTTAATCATAATTCAAACTAATTTCTATACTTCTTTTATAGAATTTATAAATAAGAAATATCCTTGTATAGAAGATAAAAATAAACTCTTACTAACATTATAGTTTTTTTCATTTATAGACTTTAAAGATAAATCAACTTTATTGTTAGTTTCATCTGTGTATTTAATTAAATTATCTTTAAATACTTCCATATTTGAATAGTCTATTTTATTAGCTTCAATTTTAATATCATCTAATATGTTCTTTCTCGATGTCAATATTGTATTATATGATTTTATATCTATATTATCTTTATTAGCTTCCCAAAAATTAGACTCCTCTTCAAAATTCTTAATTAAATCATTTAATTTACTTGATATCCCTTCTACATATAAATATTTATTTGTATATTCTAATGATAAAACTGGGGCTTTAACCTGAGATAAAAATGCATCTGGAAATACTTTCCTTACAGATTCAAGACGATCTCTTACACTATCTTGTTTAAAAGATGCATATGTATGTACTTTCTTTAATCCATCTATTTCTACGACAGAAAAAGGTATATTATTTTCATTTAATTGAGATTCTATCTTAGGCATATCATTATCATTTTCTACAGAAGCTACTTGTATTGTATGAATATTCAATCCATCTATAACTGCTACTTTTACTTCTTCATTTACTTCAGTCTGAGTTTGTTCATTAGATACTTCTTCTTTTTCATCTTTGACTTTATTAACAGCTTCTAATTCTTTTGATATATCATTATAATCTATCTCTTCAACTTTATTAGGCTTTTTAAAATTGATTGATTCTATTGAATTGATTATTTTATCATTAAGTTTATTTAACAGATTCATATCTTTTAATTTTATAAATATTCCACCGCCTAATAAAAATATACCTATAACTATAGATGCACTTTTTATTACATTTATCTTACGTCTTTTATTAAAACCTTTATATATTATTCTTCTTTTATTCATTAGTTTGTCCCCCCAAAACTTATTATTAATAATATATATTTTTAAAATTTTTAAATTATGAATAAAATTTTTAAATATATATTATGTAAAAAGCACCTCTAAACATAACTTTGAGTTTAAAGGTGCTTTTATTCATTATTTATTTTTTGGTAATATCTCTATCCAATAATTATCTGGGTCTGCTATAAAATATATTCCCATTTCTTTGTTTTCATAACATATACAATCTAATTCTTTATGTAAGTTATAAGCTCCATTAAAATCATCAACTTCTAGTGCTAAATGGAATTCATTATCTCCTAAATTATACGGTCTATCCCAATCTCTTAACCATGTTAATTCTAGTGTATGATTTGTGCTTGAATCTCCTAGGTATACTAATATAAAACTTCCATCTTCTGCTTCTTTACGCTTCACTTCTTTAAGACCTAAAGATTTTTCATAAAACTCTATGCTCTTTTCTAAGTTTAAAACATTAAAATTATTATGGCAAAAATTAAATTTCATTATTTTCCTCCTATTTATAACCTGACTTAATATTATTTTATATCTATATACTTATTTTAGCAATTATAGGATAATGGTCTGACATATTTTTTATCAAAACCTCATAGTCTAAAACTTTAATTTGAGGAGAAACAAATATATAATCAATCCTCTCTAACCCAGTAGCAAAGGTAAGTGTATTAGATTTATTTAATTCTTTTGCTACATCTTTCAAAATATTTTCACCAATATTTATATCTCCATCATTAAAATCTCCAACTACAATATATGGTTCATCTCCTAGCTTCTTTACAAAATCTATTAATTCTCTTATCTGCACTTCTCTTTCTTCTTTACCTAATCCTAAATGAACATTTATAATATTTAATTTTCTTCCATCAACACTTAAAACAGTATGTAACATTCCTCTTTGTTCTCTATCCCCACTACTTAAATATATATGACTTTCATCTTTTATAGGATATTTTGAATATGTTACAAGTCCATAATTAAACCCATAATTAACTACATTAGCTCCAAAATGAGAATACATCTTTAGTTCTTCTTTAAAACTACTTACTTGAAATCCTGCCTTAGCAGATTCATTTACTTCCTGCAAACATATAACATCGGCATCTGATATCCTTAAAAAATCAATTATATCAAAAAGTGTAGGAAACATATCTTTATTAAGACCACTATGTATATTATAACTAATTATTTTAATTTCTTTTTTAAGAGGAAAGAATTTTTTTTCTATACTATAACCTGTGCAAATTATAAATAATATTAAAATTATTATAATAACTTTTTTTTCACGTATATTTATCATCTCCTCATATAATTTCTTTTATATTATATGCTAAATTAAAAATTAAAGACGCTAATAGCGTCCTTAATTTTTACGTCATTTATTTTTAGATATTTTTTCTTTCATTATATAATTTATAACTTTTCTTCTTATTTCTTCTGCACTATCCTCTTCATAAGTGTTAAGATCTAAAAGCTTAGCAATATTTCTCATATCATTTCTAGTTTTTGACTTATAACTTTCTATTAAATCTTCTTTTATCTTATCTGGTTCTAATATATATTCTTTATCTCCTCTTTTATAAGATATATATTTGCTAGAATATATATTTTTATTTAAATATATATGATTTGCTATTTTTCTTAATATTTGGTTGTATGATTGCTTTATATTTACATTAAGACCTAAATATCTAGCAAATTTAACAAGTTCATTTTTAGTTTTAAATGTATCTTCATTTTTTACAACCCTTGCTATTAATGAAACATTATCTTGATTTGAACTTCTCTTTAATACCCTCAAGTATACTTTATTTATCTCTATACTTTGACTGAACTTTTTCATATTTTCATTTATTATTTTGTCAATATTTCCTTCAAAATATTTTTTTATACCTTTCTGAGATACATAATTATCAAGTTCCTTTTGGGCCATATCAAGTATTAAATCTCTTAATTCCTTTTTAATTCCTCTTTCATCCATGATATTCCCCCCCTTAGATAATGTATTATATTCATATTTTGTTTAAATGTGAGTTACCATCTTGTACAATTTTCATACTATATTATACATAAATATTTAATTATAAATATTTATGTATATATATATTGAGTGTGGGTATACTATTAATGTAAAATCAAACATACTCAATCTCCCCCATTTTAGACTTCTATTTGTTCCCCCAATAGAAGTCTTTTTTTATATGATAAATTATCATATTAAGTGCAACACATAAAAATATATAAAAAAATA